>DATKRK010000192.1:0-8145 GCA_035532215.1 Pirellulales bacterium | reverse complement strand
CGCAGCCCCACGCGTAGTTGCAACGCTATTCGCGCGTGGGGGCTGCGCCCCACCCTACGGCTGCCGGCCGATGCTCGTCAGATAATAAGCGTCGCTGAAGTCATCATCGCCGCCCCACATGCCCATCTCCTTGTGTTCCAGATTCTTCCTGGTTCGGGGCTCACGCGGAGGCGCAGTTCAATGATAGGATCAAGCTGGCTTGCAGGCGCAGCTTGATTCATCCCCTACTGCCGGCCATCGAGCGTCGACGCCAGCAGCGTTTTCAGGCTGAACTGAAACCAGCGGAGACGAAACGGCGACGGCATGACGATAGTCCGCTTGGTTTCCCAGCGAGCGGCTAGCGCATTGTCAGGTCTAGGAATTGGGGTTAGCAATTTCAATCAGCGGGGGGTGGCTGGCGGCAGAGCGAAGCGATGCCCCAGCGAACTGGGGCTTCGCCCAGGCTCAGCCCCAGGCACTCGCCTACCCAAATATTAAGACCTGACAATGCATTAGGAACCGATTTCCAAAACCTGGTCGGCGACCCACAGCACGACCACGACCGTCAGGCAGACGGCATTCTAACCGGCTGGCGGGCGAGTCTCAAAAATCACAAGTTCAAACTTACCCACGACCAGTGGTTGCCTACGATTGCCCCCCATGCCTTCGCCGGCGCCAGCCGGCGCCGCAAATTGCCGAGAAATTAGCTGCGCGACTCGCGGAATGTAGGGTAGAGTGTGCGACATGGGCCGATTTAATCGAATAGCCGAACGAATTAGCTTCTGGCTTATTGCCGCATCCTTCGCGATTTCCGCTGTTGGGTTCCTGGTCCGCCGCGATCAGATGTCGCTCATACTCGCCATCGTTTTCGGATTGTATACGTGCATGAGCGTGCTGGTCTGGGCCTTCCAAAAGCCGCATTAGCCATGGGTCCTGGCGGCTCGCTTTCGGGCGCCTAAAAAATCTCGTAATTAGACTGACCCTCTACCCCGCGCCCTCGAAATTCGACTCGCCCGACCCATCCTGATATACTGATGCGATCGGTCGCCTGCCTCGCCCCTGCCCGCCGCGGTCTGCTTGTGCCGGATGGAAATCATGCCTTGGGGTTGCTCGTTCAACTCGATCTGCGCGCGAGCTTGTCTGCGAGTGTTTGGACTGCTGGTTCTGCTGCCGGGGACGAGCAGAGCCGCCGAACCGCCCGGCGAAAAGACCCTGCCGCCGCCGGCCGAGCGGAAGATCGATTTCGTCAAAGACGTGCAGCCGATTCTGACGGCCTCCTGCCTGGCGTGTCACGGGCCACAGAAGCAGAAGAGCAGCTACCGCGTCGACGTGCGAGCGGCGGCCATTGCGGGCGGCGATTATGGCGAGGCGATCAAACCGGGCGATAGCGCGGCCAGCCCGTTCATCCGTTATGTCGCCGGGGGCGATGAAGACTTGCGGATGCCGGCCGAAGGCGAACCGCTCTCGGCCGAGCAAGTCGGCATTCTGCGGGCCTGGATCGATCAGGGCGCCGAGTGGCCCGCTTCGGCCGGCGCCAAGGTCGATGCCAAGCTCGACGACAAAAGCGATCATTGGGCCTATCGGCCGCTCGGAAAACCAACGCCGCCGAGCGCCGGCCCGCACGCGGCCTGGGTCGAGAATCCGATTGACGCGTTCATTGCCGCGGAACTCGTGGCGCACAAGCTGGCGCCTTCGCCGCCGGCCGACAAGCGGCTGCTGATTCGCCGCGCGACGTTCGACCTGATCGGCTTGCCGCCGACGCCGGAAGAGGTCGCTGCCTTTGCGGCCGACGAGGCGCCGGGCGCTTATGAGCGCGTGGTCGACCGGCTGCTGGCCAGCCCGCACTACGGCGAACGCTGGGCCCGGCACTGGATGGACGTGGTGCACTTCGCCGAGACGCACGGCAACGACCAGGACCGCCCGCGGCCGAACGCCTGGCCCTATCGCGATTACCTGATCCGCTCGTTCAACGACGACAAGCCTTACGCCCGCTTCGCCCAAGAGCAGCTTGCCGGCGACGTGCTGTTTCCCGGCGACCCGCAAGGCATCGTGGCCACCGGCTTGATCGCCGCCGGGCCCTGGGACGAAAGTTCGCAACAGAGCATCGTCGACGACACGCTCGACAAAAAGATCGCCCGCAATCTCGATCGCGACGACATGGCGACCACGGCCATGTCGACCTTCGTCAGCGCCACCGTGCAGTGCGCCCGCTGCCACAATCACAAGTTCGATCCGATCTCGCAGGCCGAATACTACGGCTTGCAGGCCGTGTTTTCGGGCGTCGACCGGGCCGACCGTTCGTACGAGCCCGATCCGCAGGTGCGCGAGCGGCGTCTGGCGCTCGAAAAACTGAAAGCCGAACTGGCCGCCGGCCGCGCGGCCGTGCCCTTGGCGCGACTGCTCGACCCGGCCGTGCTGGCCGATGCGGCCGACTGGGAGCAATCGGTCGCCGCGGCCTCGCGACATTGGCAAACGCTCGAACCCGGCGTCATCTCCTGCGGCGCCGGCACGACGACCGACAAGCAAAGCGACGGCTCGGCCCTGTTCGGCGGCGCCCGGCCGGAGACCGATACCTACGTGATTACGGCCAAGGCTTCGCTGGCGAAGGTGACGGCCGTGCGATTGGAAGTGCTGGCCGACGAGCGGCTGCCGCAGCACGGCCCGGGCCGGCAAGACAACGGCAATCTGCACCTCTCGGAGTTCAAGCTGCAAGCGGCGCCGCCCGCCGACCTGACGGCCGCCCGCGATATCGCGCTGGAAAGCCCGACCGCCGATTTCAATCAGGACGGCTGGACGATCGCGATGGCGATCGACGGCCAGCCCAAGACGGCTTGGGGCGTTTATCCGCAAGTGGGCAAATCGCATCAGGCCGTGTTCGAATTGAAAGAGCCGCTCGGCGGCGAGGGCGGTGCGGTGCTGACCTTTTCACTGGCGCAATTGCACGGCGGCGGGCATCTGATCGGCCGCTTGCGGTTGTCGGCCACGGGTGCGGAAAAGCCGGTCGTGGCCGGGCCGAGCTTGCCCGAGGCGGTCGCGCGGAGCCTGGCCGTGCCGGCGGCCGAGCGCAGCGACGAGCAACAGGCCGAAATCGCCTGGCACGTGATGAAGCTGCGCGTCGACGAGCAGCTTGCCGCGCTGCCGCCGCCGTCGTTGGTCTACGCCGCGGCCAGCGACTTCAAGCCCGAGGGCAACTTCACGCCGGCCAAGACGCCGCGGCCGGTGTTCGTGCTGCGGCGCGGCGACGTGAGCCAGCCGCTCGAAGCCGCGGCGCCGGGGGCGCTGGCCTGCGTGCCGGGACTCGCAGCCAGGTTCGCGATCGACGATCCCAACGACGAAGGCGCCCGCCGCGCGGCGCTGGCCCGCTGGGTTTCCGATCCCAAGAACGTGCTCGCGTGGCGGTCGATCGTCAACCGGGCCTGGCACTATCACTTCGGCCGCGGCATCGTCGAGACGCCCAACGACTTCGGCCGGATGGGCTCGCCGCCCACGCACCCGGAACTGCTCGACTGGCTGGCCTCGTGGTTTTTGGAGCACGACGGCTCGCTCAAGGCGCTCGATCGGCTGATCGTCACCAGCGCCGCCTACCGGCAGTCGTCGAAGAACGTGCCGCAATTCGCCGAAATCGACGCGGGCAATCGCTATCTGTGGCGGATGAACCGCACGCGGCTCGACGCCGAGCAGCTCCGCGACGCGACATTGGCGATCAGCGGCAAGCTCGACCGCACGCTGGGCGGGCCGAGCGTCAAGCAGTTCATCCAAAGCCCCGGCATCCACGTCACGCCGAAGGTCGATTACGAGAACTTCGACGTCGATTCGCCCGAGAGTTTTCGCCGCAGCGTCTATCGCTTTCTGTTCCGCACGCTGCCCGACCCGTTCATGGATTCGATGGACTGCGCCGACGCTTCGCAACTGACGCCCGCGCGCAACACGTCGGTCACGGCCTTGCAGGCGCTGGCCATGCTCAACAACCGCTTCGTCGTGCGGCAGAGCGAGCACTTCGCCGCCCGCGCCGCCTTGCTCGGCGAAGGCTTGCCCCAGCAGATCGCAGTGGCTTACGAGTTGGCCCTCGGCCGCCGGCCGACGGAAAGAGAATCAGCCGCGCTGGTTGCTTACGCCGAGAAGCACGGGCTGGCGAATGTGTGCCGGCTGATTTTGAATAGCAATGAGTTCATGTTCGTGCAGTGAAAACCGCAAGAGGTTCGGGTTAGCCACAGAGGCACAGAGGGATTTTGGATTTTTGATTTCCGATTTTGGATCGAATCCAAAATCCAAAATCCGAAATCGAAAATAACTCTGTGCCTCTCTGTGGCTAGCTTCCGGCGTTGCGAGTGAAGATTGAATCCCAAGATGTCTTTCCAAATCAATCGATCCCGTCGCGATTTTCTCTGGCGTCTCGGCGGCGGGCTGGGCGGCGTAGCGATGGCCCAGATGCTCGGCCGCAATGGCTTGCTGGCCGATGAGTCGCATGTCGGAACGAGCGCCGATCTCAACGGCGGCTTGCACCACCGGGCGAAAGCCCGCCGGGTGATTCAACTGTTCATGAACGGCGGCGCCAGCCAGTGCGACACGTTCGATTACAAGCCGGCGCTCGACAAGCTCGACGGCCGGAAGTTCGACCCCGGCGAGCGCGTCGAAAGCGTCACCGGCTCGGCCGGCTTCAAGACGATGAAAAGCCCGTTCGCGTTCGAACGGCACGGCCAGTGCGGCCGCTGGGTGAGCAGCGTGTTCCCGCACCTGGCCGGCTGCGTCGACGATCTGGCGTTTCTGATGTCGATGCAGACCAAGACCAACGTCCACGGGCCGGGCAGCTACATGATGAACACCGGCTTCGTGCTGCCGGGCTTTCCCTGCCTCGGCGCCTGGATCTCGTACGGCCTGGGCAGCCTGGTCGACAACCTGCCGACGTTCGTCGTGATGCCCGACCCCCGCGGGCTGCCTTACAACAACCAGGGCAATTTCACTTCGGCCTTTCTGCCGGTGGCCCATCAAGGCACGATCATCAAGGCTTCGTCGGCCACGCCGATCGCCGATCTGTTTCCGCCCGCGTCCGCCATGTACATCACGCCCGCCAGCGAGGCCGAAGGGCAAGCCCTGCTGGCCGAGTTGAACCGCGAGCACCTGGCCGAGTGGCAGGGCGACTCGCGGCTGGAGGCCCGCATCGCCTCGTACGAGATGGCGGCCAGGCTGCAGTTCAGCGCGCCGGAGGCGCTCGACGTCGCACGCGAGACGCAAGCGACCCAGGAGCTGTACGGCCTGAACGGCAAGCCGACCGAAGAATTCGGCCGCCGCTTGCTGGTCGCGCGGCGGATGCTGGAACGGGGCGTGCGGTTCGTGCAGGTCTGGAGCGGCGCCGGCGGGCCGTCGAACAACTGGGACAACCACGGCAACATCAACACCGAGTTGCCGCCGATCGCGGCCAGCGTCGACAAGCCGATCGCCGGCTTGCTCAAGGACCTCAAGGCCCGCGGCATGTTCGACGACACGCTGGTCGTCTGGAGCACCGAGTTCGGCCGCCAGCCGTTCAGCCAAGGCACGGCCGGCCGCGACCACAACGGCGGCGCCTTCGTCGGCTGGCTGGCCGGGGCCGGCATCCGCGGCGGCGCGGCTTACGGCGAGACCGACGAGTGGGGTTGGCGAGCCCGCACGCCGATCTACTGCTACGACTTGCACGCGACGATCTTGCACCTGTTGGGCATCGACCACGAGCGGCTTACCTTCCGCTTCAACGGCGCCAACCGCCGCTTGACCGACGTCCACGGCCGCGTTTTGCGAGAAGTGTTGACCTGAAATCCGTCGGCGACGCATTTTTCGAATACGCCGCAAGACGCGCGGAGTTCACCGCGCAGGCACGGAGGACACAGAGCGGCGAAGCTGCAACCAAAGTCGCTTTTCGCTCCGCGAAAAAGGCGCCTTTTTCGCGGAGCGAAAAGCGACTTTCTGGAGCTTGATTTTAAGTTTCCACCGCGAACCCCGGCTTGACCCGCAAGATGAAACCTTCCCGGCCCACAAAGATCAAAGTCGCCGGCACATTGCGACCCAAGCCGCCGAGTCAGTAGCGTGGCACTGCCCGCCGGAAGTCAGGCAGCGCAAGGGAGCGAGGAAAAAGCATGATTTATACGCTTCGCGAAATGATAAGCCGCCGCGCCGCACGGAAACGGCCAAAACCTCGGCCCGCAGGCGAAAACGCCGGACGCGACGATTTATCGATATGCGTCGAATCGGGCCCCAAACGGGCGGCAATCAGGCATGAAACGCCCCTTTTTCGGCGCGCCGCCACGGCCGCGCGCGGCGGAAACCGCTTGTTTTCTCGAAGATCTTCGCCAAGCGACGCCGATTCGAACGCGCGCCCGCGCAGCGATATAAATAAATCGGCCGAAACATAAATCACCGCCGCCCGCCCGGCTGCTTGTCGGCCGCCGGGCATCGGCCCTCAATCACCGTCTGCGATTGTCCAGCGCTGGCCCAGCCGCCGTGCTCGTCGACCCAGCGGATCGCCAGCCAATACCACGAGGCAGCGAAGAAAAGCGAGCCGAAGCCAAAAAAACGTGGATCGACGAAGCCATACGCGCCGCCCAGCCCGAGCGCCCCCGACAGCCAGAAGCACGCCCACGCCGAACCGCGATTGGGCAGTCCCCACAGTCCCAGCTTGACCCACCCCGGCCGCGGTTCCGGCTGGCTGGGCGCTTGATGCGGATTGGTTTCCATCGCCCGATTATAGTCGGCGGCCCGTCGCGGCCGAAAGCGGCTCGGCGGCAGAGCAATCCCAGTGTTGGCGCTGCCCGTCGGAAGCCATGCACAGCGGCATCGGGCACGCGGCGTTCCGCCTCGCGGGCCGACACTGTTTATACCTCACGCGGGCGCCAACGAGACGCTTGGGCGGCATGTGGGGCGGCCTTCCAGGCCGTCAATGGCCGGCGGCCTGGAAGGCCGCCCCACGACCAACGCACATCTCATTCTCAGCCGGGCACAGTATAGCATCGACGATAAGATAACTTCTTCATCCCCAACCGCGCTGGGCTTCTTTCGCCCCTAGCGGGGCTGACGACGATTCGGTTTTGACGAGACTCCAGGGGCTCGCGCCCCTGGCTACATACTGTCGCCGCTACGCGGCTGGTTTTGCGATTGCACGGTGCGAATCGGTCAGCCTTGTCCGACGAGGGCGAGGGCACGTCGCCGGCAAGGCGCTCCTAAGTACCGTAGGGACGAAAGATTGTAGCCAGGGGGCGTGAGCCCCTGAACGGCGCCCGGTCCAAGCATGGTCGTCAGCCCCGCCAGGGGCGGAACCAGAGTTGGGTTCAACCGAGGCTGTAGCGCGGGCAGTGCCCACCCTATGGACTCACCAGCGCCGGACGATAGCGCGGACGCCGGCCTCCGCAATTCCATCGGCATTAGGTCGTCTTTTCAAAAAACGCCTTTAGTTCGTAGGCTTTCTTGGAATAGGGAATGAACAGTTGAAGCAACACAAAGGCCATATCGCGGCTTAGGATTTTTCCCGTCGGATGCCCGCACTTATTGCGAAAATCTCGGAGAACTTCCTGGACATTATTGAACATGGCTTCCATGCCATCACTTGTTTCGACATCGATATACGGCCCCATTTTGTGCTCCATTGCTTTCTTGAACTCTTCGAGTTTGCCGGCAATCCATTGCTTTTTCTCGACCCTTTCAAAGAATGCCCCATAGGCCGCATTTTGCTCCGCTGCACGAGCAACAAGCATAAACGTATGCTCGGCCGCTACACCCAAAATGATCGTGGAGGCCAGCACGCAGCCGGCCTTGAATGCTTGCATCGATTCTTTCAAGTACGTAAGCGTTGCTGGATCAATTTGTGGAACATTTTCACGTATGATCTTTTCGTACGATGAGACGTCGTGGAAGAAATAAGGGTTACTCTGAGCGATAATACGGTGGCCGAGCCGTGAAATGCTAAAATGAGGAAAGTTACGGTTTGAGTCATTTAAACCAAGCGTAATGATGCCCTCGCGGAACAAGTCCCAAAACAACTCGCGGAACGTCTCTCGGTCTTCGCGGTAACCGTTCACGCGCCGGGGAGGAGCGAGGCGACGGGTTGACCGCGGAAGTGGGCTTCGACAGCGGCTGTCAGGTAGCTGAAGATCGAGCGGCCTTGCAGGCGGCACGTCTCGCTGACGGTCAGCATCCGCTCGA
>DATKRK010000191.1:0-4162 GCA_035532215.1 Pirellulales bacterium | reverse complement strand
GGTGATGCTCGCCACGCTCGAACCGTACAGCAACTTCGGCGAAATGTCGTTCTTCCACCCCGCGCCGCACTCGGCCAGCGTGCGGGCCCAATCGCAGGTCAAATTGCTCTACATCGAGCGAGCGAGCTACGATCGGCTGCTGGTCGAAGAACCCGGGGCCGGTTCGAAACTGGCCATCAACACCGTCGCCAGCCTGGCCGAGCGCTTGCGCCGCATGGACGAATGGGTCGACGAGCTCGTCAGCAAAAACGCCGCCAACCAGCGAATTCCCGAATGGAACCGGCTGCGGGCGACGTTGTTCGATGGCTGGACGCTGTGAAGGAGGCGTCGGGCGATAGGCGTCAGGAGCTAGGAGCCAGGCGAGCCGGAGGCGTCAGGAGCTAGGCGAGCCGGAGGCGTCAGGAGCTAGGCGAGCTGGATGCGTCAGCCTCCGGGTTCTTCGCGCGTCAGGCTTTTGCTCCCTCTCACTTTGGGAGAGGGCCGGGGTGAGGGCCGCGTGGCGACTACGAATCGATCTATCGTGGGTGATTACCTATGACGACTAAACAAGCGGTCATTGAAATCATACAGCGTCTGCCCGACGACGCGACGCTCGCCGACATCATGGCGGAACTTTATTTTCGGCAAAAAGTCGATGTTGGGCTTCGCCAGCTCGATGCAGGCGAGGGATTGGAACACGACGAGGCAAAGCGGCGACTGAGCAAATGGCTAAGCTGAGATGGCAAAGCTCATTTGGTCGCCCCAGGCAATAGACGACCTCGACGCAATTTGCTCGTATATCGAGCGAGGCTCGAACGCATACGCTCGCCTTTTTGGCGAACGCTTGATATCACTGGCCGAGTCGATTCCTCTCCATCCGCTCCTCGGGGCCGTCGTGCCCGAGTACATGCGGGAAGATCTTCGTGAGCGGAGGTTGCAGAACTACCGCCTGATCTATCGCATCGTTGGCGACACGATTCAGATCGTCACCATTGCCCACGGCGCCAAGCCGCTGCCGCCGGTTTGAGTTGCGCTTACGGCCTCGCCGCCCACGTTATCAACGAAGCGGTTATTCCTCCCTTTCCGCTTTGCTCTCGTCCGCCGTGCTTTGCCCTGCCGGGCTGGCCGGCGCGGCGCCAAGACGACGCATGAGTTGACGCATGCCTGAGGGGGGCAACAAACGAGAATCGCCCGGCAGCCACGTGGAGTAGAGAACGGGGTCTTCGTACTCGAACGGCGGCGATATGTCAAACGTGTAGACGCCCAGCGGGGTTTTCTTGATGACGATTCCAGGGTTGGATTGTCGCAACATTTGCAACGCGCGGCGGAAAACTTCGGCCTCGCCCTCCGGGACCTCTAACTGATCGCCCTCGTCGAGCGCGAGCGAGGCCGTTCGGTCTGATTCTTCAAACGGGAAATCCTGATAAATACTTAGCGATTTTAGCCGCTTCAGGGCGAGTAACGATTCGAGCGTTTGCTTCGATAGAGACGTAGCCGCGATCGACAGTTCTTCGAGCGATTTCAACGGCGCCAAGTCCCCCAACTCCGCGCCGTCGAATTCGACGTGAGTCAGGTCGAGCGATTTCAGCCGGGGGAAGACGGCGAGATGGCGGAGATCTTGCCCGCTGACCTCGGAATACTCGATGTGAATGGTTTCCAGTTGCGGCAACGCTGGAAAATGGGAAAGCGAACCTTGCGTACCGGTCCCAAAAGTCACGACCAGCAGCTTCAGGTTCGCCAGGCCTGCCACACGCGCTAGCTGGTCGCGAGGGAAGTCTTCCCAATCGTTAAGGCAGAGCGCTTCAATTTGCGTCAGCTTGCCGATGCCCTCGTGGAACTCGCGCGAGGCCCGTCTGCCCTCGTCACCTGAGCGCTCGCCTTCTGAATCTTCGGCTTCTGAGCCTTCGCCTTCTGGGCTTTCGCTTTCACCCCCCAGCCATCGCATCAGCGCGTCGAAGACCGTGGAGTGCTTGCGAGGCGATTGTTTCGGCTCGTCGTCCGGGTATCTGCTGATGCACAACCATCGCAGGCGCCGCATGCCGGCCAGCGCGTCGGTCATGCCCGGGGTCCAACGTTCGACGTGGGCGCTCAGATACTGCAATCGCGGCAATCTTGCCAACCGCCTGGCCAATGCTTCGTCGAGCATCATGTCATCGATTTCGATTCCGATAATATGCCGGCGGAAGCGGTCGGGCACGATGAATTCCAGCCACTTTGGGCCCGGGCGCTCGATCATGATCGTGTCCATGCCATGGTCCTGTTCAAATTCGGCGATGAGCGGATCTTGCAGGCTCGCGCGATTGCGGGCCGCGGCGAACCAGGCGCAACACACGGCCGCGACCGCCACGGCGACCAGCATCGTCCGCAAGCTAAAGCGCAGGCCCGGCCGATTGCGGCGCAACAACCATTCGCAGCCGCCGGTCGGCACGGCCAGCAACAGCAGCCACAACGCTACGTTGCCCGCCAACCGCGCCGCGCTGTATTCCCAGTTGAAGATGCCGCACGGTCCCGGGCTGAGCAGCAGATTATGCCAGTGCCAGATCAGCGGCCAACCATATTGCCCTTGATGCGTGCCCGTAGTTTCCCGCCCGTGAATAGCCGAGTCGGCAGGGACGATTTCTGACGTGATATTGGCCAGCGTGATCGGCGCCGCGATGAGAAACACCACGACCAACGTCAAGACTCGCGGGCGGTAGCGTGAGAATGCTGCGAACTTCGGAAGTTTCAACGCGTATTCTCCCCTTCGTGATCGTCCGACGATCGAACAACTGAGCGCTCGCAAGCCCGTCAACCGCTGCACGCGGAAGGCACAACGCGGTCAGAGACGCGAGGAGCGTCTAACCGGAACGTCCCGCGGCGCCGCTTCAATTTCGGACGGAGCAGGAGTTTGAGAAGCAGGCTGCCCATGCCTGCCAGCATGAGGCACGCGAGGGCCGCGGGCAAGAGCAGCAACCCGCTTTGACGCGGTTGGCCCGACGGTCCATTGAGTCGTTGATGCTTGCGGCCTGCCGTCGCTTCGCAATTGGGAAGTAAGCCGCCGGACGGCAATTGCAGACCTGAATCCCCGCTCATTGGGCGCAAGGCTATTGGTTATCGCCGCTTTAATCCCCCTAACCCGGATTATTCATCAGCCCCGAGAATGCTCGACAAAGCGCTTCACACTAACCCGAAGCGCTAGCGAGGTAAGGCGATTGCTCCACCTCGCTTGCGATTCGGGTTGGTATGGGCTGATGAATAATCCGGGCTAATTCCTATCCCCGGACTCTCATCTTCCAACACCTTTCTCCTTCCGGTTTCGCATCGCCGCTCGACTCTCTATCATGGCGTTCGAGGCGGCAAGCGCGTCGTAGTTCCGCCGGCGTTCGATACTGCGAGGAGTCCGTCGTCACGCGGCCCTCACCCCAGCCCTCTCCCAAAGGTAGAGGGAGCAATAAAGGAGCATTTCATGGCGCGTCCGGTCACCTTGTTCACGGGCCAATGGGCCGATATGAAGCTGGAAGATTTGGCCCGCAAGGCGGCCGAGTTCGGCTATCAGGGACTGGAACTGGCCTGCTGGGGCGATCACTTCGAGGTCGACAAGGCCCTGGCCGACGACAGTTATTGCGCCAATCGCCGCGATCTGCTGGAGCGGCACGATCTGCAATTGCACGCGATCAGCACGCACCTGGTCGGCCAGGCCGTGCTCGACGTGATCGACGAGCGGCACAAGGCGATTCTGCCGCCGCGGGTCTGGGGCGACGGCGACCCGGCCGGCGTGAACGCCCGCGCGGCCGAAGAGCTGAAAAACACGGCCCGGGCGGCGCAGAAGCTCGGCGTGAGCGTGGTCAACGGCTTTAGCGGATCGAGCATCTGGCACTTGCTCTATTCGTTTCCGCCCGTGCCGCCGGCCATGATCGACCGCGGCTACGAATTGTTGGCCGAGCGGTTCAATCCGATTCTCGACGCCTTCGCCGACTGCGGCGTGCGGTTCGCTCTGGAGGTGCACCCGACGGAAATCGCCTTCGATCTGCACAGCGCCGAGCGCACGCTGGCGGCGCTCGAGCGGCGCGAAGAGTTCGGCTTCAATTTCGATCCCAGCCATTTGCACTGGCAAGGCGTCGATCCGGTGGAATTCATCCGGACGTTTGCGGACCGGATTTATCACGTGCATATCAAGGACGCGATCGTGACGCTCAACGGCCGC
>DATKRK010000190.1:0-22120 GCA_035532215.1 Pirellulales bacterium | reverse complement strand
TGGCGGCAGAGCGAAGCGATGCCCCAGCGAACTGGGGCTTCGCCCAGGCTCAGCCGCCAGCCACCCCGCCCTTATCAGGCTGAATCAACCACGGATGGCGCAGATGGCACGGATAATAGAACTCAAGATCCGTGTTATCCGTGCCATCCGTGGTTCCATGGGGTGATTCAATGCTCTGTCCCAGGACGCGAAAGGCGTGAGAAGCGCCGGACTCTTTCCAGGATTTTTTGACTTCCAGCATTTTTCGACGTAAAGAATCTTTGGCGAACTGGCGGGCGATTCAGCCCCTCAGTTACACCTGGAAGCAAATCGATAAAGGCAAACCGATCGCGAGGTCGGGACGCAAAGCCATGGGACTCGCTCGCTGAGTTCGCCAGGCCGCCGAAATTGCAACCTCAACACCCTTTTCTTGGGCGGTTGCGATGTCGGTTTTGTTTGCACTTCTGCACGCTCTCTCGGCATTGTGGCCGCCGCAGACGTTTCTCGCCGGGTTGTTGAGCAACGTGCGCCCCCGTCGCGTCTATCTTTATCAAACGTTTGGGGAGTCTCCATGCAGGACACGCTAGCCAGGCTGTCGACGCTCGATGCTGCCGGGAAGTCGACCGCGGTCAAACGAAGCGCCGACGATCGATTCGCCGATGACCAAGGCGTCGAGCCGACCGCGTCGTCGCTCTCGCGCACCCTCGAAGAACGTTGCGCGGCCATCGATCGCGTCTTCGCCCAGGATGCCGCTGCGCTCGTCGAGAGTTTCATCCGCAGGAAATGAGGCGCCTCGGCATGCATGCGACTAGCACGGTAGGCTGGCGCAGTTTTGGCGGATTGGCTTCTCCGAGCGCCCAGGCTGGCCGGAGACGAAGATCATGATCTCAACTTGGGCCGCTTTGACCGAGGCGCAACACGTTAAAGCCGTTAGCTCGTCTTTTCCAGTTCGAATCCGTGTTGCAGCCGGTGGTAGGGGCCGTCGAAGAATTGCGTCGACTTGAACAGCTCGTGGCGCCCGTCGCTCCCCTCGGCGGCCGTCTGGGCGAGCAGCTCGGCCATCTGATCTTTCGGCATCGGCTTGAAGTTGCGCGCGACGCCGAGGTCTTGCTTCAGGTCGGCTTTCGAGGTGATGCCGCAAACCAGCGAACTGATCGGCAGCGAGAGCGCGTAACGGCGGCAGTCGACCGCCGACACGCCGGCCTTGTCGGGCAGCCGCCCCTTGGGAAACCCGCCGGCGAACGACTTCATGCCCAGCACGCCGATTTGGCGGCGGTTGCACTCCGGCACGACGCGCTTCTGGAAACTGCGGTAATGCGCGTCCATGATGTTGATCGGCATTTGGCAGGCATCCCAGGCGAACGGCTGTGCGAGCATCTTGAGATGAATGTCGGGGTGCTTGTGGCCGGTGAAGCCGATGTAGCGGACCTTGCCGGCTTTCTGCGCCTCTAAGGCCGCGGCCATCGCCCCTTTCTCGAAGATCCACGCCGGGTCGTTGTCGTAGTTGATCTCGTGAAACTGCCACAAATCGATGCGATCGGTTTTCAGCCGGCGCAGGCTGTCTTCCAGGTGCTGCATGCTGCCTTTACGGTCGCGGGCGCAGTTCTTGGTCATCAAGAAGACTTTGTCGCGGCGAGCGGCGGCGGCCAAGGCTTTGCCCATCACCTCTTCGCTGCCGCCGTCGTGGTAATCCCAAGCGTTGTCGAAAAAGGTCAGGCCTTCGTCGATCGCTTCGTGCATCAGTTCGATGGCCAGTTTTTCTTCAATTGCGCCGACGTGCCACCCGCCGAGACAGATGATCGACACCTTCTCGCCGGTTTTGCCTAACGGCCGCTTGGGCAGCCCGTCGGGGCTGTCTTCCTGCGCCGCCAGAATCGCGTCGCCGATGCCGGCCAGTGCTACGCTTGCGGCGGTGGCTTTTAGAAAATCGCGTCGCATGGGATCGGTCATCGGTCGAGCCTCCTGATGCTGGCGGATTCGGCGCGCTCGTCGCCCGATCAAGCGCCCAGGCGGAAAGAGCCACGGATGGAACACGGATCGAACACGGACGCTATTGTCACCGAAACGGGCGATCTTACAAGCTCTTAACGCTGCGGTCGGCCACCGGCCAATTGACAGCCGCTCCGGCCGTGATAGATCGGCGCCCTTCGACGCTAGGTGTCTGTTGCGACTTGTCGTTGCGGAAGAAGAACAGGGAAAACGGTGCAAATCCGTTGCGGTCCCGCCGCTGTAACCGGGGACGAACGCTGCAAAGACCACTGCCGGCATGTAGAGTTGCATTGAGAACGATTACATGCGACCGAGAAACGCAACTGAAAACCACATGGAACAGAGAAGAGGAACCCGTAATCGATTACGGCTGTGCAAGTTTCTTCTCGCGACCGACCGCTTTAGTTCGCCGGCCGCTCGGCGATCAATCGCTCCTGGGCGAAACGGTAATACGCTTCGAGAGTGAGCACGGCCAGGGCCGTCGAGTAGATTCGGCCCCCCGTGCCGCTCCAGCGGTCGTTCGGCGGCCAACTGCCGCGTCGGCACGTTTCGCCCCTTTCCTGCAGCGAGACCACGCGATCGCGGACCACGGCGTTCCAACGCTGCCACGGCTCGCCGCCTGCTTGAAACATCGCCAACGTGCAGTTGTACCAGAGGTAATAATCCGCGGGAGAATTCTTATGGGGCCCCCAGCGTTCCTCGGCCTGATCGGCCAGGTACAACGAGGCCAGCGCGATCCGGCGCGTGTCGCGCTTGAGCAGGATGAACTCGTCGACCAGCATGCCCACCCCGGTCAAGGCGTCGGTATTGAAGTTCGCCAAGGTGTAGTGCGTTCGACCCGTGAGCGGTTCTTGCTCTCGATCGAAGAATTCGACAAGTCGCGGGATGGTTCGCTCATCGAGGGCGATCTCGGCTTCCCGCGCCGTCTTCAAAGCCAACATCGACCAACCCGAGACCGACGTATCGCTCGGTTCGCCGAGTTCGACGGTATAGCGCCAGCCGCCGTCGAGGTGTTGCTGCAATTCGATGAACTTCACGGCTTTGGCGGCAGCTTCCATGAGCTTCGGCGATGGGACGCTTCGCGAGGCTTTGGCCACGGCGCAGGCTTCGCAGAGGGCGAATGACGCGATTCCGTGTTCGTACATGTAACAATGGTCGAAGCGCGCCTTGGACAAATCGGCGCTTGTGCTGCGATCGTTCATCGAGCCGACCAGTTCGCCGTGAAACCCCTGACGCGCGACCAGATAATCGAGCGCGCGAGCCACGCAGCCGGAATAAAGACGCCCGTTGAAGTGGTAATGGCCGCCCGCTTGAAAGGCCAGCACGGCCAAGCCGGTGAGCGCGGCCTCGTAGCTGCCGCCTCGTCCGGTACACTCTTGGCCTTTGACGCACAACGAGCCGGGCGTTGCTCCCAGGCAGTCGGGGCCCCAGTGGCCGTCGGGCGCCTGGTGCCGTGCCAGCCAGTCCAACCCGCCCGCCACGGCTTGCTCCGAAGCCATCGTTCCGCCCAACTCGGCGATCCATGTTTCACGATTTGGCGCGGTCCGCTGCGAGTACAAGCCGAGAACTTCCGGCTTGCGCACTTGGGCGGTAGCGGTTTCGGGTTTCGTCGCATCCGCGGCGAAATCTTCGTTCTGCCGCGGCAATGAGACCACGGGGGATTTCTCGTGCGATCGCGAGCTCGCCGCTCGATCCGCCGAAGCTTTGGAGGGTTTGCCTTCGGCGTCGTCGGCGTCCGGTGGCGGATTCGCCGGCTTGACGTTCTGCGTCCCTGCCTGGGGCGCTTGAACGACTGCCGGCGCGGCGCGCTCCAAGCGGGCCGCATAATAAACGCCCCCGCAAAAAATGGCGGCCAGTGCCATCAGAGCCGCAGTCGCCGCCCGCCGTCTGTGCGGGCTCCGGCCGCCGCGGTTTTTGGATAGCACGACCTTGGAAGCCGCCGCCGGCAGGTCGGCCGCTTCGAGCGAGATCTTCCGGGGCGGCGGAGGCGGGCGAAGCGGCGCGGGGCGGTTCGCCGCCGCGGGCGAGATCAGCGGTTTGCCGCAGCCGGGATGGGGGCAGACGTGCGCGTCGTCGGCGACCGGTCGATGACACGTAGGACAAGTCTTCATGAACCGCTCTTGAACAACACCCTGCTCCGCCCGCCGCTAATTGGCCAGCCAGGCCTCGGCGAAGACGCGCGCCGCGGCCCGATTTGGAAAAGCCTGGATCGTCACCTGGGCGGTCGCCCTCGCGGCGCCAGGCAACTCGCTGATTGCCTTTTCTTGCCACTCTTTGATCGAGCGGGGCGAGGTGGTGACCATATAGCTGCGGTGCGTGACCGCGCCGAGGGGCGCCTGCAACAGGGCCACATAGTGCGTCTGATTCAACACCGGGTCGACGTAGGGCAGCTTCTGCAAGTTCTTGATGATTTGCTTGTCGAGATCGGCGAAGTCCTTGCCGAAGTGCTTGGCGAACAGCTTCGCGTCGTCCTCGGGCGAGCTTTCGTCGAGCGGGCCGCGCCGGCTGACTTCGTTCAGAAAGGCGAAGAACTTGTCTTTGCGGTTGGTTGCCAGCGTGTGCGTCAGCGCCCAGGCGATGGCATAGTCGGTCGAGGTCAGCGCTTTGGCCTCGCTGGTCGGTTTCGCTAGCTCGATGAGCTTATCCTGCTTCAAATACTCATCCAGTTCTTTCATCCGCAAGTCGTTCGGAAACCCGACCCCCTTCCAGCGCACATTTTTGTCGATGCTGGTCGGAGCAAAATACTCGGGCAGCCCCTCGCTGATCCACATCGGCCAGTTCGACAGCCGCTGCTGCACGCCGATATTGTGCAGCACCTGGTGCACGCCTTCGTGGGCGATCGTCGAGATGGCCTGTTTGAAGGCCAGGTCGGGAGCGATCTCCAGCAACTCCGACTGTTCGTACATGACCACGTGATTCGTCACGCCATTATAATACGCCACCACGCCCTCGGGCATCTGGCGATACTTGTCGAACTCCGCCTGCGTGCGGAACATGATCATCACCAGCGGCGTTTCGGGATCGTGGACCTTGATCTTCTGGCGCCGGCAGTAGGCGTACAGCGCCGGGTACATCGTCTCCAGAATGCGGCTGGCGCCTTTGAAGAACGGCTCGCTCGTGTTGTAGACATACAAGTAGCGTTTCGTCTCGCGCGTCTTGAAGCCGGCGAACGTCGAGGAGGTCAACTCTTCGGCGATCTCCTTCATCTTCGCCGGCTCAAACTTGCGGTCGGTCACGGTCGCTTCCTGCTGCGGCACGCTCGTCAGCCGTCCGTTGGGCAGGATGACGACGAAATGGTCGCCGACTTCGACCAGCACGTTGCCCACCACGAGCTTGTTATCCGGGCTTTTGACCAGCACGCGGCGGTCGCCGCCCTGCTTGTGCGGAGCGTCGGGCACGGTCAGGCCGAGATCTTGCGGAGCGGCCTGCGGCGCCGGCTCCTGGGCGAAGGAGCGCCTAGGCGCGGAGAGCGGAGCATCGCCGAGCAGAAGCATCGCCAGGGCGCCGCAGATGCTCGGCAGGCGTAGGGCGGGACTTTGGAGATAGACGTGCATGATACCCCCCCGATGAAGATACTCTTGAAGCGCCCTCCCAAGGGCGGCCTGAGCTCCATTTTGTCGATTTCGCGGGAGGTGTCCAGCAAAATCAGGGCGGCAGGAGATCGCGAAAATGCGAAAGGACGAAAATGCGAAACGGAAGTCGAAAGAAAATCGGGAGCCGCTGATTTGATTCGCATGAGGATGAATTAACTTCGCGATCCCACCCGCGCCAGCCTTATATCGCCCCTGACGGGGCTGACGACGATTCGGATTCGAGGCGAGTCCAGGGGCGCGCAAGTCCCTGGGACGGCGCGCCGCCCAAGCATGGTTGTCAGCCCCGTCAGGGGCGGAACCGGAGTTGGGAGGCTGTTTAGTCCCAATACCGTTCAATTAAGGCCTGCTAGCACGAGTAGATCGCCAATGAAATAACGACTTACGTGTGCTAGCATCGGCCAATACGAGGCTTAATTGAACGGTATTGTGTTTAGTCCCAGTTGCCTAGCGAATTACGCGATCGGCGTGATGTGCTCTGAAAAAAAATGCAATTTTGTGCCCCGAAAGCGATGACCAAGCGGCAGGATCAGTCGGTTCCGACTTGTGCGGGGCGTTTCTTGAAACTTCGCTCGGCGGCAAAGACGCGATCGCCGTACTTGGCGAAAAACGCTTGCAGTTCGGCGGTCGAACCGGTGAGCACGAGTCGGCGGCCGATCTTTGAAACCGGGAAGCCGGGCTCGTTCGTCTCCAAGATCCGCTGGACCTTTTCCATGTCCAGCGGCGCCAGCGTGAACCGGTTCTTGGAAACGGCGACGCGCACGATGTTGTGGACCGGAATCACATCGGGGTTCGCGAGGTCGTTAAGCGAGTAAATGTCCAAATATCGCCGGCCCGCCAGCTCGACACATAACGCGAAATATGGCAATAAAAATGGCGGAAGTGCATGGGAATCGAACCCACCTGCCGCGCGGTTCACGCGCGACACAGCGATTTTGAAGACCGTGGCCGCCACCAGGCGTGCAGGCACTTCCCTGTAAAGCTTGTCAGGCAGGCATGCCCGCCGTGATCGATTAAGCCCAATCGAGCCCCGTCTCGCGCTGGACGCGGTGAGAGAAGTCGCCCAACAACCCGCCGATCACGTCCCAGCGGTCGACGCGCCGCAGTTCGATATCGCCTTGTAGGTTGACGCGCACCAGGCTCTCGTCGTTGACCCCGAGTTGTCGCAACTGCTCGGGCGGCAATTCTTGTTCGTCAATCACTCTCAATAACGTCTTTCCCGACATCTCGATGAATTGCATCGCCACGCCTCTGGGACCAGAAACAAACGGCGCTGGGCGCCAAGCTCGCAGACCTATCTTAACTGCTGGGCGACGACATGCGAGAGGGAACGGCGCATTTCGCGGAGGACCGGGCGCCCTCGCCCGGTAACGCGGAGGACCGGGCGCGCGTCGCTTAGAGACGTTCGACGATATTCCGCACGGTCCACGGGCGAGGGCGCCCGTGCCTCCCTGGTCGAGGCCCGGTAACGCGGAGGACCGGGCGCGCGTCGCTTAGCGACGTTCGACGACATTCCGCACGGTCCACGGGCGAGGGCGCCCGTGCCTCCCTGGTCCAGGTCGAGGAACGCATCAGATTTCGCGATGATAGATGCGATACGTTTTATAGCGTTGGCCGCCAACGGCGAGAATCGTGCGATTGATCAGGTCGTTATCTTCGAGCGTCCAGCCCAGCTCGGCGCCCGTGTAACGGGCGACGTTTTTGCCGTAATCGAGCGTGCGGAGAATCAGCAGTTCGGTGATGCCTCGGCGGCGATAGCCTTCGAGCACGCCCAGCGTCAATAGCCGGGCCGTGCGAATGCGCCGCAGATTGTAGAGCAGCCGCAGCAGTCCGATCGGCAAGCCGCAGCGAAACAACCGGCCGTCGAGCGGGCGGATGGCTTCGTTCATGTCGGGCAGCGTCATCGAGAATCCGACGGGCCGACCGTCGACCTCGGCCAGCAGCAGCAACTCGGGCAGGGCCAACTGCCGCAGGTGCTTGGCCAGGTAAGCGAACTCGGCGTCGCTCATTTTGACGAAGCCCCAATTGCGCTCCCAGGCCGCGTTATAGACTTGCTTGCAGCGCTCGATTTCGGCTTTGAATTCGGACATGCGAAACGGCCGAACGACGAACCCGCCCCGCGCCGAAATCCGCTCGGCCTTGTTGCGCCAGGCCTCCAGCACGTCCTGCCGGTCGTCGAACCACCAACTGTACAAGTCCTTGGCCTTGCCGAGGCCGCAGGCTTCCAACAGCCCGGCGTAATACGGTGGGTTGTGGTTCATCATGATTCGCGGCGGCGTTTCGAAGCCTTCGACGAGCAGGCCGCAAGCGTAGTTGGTCGAGTAGTCGATCGGGCCCGTCATCTGCGTGCGGCCGCGGCCGCGGAGCCAGGCGGCGGCCGCTTCGACGAGCGCAGAAGCGACCTCTTCGTCGTCGATCGATTCGAACAGGCCGAAGCAGCCCAGATTGCTGCCGTGCTCGGCATTGTAATGCGGATCGTCGCTGGCCTGGATCCGCCCGACGAGCCGCTCGTCGCGATAGGCCAGAAACTGGGCCGCGGCGCCGTGCCGGTAAAAGGGGTGCATGCGCGGATTGATGAAATCCTTGCGCTCGACCAACAGCGGCGGAACCCAATGCGGATCGCCGCGATAAATTTGCCAGGGAAACCGCACGAACGCATCGCGGTCGCGGCTCCGCAGCACCTGGCGGACGCAAATCGGCGATTGGGCGAGAGTTGCGGCGGGAGCATAGGGCGATTGCGCCAGCTTGCTATCCATACACGGCCTACATCGCTCGAATCCGCACTACGGACCGCCCGCCATCAGGGCGCCCGGAAAAGAGTAAGGTTTAGCATAAGCGCCTCCTTAAGACGAGCAATAGGCGCCGAAACGCCGACGGGCGAGCCGGAACCGCGCGGGGCTGGCGACCCGCCCTACGCGCGCAAGTAGCGTCAAAATGCCGTCGGGCGGTTGCCGCGGCCAACGCCAAGCAAGCCGCGAGGTCGCCCGCGAATCGTTGCCCGTGCGTCGAGTTCCTATTGCGTCTTGAGCCCCGGCTTCTAGAATAAGGATAGTATGGGAGTTCATCTTGGTTTGACGGTAGAGGATACGAAATTGTTGACCGAACTGGAAGTATCGCGATCGTGGCGGAAGCTTTTTAGTCGGCCCGAACTTTCTGAGGATCTCTTTACGAAGGCCGAAGCGCTGATCGACGAGTTGCGGCCCGAAAGTCCGTTGCGGCACCGGCTGGGCATGGAGCTCGAAGAGCTTCGGCAACGGGCGGACGTCAGCGACACCGTCTAATCGTTCTATTCGGCACAGATTCCGCCGCGGGCGAGTTCTTTTCGCCGGCGGTGCGCGTCGGGCTAGCGGCGTTTGTCGGTTCGCTTCGAGATTTGCTCTCGAGAGGATCTGGCGAGACGCGCTGCCGCGATCGAGGGTTGGTCTTGCCCCACCCCGTCCGCAGCGCCGCAGTCGCGCTCGGACCGTTTTCGGCATTGTCCGAAATTTCGGTTGCGCATAGAATTTGCATGAGCGGATACAAGGATTGCGATCCCTGTATCTGGGGGTCGGTCAGGATGACCGTCCGACGCGGTCGGCGCCGTCGCACGGTCCTTGAATCGTGACGTCAGCAGCTTGTGGAGGGCTCCATGGCTCTGCCTTTGAATCCCAGGAATGACGTTTCCGGACTCGACAAGGTCTCTTCCAGAGACCGCGTCGCAAGCCAGGGCGTTACGGATTTACAATTGCAGTGGCGCGAAGCGCTGGTGTTGTGGCTCCGCTGGAACCAGGCTTACGAACACGTCACCGAGCAGATGTTTCAAGCAGGCCAGAATCCGGCTCAGCTTCAGGACATAATGGACCAGATGGATGATCTGCGCCGCGAGGCGGTGGCTCAAAGTCAGCAACTGCTCGACTGACGCAAGTGATCGTTTCGCCGTCGTGGATGCCGATTTGGTTGCGACCCGACCGCTTGGCAGCGTATAGCGCCTCGTCCGCTCGGGTCATCAATTCGCTGAACGGCTCGCCCGGTCGGCTGAGGGCGATGCCAAAGCTGGCCGTGACGCTCAACGTTTGCCCCCCGGTTCGCAATTTCGTCGTCTCGACCGCGTTGCGGTAGCGTTCGGCGGCCGTCTGGCATTCCGGCAAGCCGATCCGCGGAATCAGCAGTGCAAACTCCTCGCCGCCGATGCGTCCCAGGAAATCGGTCGAGCGCCGGATTTCCGAGAGGGCTTTGCTGATGGCTCTCAGCACGGCGTCGCCCATCGCATGGCCGTGCGTATCGTTGAGCGCCTTAAAGTGATCGAGATCGAAGATCGCCAGGGCGAATCCGCTGGAAAGCCGTTCCTGACAGGCTTGGAGTTCGCGAATTTTTTCGTCAGAGGCGCGGCGATTGGGCAGTTCGGTCAAGTGATCGATTCTCGACTCGACCCGGGCGCGATCCAGTTCTTCGTGCTGCGCGCACAATTTCAGTTGGGCCGCCAGCAGGTTCTGCCGCAACTGCTCGTTCGTGACGATGATCTCCGATAAGCGCTGGGCCAATTCGGCTTTCAACTCGGGCGATAAGCCAGGTTGCGGACCGGAGACCAGCCGGTCCGCGTCGGCCAGCGATTTTCCCTGCAGGCCGACGCGCCGCAACACCAAATCGAGCAGTTCCTGATACTCCTCGACCAATTCGTGGAAATTCGCCGCGGATTCCTCCGGCTCGGCCGCGGCGGTTGCGCCGCCCTGGCTGCGCCGCAAATAGAACGCGGCGAAGACGACGGCCCAGACCAGGTTGAGCGCGAACACCAACAGCATGAGATCGTTCTGCATGGCGAGACAATTGCGCAGAGGCCTTGATACAAAAGCGCCCCTGGGACGGCCGGCCCTCTCGTTCCCTCAAGGAAACGTAACACGAGAATCCCCCCACGCTGGCGGAATTCGCAGCAGACGGCGGCGCTCTGGACGCCGGCGGTCGGCCTCGTTGGCGCCAGCGATTTTTTCGGAATATTCCATGCCGCTGCGGAGGGGCCGGCTCACGAAACGCTAACGCCGCTTTTGCTCGCGCGTGAATTCGTCGCCGACTAACGGCACGGTCGCCATCTCTCCCTTCGGCCCGAACATGCGGTCGATCATCGTCACGGTCGATCCGCAGAAGCTGCTCAACTACAACCTCAAGCCGGTCGACGTGATGGAAGCCCTGGCCAAGGGCAACACGATCATTCCGGCCGGCAACATCTATATCAAAGACTCGATGCCGATCATCGCCAACAACGCGACCATCGTCGACATCCAGAAGCTCGGCGACATTCCGCTCCGGATCGGCCGGAACGTCTATCTCCGCGACATCGCCACGATCCAGGACAGCACCGACATCACCTACGGCTACGCCCTGGTCAACGGCAAGAAGTCGGTTTACCTGCCGATCATCAAGAAAGACACCGGTTCGACGCTGACCGTCGTGGCCGACGTCCACAAGTCGATGCAGTTGTTCCGCGACGCCGTGCCGCCGGACGTGACGGTCAATTTCGAATTCGACGAGTCGCCCACGGTCGTCGCGGCGGTCAAAAGCGTGGCCACCGAAGGCCTGATCGGCGCCACCTTGACCGGGTTGATGATCTTGTTGTTCCTCCGCGACCTGCGGAGCGTGATCGTCGTCGTGGCCAATATTCCGCTGGCCCTGTTGGGCTCGTTGCCGGGGTTGTGGATCACCGGCAATACGATCAACATCATGTCGCTGGGCGGCATGGCGCTGGCCATCGGCAACGTCAACTTCTTTTACGGCGGCGCCGGATTCACCTGGGCGCCGTCCGGCCCCAACTATTTCTATCAACCCACCCCCGGCGGGCCGCTGCTCCCCTCGCCACAGTTTCAATTCTCCACCGACATGATTTTCCAGCCTTTGCACGACCGGCAGGCGCTCAACTCGGCGCGCTGGGACCTGCAAACCGCCAAAAACGACGCCTTGTTCATGACGGCCAAGGCGTACTTCAACGTGCATCGCTATCGCGGGCTGTATGCGGTTTCGATCGATGCCGTCCAGCGCGGTCGCCAACTGGTGGGGAAGATCGCTACGCTCAAGTCCGACCTGATTCCAAGAGTCGAGGTTGACCGGGCGCGCAACCTGCTGGCCGGCTTGGAGCAAAAAGCCGTCGTCGCCCGCCAAGATTGGCGCATTGCCAGCGCGGATCTCACCCGCGTACTGCGTCTCGACCCGCGGGCCGTCGTCGAACCGCTCGAGCACGACCACCTGCAAATCACTTTGATCGCCCCCGGTCGTTCGCTCGATGAGTTGATCCCTATCGCCTTGACCAACCGTCCTGAATTGGCGTCGCAACAGGCGACGGTTCAGGCGATGCTGGTGTCGATTCGTCAAGAAAAGCTCCGCCCGCTGATTCCCGCGCTATATCTGAACGGCTTCCAAACGCCTTATGAATTGATCCAAGCGGGGGCCCTTGGCGAAGGCCAAGGCGGCAAAGTGAACCAATGGAGCGCCCGCAACGACATCAGCTCCCAACTGATGATCACGGCCGACGGCATGGGATTCAGGAACTTGGCCAAGATCAAGGGGGCGCGCGGAATGTCATCGCAGGCGCTGGTCGAATTGTTTCGCATTCAGGATTCGGTCGCGGCGGGCGTGACGCGAACTCAGGCCGACCTTCAGTCAGCCGCGGCCCGCGTCGTGCAGGCCGAGCGCGAGGTGAAGTCGGCGTTGATCAACTACAACGGCAACGTAGAGGGACTGGAGCAAACTAAGCGCTTTGGCAACGTCCTGATCCAGGTGTTTCGCCCGCAGGAAGTGGTCTTCGCGCTGCAGTTGTTAATGAGGGCCTACGAGCATTACATCGACACCGTCGCCGATTACAACACGGCGCAGTTCGCGATGTTTCGCGAATTGGGCTACCCGGCCCGCGAGATCGCGTTCACGCGGCGAGCGGGCGAGGTCTTGCCGGTCAATACCCAGCGGCCCGACTACTTGCCGCCGGTGGGCGCCGGGCCGCCGCCGGCAACCCGTTAGAACTTTATTTGCGAATTGCACGGTCGCGGGAGTTTGAGCTCCGCGAACCCAAACCAACCGGGGATACTTCGATGACACATCGTCTTGCATTCCTTATGGGTTCGGCGGCTTGGGCCGCGATCATGTCGTTGCCGGCGGCTGCTCAAGAGTATTCCAACGGCGGCAACGGCGCGGCGGGCCGCGGGCCAGCGATTCTCACGCCGGTGGAGGCATACGGCGTTCACCCGCCGGGACTCGACCCCGCCGACGCGCAGCGCTGGTGTTCGCGCTTGAGGCGACGTTATATCCCCTACTACGCGCCCCTCTCGCCGGTCGCATCGACGGCCCGTTGGAAACCCTGGGCTTATCATCCGCTATTGCCTTATTACACGCCTTATTACCCCGGCTACAGCCCACACCGACTCTTCAACCCGCCGCCGCGTCCGTACGGCGCGAATGGCTGGGGAAAGGGGCCCAAGCCTGAACTTCCCGTTCCCGAAGAGCCGGGGACGACTCCTCTCAGTTACGCAGGATATACGTCGGTCGTCGAGGACGATACGACTTACTGGAATATGGGCGGCAACGGTCTCGTGCCCTACGGCGCCCCTCAAGCGGCCGAGGTCAGACCTCCCGACCTGATTGACGCGATCCGAGCCAGCCGCCCGCGCGGACGCGGATATTTCCATCGGGCGGCTCCGGGCGGGCCCGTCATTGTACCGCCCGCGGAAAGCGCGGGTGGCCAGGAGCAAGGAGACGATCGCTCGAGCCATCGCCGTACCAAGCCGCCGGAGCCGATTCCGGCCGGTGAAGTTTCGGATTGACCTCAGCGTATTCTGTGTATTGCGCGGCTGAGGAGAGGACGCTATTTATACTCTGCCCGGTTAAGAATGAGACGTGCGTTGGTCGTGTGGCGGCCTTCCAGGCCGCCGGCCATTGACGGCCTGGAAGGCCGCCCCACATGCCGCCCAAGCGTCTCGTTGGCGCCCGCGTGCGGTATATCAAGACGGGATCTACTTGCTCAAGTCTCCGGCAATCGGCAAACCGCCGGCCTTGTGCCGCGCCGAAGTGCCGACGTTTGAGTTTAAGCCCGTGAAGACGTTCCGACGGGTCTTTCCCAGTGTTCATTACGGACTTTTGGTTCAAGAAGGCTTCCCGGCCCGATACTTAATGACTTGTACGGGTTCGAGCGTGACGAGGCCCTCTTCGACCATTTGGTCGATGTGCGGCAGCAGTTCATCGATCTTCGCCTTGGCGTCGACGATCTCGATCACCAGCGGCAGGTCTTCGGAAAGCCGCAGAATCTTCGCCGTGTGAACGCGGCTGCTGGCGCCGAAGCCCATCGGGCCGCGGAGCACCGTAGCGCCGGCCAGGCCGAGTTCGCGGGCTTTCATCACGATCGCTTCGTAGAGCGGGACGCTGTGCCAGCGGTCGCTTTCGCCGATAAAGATTCGCAACAAAAAGCCGTCTTCGGGGATTTTCATGGTTTTATGAGCCTGTTGAAAAAGGGGGACTGGCTCCGAGTGGCAGAACGAACCATCGGAGAATCGAGTATCCGCGAGGCGCCTGTCCCCCTTTTTCAAAAGGCGGCTATGCTCCCAGCCAACGTTCGACCAGTCGATAGCCCAGCCACACGGCCGCCACGCCCAGCCCGCAGCTCAGCGCGACGTTCGCCCAGGCAAAGCGGCTTTCGCCCACGGCGGCCAGGTTGAACGTTTCCAGGCCGAAGGTCGAAAACGTGGTAAAACCGCCCAGCACGCCGACAGTCAGGCCGACGCGGTACTCTTCGCGCACCAGCAGCGGCCCGGCGAACGCGGCGCTGAGCGCGCCGATCGCCAGGCAGCCGAGCACGTTGACGGCCAACGTGCCCGCCGGAAACGTGCTGCCCGCCCAACGCTGTACGGCCCCTTGCAGCGCATAACGCAACACAGAGCCGAACGCTCCGCCGGCGGCGATGAGCAGGTATTTTGTCATTCGCTCGATTCCGCTCGGCACTTTGGACTACGGTCGCCGAAAATCACCGATCTTCGCTTTCGACCGGCGACGATCCAAAAATCGGCCCCTGAAAAACCCAATCCGTTGCGACGCAAAGCAGGCCGGTCAATGGCATCGTTACCCAGCAAACCCCGATGACAAAACGAGTTTCAAAATCAGACAACGCCGTTAGAAACGCTTGGACATACTCCAGCGTCAACTGCGAGGCTGGGGCAACAGCCATCCCCGGCGGCGCGGGGATCGCGTTCCATGCCGAGCCATATATTTTGTTCATCAAGACGACCATCGCCGCACAGGCCGGAAAAATCGCCCCCACGCAGAACGCGCAGCGATTTGCAGGGAGACGCAGCAAGCCCAGCAAGAGAACGGATGGAAAATACGGCGTTAGGAGCAGTAGGCCGACGCCCGCGAACCATTCGTTTTCCGTGTTCAGGACCGCGACCGCGGCTGCGAAGAGGCTCGTCGTGATCAACGCAGTCCGAACCGAGAACTGAAAGGGGGCGGCCATGACGCCAGTTTACCGCCGACGACGATGGCTGCAAAACATCAATCGCCCAGCAGCCTCGGCAACGTTACTCCTGCCGCATAGGCAAAGCGGCGGGTTTGTTTGCAGGCGCGGTTGCTGTTGATGGTAAAACCTGCCGCGTTGACGGTCCCGGCCGCATTTGCTAGCTTGGCAAGCTTAATTCATCTTAAACGCGAAAGGTAGGTCGAGACATGGCTCACGAGGTGACGCTGATCACGGGCGACGGCACGGGACCCGAACTGGCCGAGGCCGCGCGACGCTGCGTCGACGCGACGGGCGTGAAGATCAATTGGGACGTGCAAGAAGCCGGCGTCGACGTGATGGCGCGCACCGGCAACCCGCTTCCCGAGGCAGTGATGGAAAGCGTCCGCCGCACGCACTGCGCACTCAAGGCCCCGATCACCACTCCGGTCGGCACGGGCTTTCGCAGCATCAACGTCCATCTGCGGCAGGCCCTGGGCCTGTACGCCTGCATCCGGCCGTGCAAGCAGTACAAGGGCGTTCGCACGTTCTTCAGCGACGTAAACGTCGACCTGGTGATCGTCCGCGAGAACACCGAAGACTTGTACGCGGGCATCGAGTTCGAACGCGGCAAGGACGAAACGAAGAAGCTGATCGAGTTCATCAACCAGATTTCGCCCGATCGCAAGGTCAAGACGCCGGCCGACCAGACCGGCATTTCGATCAAGCCGATCAGCGTGCCGGGCAGCGAGCGGATCGTGCGCTGCGCGTTCGATTACGCCCGCGACAACGGCCGCAAGAAAGTGACTTGCGTTCACAAGGCCAACATCATGAAGCACACCGATGGGCTGTGGCTCGACGTGGCGCGGAAGGTGGCGGCCGACTACAAGGACATCGAGTTCGAAGACCGGATCGTCGACAACATGTGCATGCAGTTGGTGCAGAAGCCCGAGCTGTACGACGTGCTGGTGCTCCCGAATCTCTACGGCGACATCCTCAGCGACCTGGCGGCCGGACTGGTCGGCGGGCTGGGCGTGGCGCCGGGCGCCAACCTCGGCCCCGACGGCGCCGTGTTCGAAGCCACGCACGGCAGCGCGCCGAAATACAAGGGCCAGAATAAGGTCAATCCGACCGCGCTGATTCTCTCCGGCATGCTGATGCTCAAGCACCTGGGCGAGACCGACGCCGCCGCGCGGCTGGAAAAGGCCGTGGGCGACGTGATCGAAGAAGGCAAGAGCGTGACTTACGACCTGAAGCCGAACCGCGACGATCCGACGGCGGTGGGCACGCAGCAGATGGCCGACGCAATCTGCAAGAAACTCTAAGAGCCGACGGCGCTGCCGGTGGTAGGTCAGGCTTTTCAGCCTGACGAAGACCAGGCCGGAAAAGGCCAGCCTGCGTGCGCGTCGTTCGACAGAGGTTGACCGAGACCCTGTCAGGCTGGAAAGCCTGACCTACTGGGTAGAAAGCCTGAGCTACTACCAACCCCAGTAACCGTTGTACCAGGCGGCCGGGTAGTTCAAATGGTAGTCGTAGCCATAAGGGCTCGGCACGTTATTGACGCCGGGCGGGTTGCGAAAATAGGCCGTCGTGGGCTCCGGCCGAAAGGGCGCCAAGCCTGGGAGAGCATAAGTCGGCGCCACAACGAAGCCGCCGCACGCGTCGCCGACGTAGGGGCGAAAGGCTGCGTAGTTGGTTCTCCGCGAGGGGCGGCCCGCGTTCGGGTAGAGCGTGCGGGCGTAGTTGCCGTACTGCGGCACTCGGGCTGGATAAACGTTCGACCACTGAGCCTGGGCTTCGGTCGTCGACGCCGCCCAGAACAGCCAGCCCGCCAACGCAATCATGCCCCAACGCGCCATCGTCTTCATCTTGCACCCCCGGTCCGGTCGCCGCATTTGACAAGCCAAACGGCTTGCTCGCTTGAGTTCAAACCTAGGTTATCATGAGGCGCAACACAAGCTTTTGGGTCAATCGCAGGTCGGGGCGCAGCCCCGCGCAGCACGGAGTCGTTGCTGGAAAAACTCCATGAGGCCGCGCGCCGCCCTGTTCTTGGCCCAGCTAACCGTTGCAATCGTTGCGATCGCGCCCCTTGCGACCAAGAGAACACGCCGATGAACGGTCTCGCCGGCCTCTACCAGACTTCGCTGGCCCTGCTCACCGACTTGTATCAGTTGACAATGGCCTACGCCTACTGGAAGTCGGGCACAGCCGACCACGAGGCGACGTTCTATCTGCACTTTCGCACGAACCCGTTCAAAAGCGGCTACGCCGTGGCCTGCGGGCTGGGTCTGGCGATCGACTTCATCGAGCAGTTCCGCTTTGCAGACGAAGACCTGACGTATCTGGCTTCGCTCGTCGGCGCCGACGAACGTCCGCTGTTCGAGCCCGCGTTCCTCGACGCATTGCGGCGGTTGCGACTGACGTGCGACATCGACGCGTTGCCCGAGGGAACGCCCGTCTTTGCCCAAGAACCGCTCGTCCGCGTGCAAGGCCCGATCTTGCAGGCGCAACTGCTGGAAACTCCGCTGTTGAATCTGATTAACTTTCAAACCTTGGTCGCCACCAAGTCGGCCCGGATTTGCCAGGCCGCGCGCGGCGAACCGGTGCTGGAGTTCGGCGCCCGGCGGGCGCAGGGCATCGACGGCGCCCTGGCGGCTACTCGCGCGGCCTACGTCGGCGGCTGCGCGGCGACATCGAACGTGCTAGCCGGCCGCTGGTTTGGCATTCCGGTTCGCGGCACGCACGCCCATAGCTGGGTGATGTCGTTCGACGACGAGCTCGACTCGTTCCGGGCTTACGCCGAGGCCATGCCCAACAACTGCGTGTTTCTCGTCGATACGTACGACACGCTGGATGGGGTGCGCAAGGCGGTCGAAGTCGGTCGCTGGCTGCGCTCGCAAGGGCACGAACTGGCGGGCGTGCGGCTCGACTCGGGCGACTTGGCGTATTTGAGCATCGAAGCCCGCAAGATTCTCGACGCCGCCGGCTTCGAGCGCACGTCGATCGTCGGCAGCAGCGATCTCGACGAGTACCTGATCGACAGCCTGAAGGAGCAAGGCGCCAAAATCAACGTCTGGGGCGTGGGCACGCGGCTGGCCACGGCCTACGACCAGCCAGCGTTGGGCGGCGTGTATAAGCTGTCGGCCGTGCGCTCGCCGGGCGAGCCCTGGCGGCCGTGCATCAAGCTCTCCGAGCACACGTCGAAGACTTCGACGCCCGGCCGCTTGCAGGTGCGGCGGTTCGAGATCGGCGGCGAGTGCGCGGGCGACCTGATCTACGATCTCGATCTCGGTTGCCCCGCCGAGGCCGTGCTGGTCGATCCGCTCGACGCGCACCGGCAGAAGCGAATTCCGGCTGATGCAACGCACGCCGATTTGCTCGCGCCGATCTTCCGGCAAGGCGAGCTCGTCTACCAGCGGCCGTCGCTGGCCGAAAGCCGCGATTACGCCGCGGCGCAATTGGCGCGTTTCTCGCCGAGCGTCAAACGGTTCGTCAACGCCCACGAATACCCTGTCGGCCTTGAGCCCGAACTGTACGCGCTCAAGAATCGCTTGATTCGCGAGCTGCGCGGGCTCAAGAGTTGATTGCGGCAAGGTGTGCAGCCCAGTGGGCGCCATGCCTTCGTCGGCGCCTAGCCGACGTAGGCATGCCAGTTACGCGATGGCAACCGCATGCTTACCCGCTTGCTGCGCAAGCGTGAAAGCATGGCGCCCTAATGCCTGATGGCGTCCAAAAACCTCAATTTAGGCTGACTCACAATGCCGGCCGTAACCTTGACCGAAAGGCTAACGCCCCCCGCTCGCCGAGGTTTCGGGCTTCAGGCCGCCAATTTCGACTAGCGGCTCGCCGCCGGCGGCCATCTCGCGAATCTCTTCGGTGATCTTCATCGAGCAGTACTTCGGCCCGCACATGCTGCAAAAATGCGCGCTCTTGAAGGTATCTTGCGGCAAGGTTTCGTCGTGCATCCGCCGGGCGGTCTCGGGGTCGAGCGACAGGCGGAATTGCTCGTTCCAGTCGAAGGCGAAACGGGCCTTGCTCAAGGCGTCGTCGCGGTCGCGCGCCCCAGGCCGATGCCGAGCCAGGTCGGCGGCGTGGGCCGCGATCTTATAGGCGATCACGCCTTGCTTGACGTCTTCGGTTTCGGGAAGCCCGAGATGTTCCTTAGGCGTCACGTAGCAGAGCATCGCCGCGCCGCTCCAGCCGGCCAAGGCCGCGCCGATGGCGCTCGTGATGTGGTCGTAGCCGGGAGCGATGTCGGTAACCAAGGGACCGAGCACGTAGAACGGCGCCTCGTGGCACCAGTCCATCTGCTTCTTGATGTTCATGTCGATCTGGTCCATCGGAATATGACCCGGGCCTTCGACCATCACCTGCGTCTGCTTCTTCCAGCCGCGCTCGGTCAGCTCGCCGAGCACCTTGAGTTCGGCGAATTGGGCATCGTCGCTGGCGTCGGCGATCGAACCGGGCCGCAGGCTGTCGCCCAGACTCCAGGTGACGTCGTACTCGTGCATGATGTCGCAGAGATCTTCGAAATGCGTGTAGAGCGGGTTCTGCTGGCGATGGGCCATCATCCACTTGGCGATTAGCGAGCCGCCGCGGCTGACGATCCCGGTCACGCGGTTCATCGTCAGGTGCAGGTGCTCCAACAGCACGCCGCAGTGGACCGTCATGTAGTCGACGCCCTGCTTGGCCTGGTGCTCGACCATGTCCAAGAAGTGCTGCGGCCGCATGTCCTCGATGTTGCCGCCCAACTCTTCGAGCATCTGATAGATCGGCACGGTGCCGATCGGCACGGGCGAGGCGTCGATGATCGCCTTGCGGATCCGGTCGATATCCTTGCCGGTCGAAAGGTCCATCACCGTGTCGGCGCCGAAGTGCACCGCCGTGTGCAGCTTCTCCAATTCGCCCGCGATATCGCTGGTGACGGCCGAGTTGCCGATATTGGCGTTGATCTTGCAGCAGGCGGCCACGCCGATGCCCATCGGCTCGAGCCGGCCCTGCAGGTGTACCTTGTTGGCCGGAATGACCATCCGACCGCGAGCGACCTCGCTGCGGACCAGTTCGGGCTCGAGCTTTTCTCGCTTGGTGACGTATTCCATTTCCGGAGTCACGACGCCGGCGCGGGCCTGTTCGATTTGAGTCATCAGCGGCAAAACCTCCGTGGGCGGCAAGCGGAATCGAATGCACGATTCTCGATAATCGGCAATGGTTTACGTAAAAACTACGGCTCAGGAGGTCATCGTACCGCGGAGCCGAAAATTGTCAATTTGACCCAGAGCGTTCTCTCTCGCTCTTTGCTCAGGCGCTACGGCTCGGTCAGGTTCGGCGCCCAGAGGCCGGGGCGAATGGCCGGCGTCTCGCCGGACGGCGGGAAGGTCGACTTGGCCGCCGCGCGAAGTTGTTTCGAGAGTTGCTCGACGGTCTCGGCTTGGGCCGGATCGTCCGCCAGGTTCGTGATTTCGCGGGGGTCAGCCTCGTGATCGTACAATTCTCGGCCTTCGCGGCCCTCGTCCCACTCCGTGTAGCGCCAACGCGGCGTCCGCAGACTGTAGCCGAAGAAACGCTTGCCCTCGTCGCCGACGGCTGGGCTAGCGCCGAATCGCCGGAAGCCGCCGCCGCGCACGACTTGCGTGATCGCCCAACCGCGGCCGGCGACCGACGCGTCTTTGAGCATCGGCGCCAGGCTTTGCCCTTGGATGTTCGCAGGCGCCTTCACGCTGCACAGTTCCGCCAGCGTCGGGAACAAATCGATCTGGCTGACGGGCGACTTCGCCACGGCGCCTTGGGCCGCCGCGCCGGGCGACACGATCACGAGCGGCACGCGAGAGCTTTCTTCGAACAGGCTTTGTTTCTGCCACAAGCCGTGCTCGCCCATGTGGTAGCCGTGGTCGCTGGTGAAAACGATGATCGTGTCGTCGGCCAGGCCCAACCGATCCAGCGCGTCGACCACGCGGCCGACTTGCGCGTCCATGAAGCTGATGCTGGCGTAGTAGGCCTGCCGGCACTGCCGCCGCAGGTCGTCGGTGAGCTTGTCTTGTTCCTTTTTGTAGCTGGCCAGGCCCGCGGGCGGAATGTCGGCCTGGTCTTCCTTCACCCTCTGAACCACCGGCATCTGCTCTTCCGGGTAAAGGCCGAAATACATTTGCGGCGAGACGTAGGGCGTGTGCGGCCGGAAGAAACCGACGGCCAGAAAGAACGGCCGGTCCTTTTGCTTGGCGCATCGCTCGAGCACCCAGACGGCGTCGTCGGCCATCAGGCCGTCGGTGTGGCGCCGGTCGTCCTTCGGCGAAGCGTACCAACTGAGCGTTCCGCCAAAGCTGCCGGGCGTGAGCGAAAAAATCTTCGGCTCTTCTTCCAGCCGGTCGACGCCGGCCGGGTTCAACTCCAACTCCCACGAGCCTGGATCGTCGTGCCCGTTGGTGCCGATCGACTTCGGCACGTTATAGTGATACAGCTTGCCGATCCTCGCGGCGAAATAGCCCGCCTGGCGAAAGGCCTGCGGCATGCTGATTTGCGAAGGAATCGTCTGCCGGAAGATCTGCGCGTTGGCCAGGATGCCGGTGCTGTTGGGATACAAGCCGGTCAAGATCGAATTGCGGCTGGGCCCGCACAGCGGAAACGAACAGTACGCCCGCTCGAAGCGCACCCCGCGCGCCGCGAGCCGGTCGATGTTCGGCGTCTTGGCCTGCGGGTCGCCGTAGCAGCCGAGCAGATTGTTCAAGTCGTCCGACATCAGAAACAACACGTTCGGTCGCTTCGCTTCGGCGGCGGTGGCAACGCCGGCCAGCAGGCAGACTGTGGCCAGTGCGAAGAACATTCGAGTGGGCACGTTATCTCTCCCTCTTGAACGGCGTGGAACGTGATCGTTTACGATCAATGGCTCGCTCTTGCCAACGCGCGCAGCGTAAGCGGCGCCGTCGCCCTTTTCAAGTTGATTTGTTAATTTCGCCGAACTTTAGCGTGCAGAATTTCCTTCATTTGCGATTAAGAGCCTATCCGAGAACCCCTGCAGTTCGTAGCGTGACGATTGCAAATTGAAGATGCAAGAAGCCGACGTAGTTCGCGACTTTCTTTTCCCAGCGGGTCAACAAGCGCCGGGCGCGGTTGAGCCAGGAGTGGGTGCGTT
>DATKRK010000189.1:0-4403 GCA_035532215.1 Pirellulales bacterium | reverse complement strand
CGACGCAATCGAATCAACCCGCGCGTCATCAAACAAAAAGTCTCGAAGTGGCCAAAAAAACGGCCCCAGCATCGCGGCCCCCGTCCGCCGACGAAAACCTTTATGCAGTCCGTCGTTTTGACTAATTGAACGGTATTGCGGTTAGCGGCACTCGCTCTATTGCTCGGCGTCATTGTGGCCGCACCTTGGGAATACGGCCTGCTTCAAATCCTTGTCCCACACCCTTGATCGTTCATCCCCCTATCTCCTCCTTATCCCCACATCCCCTTTAAAAAACGCCCCGAATCCCACGGCGCCCGAATCCCACGGTGCCCGAATCCCACGGCGCCCGAATCCCACGGCGCCCGCCGTCTGGCTAGACCATGCCCGCCGGCGGCACTAAAATGAATCCGTTCGCTCGGGAATTAAAAGCCGTACTCGAAGGAGACGTAACCATGTTTCGTCGCTCGCTTTTTGTTGCGTTGGCCGTGGCTTTGGGAATCGGCGCCTGGGCCGCCGGCGGCAAGCTGGGCGCCGCGCCGCGACCGCTGCCGCAGATCAGCGGCAATTATCTCGAAACTCGCACCTGCGACGTCTACACCGGACCCTGCTTCGCCAACGCCCAGGTGGGCCTGGCCGGGCAGCAAGCCATTCTGGCCTGGAACATCGAAGAAGGCAGCCACGAAGGGGTCGACCTGTCGGGCTTGAACGTGGTGCTCGTCGTCCGTGCGAACGACACTTTGGGCTACGGCGGCGGCATGGAGGTACACCCGGAGCCGATCAAGTCGATCGTGATCGTCGACGAGCGGGCCAGCGACGAGCAGCGCGAAGCGCTCGCCGATTTCGTGCGTCTGCGGGCCGGCAAGGTGGCGGGCGAGGTGGTCCGCGTCAGCACGCAGCCGATTGCGATGGAGTTCGATCACGTCGACATGGTCGCCAAGCTCAAGGCCGGCAAGGAAGCGTTTCTCGAAACGCGCAAGCTGGTCAAAGGCGATTGCGTCTGCACGAACGAAGAGATCTACTATCCGCCGCTGGCTTCGGTCGAAAACTCGGCGCCGGCATTCACGGTTGAAGGCGGCTTCGCCGGCCGCGGCCTCGGCCAGAAGTGGACCAACCCCGGCACGCGGAGCGCGTTTTTGGCGACGTTTGCGTACTAACCTGCCCAGCGCATAACCTCTGGCGCCCTGGCGAGCGAGGCGAATTGGATGTTCGTGGAGGGACGGGCGCCCTCGCCCGCCTTCTCGGAGATTCCGGGCGCCCTCGCCCGCCTTCTCGGAGGGACGGGCGCTCTCGCCCGCCTCTGTAACAGACGCGAAGCGAACGCCTACCCCGTTTCACGCAGCGGGCGAGGGCGCCCGTCCCTCCATACGCTTGAGACGGGCGGGGGCGCCCGTCCCTCCATTTGCTCGAGGCGGGCGGGGGCGCCCGTCCCTCCATTTGCTCGAGACGGGCGAGGGCACCCGTCCCTCCATTTGCTCGAGACGGGCGGGGGCGCCCGTCCCTCCATGTGTGTCGGCAAGCGCGTCGCCCCCCTGACCTGCGACGCAGGCTTGGTATGATAAGGCTTTGTCGAACTCCCGCCCCAAAACCCCAAGCCCGCGCCGCCAAGAGTCATCATGTCTGAACCTCAACGCCCCGCCGGCCGCCCGCAGGCCGCGCCCTCCACGGAAGTTTCGTTGATCCCGAGCGAAGGTTGGCATTGCAGCCATCTGTATTACCGCTTCGATCGCCGTGCTTTGGGTAACCTCAACAGCGACGAGCGGCAGGCCGTCTCGCGGGCGATCGCCGCCGTGCTCGATCCGACCGGGCCCGAGGCCACGGCCCGCTTGCAGACTTCCGTGGTGAGCGGGCATAAGGCCGATTTCGGCCTGATGTTGCTCGACCCCGACCCGCTCAAGATCGACGCCGTCCACCAGCGGCTGCTCTCCGGCCCGGCGGGCGCCGTGCTGAAACCGACGTATTCGTTCGTCTCGCTGACCGAAGTTTCGGAATATGTGCCTTCGGTCGAGCAGTACGGCAAGCGGCTGGTGGAAGAAGGAGAAGACCCCAACGGCCCCAGTTACCAGGCCAAGCTCAAGGCTTACGAGGGCCGCGAAGTGATGATGCGCCGGCAGCGGCTCACGCCGGAATTGCCGCCCTGGCCGAGCTTCTGCTTCTATCCGATGAACAAGAAGCGCAAGGTGGGCGAGAACTGGTTTCTGCTGCCGTTCAACGAACGCAACCGGCTGATGGCCGAACACGGCCGCACCGGCATGACCTTCGGCGGCAAGGTGACGCAACTCATCACCGTCTCGACCGGCTTCGACGATTGGGAGTGGGGCGTGACGCTCTGGGCCCGCAAGGCCGAGTTCCTCAAGGAAATCGTCTACAAGATGCGGTTCGACGAAGCCAGCGCCCGCTACGCCGAATTCGGCCCGTTCTACGTCAGCTACGTGATGACGCCCGCAAAGATGCTCGAGCACTGCCGCGTCGCCGGCTGAGCTGCGACGGCGCTGACTTCGGACGAGGCAAGCCCCTCGTTGTTCTACACATCTTTTCCACTGAATTTCCGCTATCGCCTTTCGGCCACAACCTTTGCGTAGCCCAGGCATTCATGCCTGGGAACCGCAAAAAAATCAACCACCCGCCAAGTTGCTAAATCGGTTCCGCAAATATGTGGCAAACTGCCGCACAGGCACGTGATCGCCTCGCAAGACGATCAGTTTCTGTCGTTCAGGCGGGTGGTTGAAAAAAATCGCACCCTTTCTCTCGATTGGCGCCTCGGGGCCGCCGGCGGCGGCCCCGAGGCGCCAATCGGGCGCGCGGATGAGAACGGCTCGCCCCTCCCAGGCATAAATGCCTGGGCTAGGTAAAAATGCAGAACGCCAGCGAAGCTCCGTTTTACGGGCGATCCAATCCATTACTTTACGGTCAGCTTGGGCTCGCCCGTTCGGCCAACGCTGTTCCCCCGCCGTAGTAATGCAAAGAATAAACGTAGCGGGGCGCAGGCGCAAAACAAGAAAGGCAAGGATTCCCATCATGAAGCGACTGGCGATCATGCTCACCGTCGCGGCTGGCGTAATGTTCGCGGGCTCGCAGGCGAAGGCCCAACACCACCACCACGGTCACCATGGCGGTCATCATCACGGCGGCTTGGGCGGGTATGGCTATGGCGGGTACGGGGGCTATGGCGGATATGGCTATCCGTACGGCGGCTACGGCTACTATCCGGGCTATGCCGCTCCGCTGCTCGTTCCGGCGCCGGTGACGCCCTATTACGCCTATCCGTCGTATGGCGGCTTCTACTACAACTACCCGCAGTATGGCTACGGATTAGGGATCTGGTAGAAAAGAAATGGGCGTAAGTAGACGTTCGCGGCAATGCCTGTAGGGCACGCCCTCTGCGGCGTGCCGTGAAATCGGAGATCGGGTCGATTCGCGCTTCTCGGAACGCCGCAGAGGGCGTTCCCTACAGATACCAACCGCGCGAACGCGTTCGTACGCCCGAAGATAAAATACGTTCGATCGCGAAACGCGTTAGACGAGCTCCTTGATCGGCGGCACGTGGTCGACGAGATACTGCGGCCGCCCGGTGAAGTCGCTCACCGTGGCGGTGTTCACGTCGATGCCCAAGCGGTGATAGAGCGTGGCGAACACTTCCTGGAAGTGAACCGGGCGGTCCTTGGCGTGTTCGCCCAGCCGGTTCGTCGAACCGATGACCTGACCGGTGCGCAGGCCGCCGCCGGCCAGCATGGCGCAAGAGACGGGCGGCCAGTGATCGCGGCCGCCTTGTGGATTGATCTTCGGCGTGCGGCCGAATTCGCCCCAAACCACGACCGATACGTCGCGGTCCAAGCCGCGCTGGCGTAAATCTTCGACCAAGGCGCTCAGGCCCTGATCGAGCATCGGCAGATGCTCGCGGGCGTTTTCGAAGGTCGTGCCGTGCGGCTTGCCGTGCCAATCCCAGCGGCCGTAAGCCAGCGTGACGCAACGCACGCCCGCCTCGACCAGCCGCCGGGCCGTGAGGAAGTAGGTGTTGAGCAGCGGGCCGGCGTCGCCGTAGCCGGCCGGCTTGGGCGAACCGGAGCCGTAGCGATCGCGCACCCGCGGGTCTTCACGTTCCAGATCGAGCGCCTCGGCGAGCTTGCTGGATGTGAGAATGCCGAAGGCTTGGCGGTTGAAGGCATCGAGCCCGTCCATCAGCCCGGCCGCGTCGGCTTCGCGGCGAAAGCGATCGAAACCCGCGAGCAGAGCCTGCCGGTCGTGCAAGCGGTCGAGCGTGACGCCGTTGAGCACCATGTCTTCGCGTCCTTCGGCGCTGGGCTTGAACGGGGCATGGGCCACGCCCAAAAAGCCGGGATTGCCGGGGTTGGCCCACGGCGCCGTGATCATCTTGGGCGTGAGACTGACGAACGGCGGCATCGCCGGCTGCGTGGCGCCTTGCA
>DATKRK010000188.1:0-11921 GCA_035532215.1 Pirellulales bacterium | reverse complement strand
TCCATCACCTTCTCGACTTGGATCACTTCGCCGCGCGTCGTGCGGTCGATGATCGTCGACAATTCTTCGCGAGTCGAGTAGCCGACGACGAGCTTGAAGAAGAAGCGATCGAGCTGCGCCTCGGGCAGAGGGTAAGTGCCTTCCTGCTCGATCGGGTTTTGCGTGGCCATCACGAAGAACGGCTTTTCGAGTTGATAGACATGCCCGGCGATCGTGACCGAACCTTCCTGCATGGTTTCGAGCATGGCCGATTGAGTCTTGGGCGTGGCGCGATTGATCTCGTCGGCCAGGCAGATTTGCGTGAAGATCGGCCCGCGTTGGAATTCAAAGGCCCGGCGGCCGTCGGGCGATTCCATCACCATGTTGGTGCCCAGGATGTCGGCCGGCATCAAGTCGGGCGTGAACTGAATGCGCGAGAAGTTCAGGCTCAGCGTCTCGGCCAGCGAGCGAATCAACAGCGTCTTGCCCAGGCCCGGCACGCCTTCGAGCAAGCAATGCCCGCCGACGAACAGACAGGTCAATACGCCGTGCACGATATCGTCGTGCCCGACAATGACTCGGCCGATCTGCTCTCGCACCGCGCCATAGCGGGCGATGAACTCTTCGGCCCTGCGTTGCATGGATTCGCCGATGCTCATGGAGATGGATCCTGGATGTGAGGTGGTTTTAAGCGATTCGGTGTTTAGCCACGGATGAAACACGGATCGAACACGGATAATACAAAGAGTCTCGCCGGTATTACCTGGCGGTGAAGTTTCGTGTCGCTCGATCCGTGTTTCATCCGTGGCTCATTCTTCCCGTGGCTCATGCGTCATCCGCGGCTCGACGGAGTCTCAATCATTCTATGATGGCCCTTCGCCGCCGTGTTTCTTTTGCACGCCTTTCTTGACCTTCAAGAGCCGGCTAGTGTAGCCTTCTTCTTCCTTCTTTTCCGGCGAGAGCGAGCTGGCGGCGGGCGCCGCGGGCTTGGGCGGCGGCGGACCTTTGAGTTCTTCTTCGACCGCGGCCACGTCGATCGGCGCATCGGGCGTCGGCTCGAACCGCGCGGCGGCGCGGCGCTGCTGGAGTTGTTCGTCGATTTCGGCCTTGCGGCTGCGCAACCGCGACATGTACTCGGGCGGCGGCGGCTGCTGCGGGCGGCCGAGCACGCGATTGCGCAAACGCCGGGTGAGCGGCGGAAGCCAGGCAAAACCGACCTGCACGCGGCGGAAGAACACGTCGCCGAAGAACAACAGCGCGGCCGCCAGCAAGGCGAACTGCCAGACGTCCTGACGGCTGTCGGCCTTGGCCAAATCGTGGCGGAAGACGTCGATCGCGAGCAGTTCGTCGACCCTGCCGACGCCCGCCGAGTCGCGAATGACTTCGCCCCGCGCGCCTCCCTTAGCCTCGAGCCGGGCCAAGCTCGTCAGCAACGCCTCGTCCGCCTCTCGATCGCGGAATTCCGGCGAATAAGGCACGTTGACGCCCGTCAGGATCGGCTGCTGCCCGGCGCCAGGCGTAATCATGGCGGTGTAGGCGCCCGCTTCTTGCGCCTCGAACGAACCGACGTAACGGCCTGGCGCCGTCTGCTCGAGCTTGAGCGCGTGCGGCTTCATGTCGGGGCCGACGACCGCGCCGCGCAGATCGAGAAAATTCAGAAACTCGTCATTCTTGTCCAACGCGGTGACGAACAACCGCACCTGGCCGTCCTCGACCTCGGTGGCGACGGAGAATTTGCCCTGGTCGCCGGCCGGCCGCATCGACCAACGCACGGCCTGGCTGAACAGCTTGTCGTACCCCGGCCAAGAGGTCCAGCTTTTCGTCCAGCGGGCGCCTGCATCGCTGGTGAAAGCCACCGACTTGCCCAGGCCGTAGGTCCAACTGGCCAGAATCGTGGCGTTCTCTTCGCCGGCCGGCTGCGGCGAAACGAGCGAAACTTCTACCAGCGGGTTTTGCTTGACGCTGGTTTGCACGAAGCCGGTGATCGGCGGCAGCTCGTCGATGCCGTTGACCATCTCGCTGGGGAACTTGATGTAAGGGCGGAATCCGTTTTCGCGCTCGTACACCAACGGCCGAGCCACGCGGCGAGCCTCTTTCTGGAAAATCTTGGGAAGTGCGTTGGGGTTTTGCACTTCGTAGTATTTGCCGCCGGTCTGCCGCGCGAGGTTCTTCATCACGCTGCTCTCGGCCGGCCCGTGGCAGCCGACGGCCACCGACGACACCGAAACATTGAGCTTCTTGAGCGCCGAAATCATCGAATTGCTCGGCGGCGCGGGGTCGCCGTCGCTGATCACGATCATGTGCTTCACCGCGGCGTCGCGGATGCCGGATAAGCCGCGATGGGCCAGGCGAAAGCCCGAGTCGAAGTCGGGCATGTCCATCGGCGTCATGCGATCGATCAGGCCCAGCATCCGCTGCCGCTGGTTGCGCACCCGAATCACGCCGCCCCACAGCCATTGGTCGACGCCCGGCAGCAGCCCGCAATAGTCTTCGTTGCCCAACGCCTTGATCGCCTCTTTGGCGATGATTTTCTGCCAGTGGTTGCCGTCGGCCATCTCCGAGGCGTGCATCACGAGCACCAACGCGCCCTTGGGCATCACCTTGGCGCTTTTGATCTGAAAATCGACCGGCATCGCCTCTTCGACTTCGGTGTTGTTCCAGCCGCCGGCGCCGAAGCTGTTCGGCCCGCCGAGCATCATCAAGCCGCAGCCCATGCTCTGCGTGTTCTGCGCCAGCATCGAAATCTGCTGGTCGCTGAAGTGTTCGCGCGGCACGTTGGCCAGCACTACCGTGTCGTATTGCTGCAACTCGGCCAGGCTGGTGAACAGTTGACTCGACGAGCGGAGCGTGACCTCCAGGTTCTCGTGCCGCAGGCGCTCGACGAGAAACTCGTGCTCGCCGCGGTTTTCGTCGTCTTCGATCAACAGCACCTGGCCGCTGCCGCGCACGTGGGTGAAGGTCGTGGCGCGGTTGTTTTCGATCATCGCGTCGGCGGCGGGATCGTCGGGGACGAAACGGGCTTCGTAAGCGTAGAAATTCGGCTGGTCGATCTTTTCGCGGACTGTGAACACCTTCTTGCCCGGCGGCAGCTCGATGTGGTCCTCGCTCAAGACCAGCGGCTGGTCGTCGGTGCGGCGCGAAACGATCAGCTTGCCGGGGATCACGCCGCTTTCGCCTTCGGCCGGCTGGCTGGTGTTGTTGAGCACGACGGCCAGATCGAAGGGCTGCCCTTTGCGCACGTCGGGCGGGCGCGAGATTTTGTCGACGAGCACGTCGCTGCGCGAGCCGTAGATGATCGGCTGCACGTCGATGCCGATTCCGGCGTCGGCGATGCCGCGGGCCTGATCGAGCGCATCGCCGATGTTCTGCCGGCCATCGCTGATAATCACGATCCGCTTGGCGGTGTCTTCGGGGAACGAGGCCTGCGCCAGCTTCAACGCCCCGGCCAGGTTCGTCGATTCCTGGTCGATCAGGCTCTCCAGGGTTTGTTCGAGCTGAATGCTCTCGTCGAACGGCGGCACTTCGATCACCGCTTCGCGGCCGAACATGATCACGCCGACTTTGTCATTGTCCTGGCGGTGCTTCATGATCGACTGATTGACGAATTCGACCATCGCGGCCCGTCGCTCGGGCGGGATGCTCAGCGACTGGTCGAGCAGGTAAATCACGGTCAGGCGGTCGTTGGTCTTGACCCACTGAATTTCCGCCAGGGCCATCACCAGCAGCGCCACCACCGCGGTCCGCAACAGCAACACCGCCAATCGCCGCAGCCGGCCCAACCCGGCAAGACTGCGAAAGCTCAACCACCACAACAAGGGCGCGAGCAACAGCAGCAGCAGGTAGACGGGCGCGTCGAAATCGAGTCGGTACGGCAGCATGGCTACATCACGATCCGTTGCACTCGATGGTTGAGCGAATCCAGCACGTGAATTCGTCGTTGTTTATCGCGCACCAGCCCCCAGGGATGGTACAACTCGCCGGGTTCGCGTCCGTGCTTTCCCCAGCAGCCGAGCGATTCGCCTTGGCGATTGAACTTTTGCACGCGGTGGTTGCCGTATTCGCAAATGTAAAGATCGCCTGCATCGTCGAACGCCAGGTCGTAGGGATAATAGAGCTGGCCGGGCTCGCTGCCTTGCGTCCCCCAGACGTCGAGCAGCTTGCCCTCGGCGTCGAAGACCTGGATGCGATGATTGCAGGCGTCGGTCACCCAGATGCGGTCTTGCTCGTCGACGGCCAGGTTCTGCGGCCGGACGAACTGGCCCAGCTCGAAGCCGTGGCCGCCCCATTGCAGCACGAACTCGCCGTCGGGCGTGAATTTTTGAATGCGATCGTATTCGCCATACTCGGCGACATACAAGTTGCCCTGCGAATCGTCGACGGCGTCGGTCACGAATCCGAACTCGCCGGGACCATGACCTTGCGTGCCGCCCAAGGTTTGCAGCAGTTCGCCCTCGGTCGAGTAAACGAGCACGCGGAAGTAGTGCGTGTCGGCGACCAGCAGCCGGCCGTGCCGGTCGAACGACAAGCCGGTCGGGCGACCGTTGGTATGAACAGGCGTGCGCCAGAAGCGGAGAAACTCGCCGTCGGGGCTGAAGACCTGAATGCGGGCTGTCATGTCGACGATATAAAGTTGGTCGTCGGCGTCGATGGCCACGGCCCGCGGCTTTTGCAGTCGGCCGTTGGAGATGCCCTTGCGGCCCCAGACCTTATCCAACGAGCCGATCGAAGAGCGATCGTCGTCGCAGCCGCCGCTCGCGAGCGCGGCGAGGGCGCATAACAGCGCCAGGCAGCGAGCCAGGCTTTGGGTCTTAGCCCGGATTGCGCACCGAAGGCTCCAGGCGAATCGCAAGCAACACTGCGGCAATCGGTTGCAGCAAAAGCACACTAACCCGACGCGCAAGCGAGGGCTTTCGAGCCGCCCCCGTGACACTCCCTCGCTTGCGCGTCGGGTTAGTGTTGTCCGTGCGCAATGCGGATTAGGACGCAGGCGCACGGCCTGCGCGGGCGCTCGTGCAGCGCTGGTCAGAGGCGTCGGAAGATCGCGATTGCAAGAATCGATCAACTGCACGCTGCCATTTCGGAGGAAGAACTCCCTCGCTCGACATCCTCGGCCGGTCAATTCCGAAATGCCTCCGGCCGGCGCCCCTCGGACGCTGCCTGTTATCGTCGCGGAAATTCGCCCGTTCGCAAGCAAAATCTTGCTCCGTTCTTGCGCCGCGTTCAGCCCGGCTCGGCCGGTTCGGCGCCCGGACTCTTCGGCCGCGGCCGCAATCGCAGCACGGCCCAGACGGCCCAAGCGACCAGCGCTGCGGCATTGAGCTGCCAGTAACCCGGCGGCAGACTGCCTTCCCACGGACCGCGGCGCCACATCACAACCCCCAAAACCACGCCCAACGCGCTTAAGATGCTCAAATCGACGACTTGCTCGGGCCGATCTCGCAACAAGACAGCCAGTACGTACCAGCCCGGCGCCAACAGCGGCACGAACCAACGGATCGAGCAGCAGGCGCCGGAGTAATTGTTCGAAGTTACAGCATAGAGCAACCACGCGCCGGAAAAAAAGCAGGTCGAAAATATTAATTCAGGCGTCTCAGGGCGACGTCGGCGGAGCAGGATGACAAGCCCGGCCAGCGACAACAAAAGCGGCAGATTGTGATTGAAAAAACCGTGTTTGCCGAACAGCATCGCCACGGGATAAAGCAGGAACTTGCCCAGCGATTTTTCCTTGAAGGCGCCGGTCATGTTCTGCTGATCAAACGGCGACCCGGGCCACTGCATGTATTCAGTGACCATGTTGGCCGGCTGCCACGTGCCGCCGACGTAATAGTTGAGCGCGTGATGCGCCGCGATCCAAGGCGCCGCGGCCAGGGCGAACGCCAACACGGCCGTCAACCGGCGCGTGCGATAGGCGATGATCGCCATCGAGCACGCGACAAGCACCGGACCGACGCCCAAGTCGAGCGTATAGCCGAGCCCGGCGAGCAAGCCGATCTCTAGCACGCGCTGCCAAGGCGTGCTGCCCGCTTGTTGCTCCTCGACCAACCGGGCCAGCGACAGCACAAGCCCTGCTGCGACGGCCAACAGCAAAATGTGACTGTTGACGTGCCGGGCGTAGGCCGGCGCGACCGTGGTCAAAGCGAAGCTGGCGGTCAACAGCAGCCGCGGCCGCAAGGCGAGCCGCAGTATGCCGCCGAGCTGATAGATGCACCATACGGCGGCGACATAGGCCAGACCCGACGTGCTGAGCGTCATCCAGTAACAGAATCGATGCGGATCACGCCGCGCGACGATCTCGGTCGCCCATTGCAGGGCTCTGTAGATCCCGGCCATCGTCAACGCCGGCAACGGCGATTTGTCGGAGTAATACCGCCCATTGATGAACAGCTTGTCTTTGGTTCCTTCTCGCTGCAACTGAGGTTGGTCGTCGGGGTACGGATTCGGCTCAACTGACTCGGGCGGGGGCGGCTTCACGAACACCGATTCGTCGATCGCCAGCGTGTGACGGTCGACCAGGCATTCCACCGTGGCCAACCGGCTGCCGTCGTTCCAGCCGCCCGCGTAATCTCGCGCGCTGGCAATGGCGACGATCGCCGCCGCCAAGAGGATCGCCAGGCTGGCGATAGGATGGGATGTCGCTGAGGTCGGGCCGCTGGTCTCAGCGGCAAAGGTCGAGTGGTTGGTCTCAGCGGAAGTTGGATGCTCGGCCGTGGACGGATCGGTGTCGGTCATGAAGCGTTGTTCACGTTTTCTTTGTTCCCCTGGTTCTTGGTCGTGACTGTCCAGGCTCCGCCGACGCCGGTGGAGCGTCGCGGCCAAGCGGCCCAAATCAGCCAGGCGATCCAGCACGCCGCGCCGGCCGCCTGCACATTTCGGAAATTCGGAGAGTCTGGCTCCAGCCACGGTCCTGCCGCCCACATCATTGCCCCAAGCACGCAACCCAGCCCAGTGAGCGCCAGGAAACCTAAATGATAACGCGGTTCATCGCGCAGGAGCACGGAGAGCAAAAAATATCCGCCGGCCAATAGCGGCACGAACCAGCGCACTGAAAGACAGGTGCCGGAATGGTTCACCGACAGGGCCGCATACAACAGCCCGCTCGCCAGGCACCAGCCCGCCAGCGCCGCCGCCTCCGGCCATTCGGCCACTCGCCGACGCTTAATTGCAAACACGCCCGGCAACGTCAAAAGCAGCGGCAGGTTGTGCACCAAAAACCCCCACCCAGGGGCGAACAGCAGCCGGAGGGCATAAAAGAGAAAATCTCGCGGCGTTGGGTGATTCCACACGCCGGTCATGTTCTGCCGATCGAAGGGCGAACCCGGCCAAGCGAAATATTCCGGAACCGAGCCGATCGGCGCGAACGTGCCGCCAATGCTGTAGTTGATCGCATGATGCGCCGCAACCCAAGGAATGGCCGCCATGGCGAAGATCGTCAGCGCCTTCACGTTGAGCCGCGAGCGGTAAGCCAGAACCGCCCCGGCGGCCAGCGCCAGCGGCGGTCCGGCGCCTTGGTCGATCGTGTATGCCAGCCCCGCCAGGCATCCAGTCAGAGCCAGCCGGGGCCAAAGAGCGCGCAGCGAGGAATTCCCGCCGCCGCTTTCATCGCCTTTCGACGAGAACGCTTGAGCCAACCGCGCAAGCACAAGCGTCAAGCCCGACGCCACGCCCAACAGTATGATGTGGTCGTTGACGTGCCGCACGTAAGCCACGGCGACCGTCGCGAAAGCCAGGCTGGCGGCCAGTTCCAAACGCCGCACCAGCGGCAGCCCCAGCAGCCCGGCAAGATAGAATGGCGAGACCACGGCTGCCACGTAGCCGACGCCCGCCGAGCCGAGCGTCATCCAATAGCAGAATTCGTCGCAGCGATCCCGCGCCGTGAGGCCCGTGATTTTCTGCCAGAGGAAATATTCGGCGGCCAGCAACACCGAGGGTATTGGCGGCTTGTGCGAGTAGTAACGCCCCCCGACGAGCACCTTGTCCTTGGTTCCGGCAAAAGAGTTGGGATCGTCGAGCGGGTAGGGAAACGGCCGATTGGGATCGAAGCCGATTCGCGGCACGTCGACGAAGATCGACTTGTCGATCGCCAACGTATGGTAATCGACCAGGCATTCGACGGTCGCTAGCCGGCTGCCGTCGTTCCACCCGCCGGCATAATCGCGGGCGCTGACCAGCGCGACCGCCGCGGCGACCGCCCAGACGGCGTACCCGGCGATCGCCTCGGCGCGAACTTGTTTCGACGAAACCGCTTTTCGGACCATAAGGCCAACATATCTCGCGGCCGCTTGCTTTGCAGCAGGCCGCTTGAGAGCGGCGGGGCGCCGTGGTAATCTTGAGGGATTTTACGCCTTGCCCAAGGCCCCGCTGTCGAGCGAGGCTTCGGGGAGCCGCACTTTCGGAGGAACCTCACCGCCGTGCCGCGACGCGACGATATTCATAAGATTCTGCTCATTGGCTCCGGACCGATCATTATCGGCCAGGCTTGCGAGTTCGACTATTCAGGCGTACAGGCCTGCAAGGCCCTCCGCGAAGAGGGCTACGAGGTCGTGCTGATCAACTCGAACCCAGCCACGATCATGACCGACCCGGACATGGCCGACCGTACCTATATCGAGCCGCTCACCTGGGAAATGATCGCCAAGGTGATCGAGGTCGAGCGGCCCGATGCGATCTTGCCAACCTTGGGGGGGCAGACGGGGCTGAACCTGGGCATGGAGCTGTGGCGGCAGGGCGTACTGGAAAAGTACGGCGTCGAGATGATCGGCGCCCGCCCCGAGGTGATCGCCAAAGCCGAAGAGCGCGAGCAATTCAAGCAGGCGATGGAAAAAATCGGCCTGGAGGTCTGCCGCGGGCGCACCGTCCACACGCTGCAAGAAGCCCGGCAGGCCGTACAAGAACTGGGGCTGCCCTGCGTGGTGCGGCCCAGCTTCACGCTCGGCGGCAGCGGATCGGGCATCGCCTACAACCGCGAAGAGTTCGACCATAAGGTGCAGTGGGGACTCGACTCGTCTCCGGTCAGCGAGGTGCTGATCGAGGAGTCGATCCTGGGCTGGAAAGAATACGAGATGGAGGTCATGCGCGACGTCGACGACAACGTCGTGATCATTTGCTCCATCGAAAACTTCGACCCGATGGGAGTCCATACCGGCGATTCGATCACCGTCGCCCCCGCGCAAACCTTGACGGACAAGGAATACCAGCGGATGCGCGACGCCTCGCTGGCCGTGATCCGCGAGATCGGCGTCGAGACGGGCGGCTCGAACATCCAGTTCGCCATCAATCCGCGCGACGGGCGGATGATCGTGATCGAGATGAATCCTCGCGTCAGCCGCTCGAGCGCCTTGGCCTCGAAGGCCACCGGCTTTCCGATCGCCAAGATCGCCGCCAAGCTGGCGGTCGGCTATCGGCTGCACGAGCTGGCCAACGACATCACCCGCGAGACGAAAGCCTGTTTCGAGCCGACGATCGACTATGTCGTCACCAAGGCGCCGCGGTTCGCCTTCGAGAAGTTCCCCGAGGCCGATCCGCAATTGACCACGCAGATGAAGAGCGTGGGCGAGACGATGGCCATCGGCCGCACGTTCAAGGAGTCGTTCCAGAAGGCGCTCCGCGGATTGGAAGTCGGCGCCTTCGGTTTCGGCTGCGACAGCAAAGACCTGTGGTACGCGCCCGAGCGGCCGACGCGCGACGAGATTCGCGCCAAGCTCGCTACGCCGAACGCCGACCGGGTTTGGTATCTGCGCTACGCCTTCAAGGACGGCATGACGCGCGACGAGATCTTCGAACTGACGGCGATCGATCCCTGGTTCCTCGACAACTTGCAGGAGATCATCGAACTCGAAGACGAACTGCGCCGGCACGACGGGCTGTCGGCGATCGACGACGCGCTGCTCAAAAAGGCCAAGCAATTCGGCTTTTCCGACCGGCAATTGGCGACGATTTGGAACACCAACGAAATGGAGGTCCGCAGCGAGCGCAAACGCCGCGGCATCAAGGCCACGTTCAAGTCGGTCGATACCTGCGCGGCCGAGTTCGAAGCCTACACGCCCTATTACTATTCGACTTACGAGGATGAAGACGAGACGCCAGCGAAGCCGAAGGGCGGCCGGCGGATCATGATCCTGGGCGGCGGGCCGAACCGCATCGGCCAGGGCATCGAGTTCGATTATTGCTGCTGTCACGCCAGCTTCGCCCTGCGCGAGTTGGGCATCGAGTCGGTGATGGTCAACTCGAACCCCGAAACGGTCAGCACCGACTACGACACCAGCGATTTGCTGTTCTTCGAGCCGCTGACGACCGAAGACGTGCTCAATATCTGCGACCGGGTCCAGCCCGATGGCGTGATCGTGCAGTTCGGCGGGCAGACGCCATTGAACCTGGCCCGGGCCTTGGCCTCGGCGGGCGTGCCAATCATCGGCACCAGCGTCGACACGATCGAAGACGCTGAAGACCGCGAAAAGTTCGCTGAGTTGCTCGGCCGGCTCGGCTTGCGGCAACCGGCCAACGGCATCGCGCGGACGCCGGAGCAAGCCCGTGCGCAAGCGGCCAAGATCGGCTTTCCGGCCCTGGTCCGGCCCAGCTTCGTGCTCGGCGGCCGAGCGATGGAAATCTGCTACGACCAATCGCAGCTCGAACGCTTCATGGCCGAGGCGTTTCTGGCGGCGCAGGGCAAGCCGGTGTTGATCGACCGTTTCTTGGAGGACGCCATCGAAGTCGACGTCGACGCAATCAGCGACGGCCAGCGGACGATCGTGGCGGGCGTCATGGAGCATATCGAAGAAGCCGGCGTCCACTCGGGCGATTCGGCCTGTGCCATTCCGCCCTACAGCTTGCCGGGTCCAGTGGTCGCCGAAATCCGCGAGGCGACCGAGCGGCTGGCGCGTCAACTGCAAGTCAAAGGCTTGATGAACATCCAGTTCGCCGTCAAGCAGGAGGACGGGCGGCCCAATCTCTACGTGCTGGAGGTCAACCCTCGGGCGAGCCGCACGGCGCCGTTCGTGTCGAAGGCCATCGGCATGCCGCTGGCGAAGATCGCGGCCAAGATCATGGCGGGCGTATCGCTCGACGAGCAAGGCTGGCAAAGCGCTCCGATCCCTTCGCACGTCTCGGTCAAGGAGAGCGTGTTTCCGTTCGTCAAGTTTGCGGGCGTCGACATTGTCCTGGGCCCCGAGATGCGTTCGACGGGCGAAGTGATGGGCACGAGCGAACGCTTTTCGATCGCCTTCGCCAAAAGCCAACTGGCAGCCGGCGTGGTGTTGCCCAAAAGCGGCAACGTCTTCATCAGTCTGGCGGCGCGCACCAAGCACCGCGCCGTCGAGTTGGGGCGCCGCTTGACGTCCCTCGGCTTTCAACTGGTGGCCACCGAAGGCACCGCCCGCTTGCTGCAAGACGCGGGAATCGCCGTCAAAACGGTCAAGAAGCTGCAGGAGGGGCACCCCAACTTGCTCGACCACCTGATCGACGGCCAGGTGCAATTGATCATCAACACGCCCAGCGGCAAAGGCGCCCGCACCGATGAGGGCCGGATTCGCGCGGCGGCCGTCTCGCACGGCGTGCCTTGCATCACTACCATTCCGGCTGCGGACGCAGCGCTGGTGGCCATGACCGCTTTGCGCGAGGAAGAGATGACCGTGCAAGCGCTGCAAGACCGGCTGTCTTCCTCAGCCGTCGCCGGCCGGCCGCCCGCCGACCAGCAAGCCGCCGGCAGCGAACGCTAGGGCCGCGGAACTGGACTCGTCGCCTTCGCAGTTTCGATCACAAGTCATTTTTTGATAATGGGTTATGATCTATTCCTGTACCCAGGCTAACTCCAATACCGTTCAATTAGTCAAAACGACGGACTGCATAAAGGTTTTCGTCGGCGGACGGGGGCCGCGATGCTGGGGCCGTTTTTTTGGCCACTTCGAGACTTTTTGTTTGATGACGCGCGGGTTGATTCGATTGCGTCG
>DATKRK010000187.1:0-8326 GCA_035532215.1 Pirellulales bacterium | reverse complement strand
AAGGACGAGCTTGGCCCCATCCGTGTTTGCCACCAGCTTTAGCTGGTGGGGACCGGCAACCATTCTCTCTCTTTGGGAGCCGGCTTTAGCCGGCTTTTTCAGCCCTCGGGAAGCCGGCTAAAGCCGGCTGAAAAAGAAGGTCGATGTTGTTTCGCTACCACCAGCTAAAGCTGGTGGCAGACAAAGCGATAATTTTTCCTTGACACCAGTTCGAATGGTATCACTACCAGGGTGATGGTCTCCTGGACAAACTTTCCCCAGCACTCTACGATCCACGAGCAATGTCCTAGAATTCATTGCCGATTTGCCGCAGCGATACGACCGCCAGAAGCACGCCAGGGAGAACGACTTGACCGAACTTGCTCAACTCGATTGGATCGCGATCGTTTCGCGCTGGGCCCACATTCTGGCCGCGATCACGGCCGTGGGCGGCACGATCTTCATGCGCACGGCCTTGCTGCCGTCGGTCGGCGTGCTGCCGGACGAGGAACGCAAAAAACTGCACAATGGCGTGCGCTCGCGGTGGGTGAAGTTCGTGATGGCGGCGATTCTGTTCTTGCTGGTCAGCGGCATTTACAACATCATCATGAAAGAGAAGCAGCTCAAAACGGTCGAGGACGGCGCCAAATCGCTCTACCACATGCTGTTCGGCGTCAAGTTTCTATTGGCCTGTGTGATTTTCTTCCTGGCCAGCGTCCTAAGCGGCCGCAGCCCGGCTTTCGCCAAGATGCGAGAGAACGCCCGAATGTGGCTGACGTTGAACATGATTTTGGCGCTGATTGTCGTTTGCATCTCGGGCGTGCTGCGGGCGATCCCCCTGAAAGAGGCGGCGCAACCGCCGAAAGCCGCCGCGGTGCGGTACGCCCCAAGGTTTTGCGCAAGCGTCTCGCAGGCGCAACCGGGATGCCTGCACCACAAAGAGCCGCGATCGGCCGCTTGAATCAGCCTGCTTATCCTCGCGACTTACCCATCGAGAATCATGGATAAAAAAGCCAAGAAACGCATCGACTTGCTTCAGCAGCGGCTGCAAAAGTTGCGGCAGCAGTTGGCCGGCGCCAAAAAACAAATGGACGAGCCCGAAGACGTGACGCGGTTGGAGCGCGAAATCGCCGATGTCAACGCGGAACTCGAAAAGCTGAAAAAAAGTTAGTCTCGGCCGCCTGACCAGCGATTCGACGTCTCTGCCCCAAGCCGCTCTCAGGCTATCTTGGCGCCAGCCGCTGCCCCATTCTCCGCCTGGTTGATCCCCTCCGGCTTGGCCAAATGGGCCGTGACGCCGAAGGCGCCCAACCATGTCGGGCGCCTTGGCCAAGATGGCCAACCGGCCCCGCGAGGTAGATTGTCCCGAAGAGGATCGCGAAAACGCGAAAGGACGAAAGGACGAAAGGAGGCGGGCGGTCTTGAAACAAGTTGCGGAGCAGCGAATTGACGTAAAGGGTTGGCGTCTTGCCAGTTTCGCGTTTTCGTCCTTTCGCGATTTCGTGATCCTCCGATAATCGCAGCCGCTCGATCTTCGGTCGGCGCCGCCAGCACGATCTCGAAGGCGCCCAACCATGTCGGGCGCCTTGGCCAAGATGGCCAACCGGCCCCGCAAACTACAGGCTGCCGCTCGGGGCGGCTTGTTCTTCGTGGATGCCGATCTGGTCGCAGCCGTCGCCGTCCCAGTCGCCGACGACCGGCCGATGCTCGGCGCCGCCGAGTTCGTAATAGAGGTCTCGCTCGTCGAGCACTGCGTCGTGGTTGATGTCGATGATCCACTTGCCGTCGCGATAGACGCCCAGTTCGTCGATGCCGTCGCCGTCGAAGTCGCCGACGACGGGCCGGTCGCCCGATTCGCCCAGATAGATCGAAAGGTCCTTTTCCGAGCGTTTGCCGTCGCCGTCGACGTCCAAGATCCAGCGTCCCTTGTGGAAGATGCCGATCGAGTCGATGCCGGCGCCAGTCCAGTCGCCAGTAATCGGGATGTCGTCGGGCGTGCCGAAGTGGAACACGTGGTCGATCAAATCGGCGCGGACTTCGCCCTCCTGCGTGCGCTTCATGGTGCGGCAGCCCAGCGTGGCCTGGTGCTCTTCGGGCGGCATGTTTTTGCGGGCGCCGGTGGGCGCGTTGTACGGATCGGGCAAGCCGGGCTCGACGGCGACCGCGCGCGGGTCGCCCGGCCATGCCGGGCCGAAAATGCCGATATCGGTCTTGCCGTCGCCGTCCCAGTCGCCGGTAACAGGGCGGTCGTCGGCCGAGCCGAGCCTGGCCCACAGGTCGTCCTTATCCCACTCGCCGTTGCCGTTGAGATCGATGAACCATTCGCCGTTTTTGTAAATGCCCGTCTCGCACACGCCGTCGCCATTGAAATCGCCCGTCACCGGGATTCCGTCCGCCTTGCCGAACGCGATCGTTTGACGGCGACCGCCCGGAGCATCGCCGGGGTGCAAGATCCAAAGCCCTGCTTTCATCCGCGACGTCTGCCAGGCCGTCGAGCGGAAACGGTTGCCCGTCAAGTGTAGCGGCAGGCCGGTCGCCGGCCGCGCGCCGCGCGGCAAGCCGGCATCGATCACGCTCAGGTGCCAGGTCGTGCCCATCACGCCCCAACTGCCGTACAGGTACGGAGCGACGACCGCCGGCAGCGAACCCGGGCCGGCAAGCGCCGCTCCCGGCGAAATGGGCGGCGCCGTAAACAGCGGAGTCGGCGGCGGCAGGTTCGAATCCGGCGGCAGGACCGGCGTCACGGTCTGCTGGACCAACGTGATCTCGCTAAAATTGTTGTCTTGCGAAAACTGTCCGCCGCTGATCGTAATCATCGCGATCGCGTCGTTGATGCCGACCGCCTGCAAGAGCGCATCGGATGCCGAAACGCCCTGGCTCGTGACGCCGAAGCTGAGCAAGGTGGGGTTGATCGCTACGCCGCCCAGCGTGCCGGCCGTGTTGATGCCGTCGATGTAACCGTTCGGGTGGACCTTGAGCACCGTGTAAATGCCCGGCGGCAAGTTCACGAATTGATAATAACCGTTGGCGTCGGTGACGGCGGTAATCGGGTTCCCTTGGGCGTCGAGCAGCAGTTGGCCCGCCGCGTCGGCCAGTTCGAGCACGACGCCGGCCAGCCGCGTATCGCCGGGCGTCAGCACGCCGTTGCGAAGGCTGGGCAGGTTCTGCAAGATCGACGGCAAGTCGGTCGCCGGGTCCGGCGTGCCGATCGGCCCGCCGTCCTGGAACACATAGCCGGCGATCGCGCTGGGCGAATTGACGCAGAAGTCGTAGTGCACGCCGCTTGTGCCGCTGCCGAGTGCGGCCCCGGTGATCAGGTCTTGCCCGGTGATCGCGCCGCCGGCCGAACCGACGTGCTGGTCGGCGTCGAAATAGCCGGCGGGCAGCAATTCGTGAACGCCATACGTGCCCGGATGCAGGCCGCCAAAGGCGTAATGGCCGTTGGCGTCGGTCAAAGTCGCGTCGATCACATTGCCCTGGCTGTCGAGCAGTTGAATCGTCACGCCGGCCAAGGGCGGAGTTGTGGGATCGGTCTGGCAGTCCTTGCCGTCTTCGACCTTAACGTAGCCGCTGATGCTCGCAGGTTGCACTTCGCAGAAGTCGTAATTCGCGCCCTTGTCGCCCGAACTCAGCGAGATCGTGCCGATCGTGTTGACGTTCAACACCACGCCGCCGGCCGAACCGGCCTGCGCATCTTCGTCGAAGTAGCCGTTGGGCGTCAGCTTTTGAACCGTGTACGTGCCGGGCATCAGCCCCTGGAACTGATACGCGCCGTTGGCGTCGGTCACGGTCGTTTGCAGCAGGCGCCCACTCTGGTCGAGCAGTTGAATCGTGACCCCGGCCAGCGGCGGATTCGCGGGGTTGGTATCGCAGCCGCCGTACTGATCGACGACGACTTCGCCGCTGATGCCGACCGGCTGGACCACGCAGAAGTCGTAGCGCTGGCCGCTTTGGCCCGACGTGAGCGCAATCGAGCCGAGCGTGTTCACGTCGACTGAAGTTCCGCCCGCCGAACCGACGTGCGAGGCTCCGGCGAAATCGCCGTTCGGCGTTAGCTCATGGACCGTGTACGTGCCCGGACGGTAACCTTGGAACCGATACTGGCCGTTGGCGTCGGTCGTCGTCGTGGCCAGCAGCGTTCCGCTGGAATCGAACAATTGGATCGTCACGCCCGCCAGGCTGGGATTCGCAGGATTCGTATCGCAGCCGCCGTACGCATCGACGACGACCTCGCCGCTGATGTCGATTGGCTGCACAACGCAGAAATCGTAGTTTTGGCCGTTTTGGCCCGACGTGAGCGCGATCGAGCCAAGCGTGTTCACATCGACGGAGGTTCCGCCGGCCGAGCCGACGTGCGAAGCTTCGGCGAAATCGCCGCTCGGCGTTAGCTCATGGACCGTGTACGTGCCCGGACGGTAGCCTTGGAACTCGTATTGGCCGTTGGCGTTGGTCGTGGTCGTCGCCAGGACGGTTCCGCTCGCGTCGAGCAGTTGAATCGTGACGCCGGCCAGCGGCGGATTGTTGGGGTTCGTTTCGCAATCGCCGTACTTGTCGACGATCACGCGGCCGCTGATCTCCACCGGCAGCAATTCGCAAAAGTCGTAGTTCACGCCGTTCAAGGCCGAAGTCAGCACGATCGAACCCAGCGTGCTGGCGTCGAGCGAAGTTCCGCCCAAGCTGCCGACGTCGGAATCCTCGTCGAAATAGCCCGCGGGGGTGAGCTTGTGGACCGTGTACGCGCCCGGCATCAGCCCTTGGAACTTGTAAAGTCCATTGGCATCGGTCGTGGTCGTCTGCACGACGTTGCCATTCTTATCGAGCAATCGGATCGTGACGCCGGCCAGCGGCGGATTGGCCGGGTTGGCGGCGCAGTTGCCGTTGTTGTCGACGATCACCTTGCCGCTGATGCTGTTGGGCAGCGACTCGGAAAAGTCGTTGTGTACCACGTCCTCGCCGCCGAGCACGTTGATCTGGCTGAGCGTGTCGGCGTCGGTCACGACGCCATCCGTTACGCCGCCGGCGTTTCCGGCCGAGGCGCCGACGTTGAAATAGCCGGCGGGCTCGGTTTTCACGATCCGATAATTCCCAGGCAGCACGTCCGTGAACTTGTAATGGCCGTTGGCGTCGGTCGTGGCGGTCATGCCGGTCGGCGTGTAGTTCGTGCCGTCGAAGCTGTAGAGCGAGAGCGTGACGTTGGCGATGCCCGGTTCGCCCGGTTCCTGCACGTTGTTCGAATCGGGATCGTAGTAGACCGTGCCTTCGAGCGTAATCGGCAGCGGCGTTTGCTTGGCATGTAGGAAGGCGCCGGCCGTAAGCACCGGCACGGGCGTGTTGTTGACGGTCGTGCCGCCGATCAGCCCGCCGATGTAATCGTCGGCGGGCAGATTCAGGCCGCTCGCCTGGAGCTTGCTATTGAAGCTGTCGTAAAAAATGTCGCTCGAAGTCAAATCGGCATAGTGCGGCGCCGAGAAGCTGCCGGTCAGAATCGAGCCTTCGAACTCGGCGCCTTCGGCGATGGCATCGGAACCGAGGAACGTTTTTTGATCGACGTCGATCGTAAACACCAACTCCTTGCCGGCGGTGAAGCCCGAGAAGTTGAGCGTCAGCAATTGCGAGCCATTGGCCGGATTTTGCCCGCTGACCTGAAATCCGTCGTGGCTGACGATGTTCAGCGGCGAATAGGCATAGGCGCCGAGCCCGCCGGCGGCGGTGTTGAAAAACACCTCGCCGAGTTGCAACCCCTGGCCGGTCGGGTCGGTGTTGATCGTAAGTTGTTTCAGTTCGGCGCCGGGAGCGCCGCCGCTCCAAGTCACGGTGAACGTATTGGGAACCACGTCCCCGCCGCTGGCGGCGTCGTCGTAGACGACGCCCAAGTGAACGTCGGCTGCCATCAGGAAGCGTTCTTCGACCTGCTCGAAGCGGCAAATCCTCCAGGCGTTCGTGTCGCTTTCATGTTGCGGCGCGAGCCCGAGCAGTCGCCGGCGCCATTGGCACACCTTGCTGAGTAAACCCACGAACGCTCCTCCGTGCTAGGTCGAACACGCCCTGTTCCAAGGCATTGTTTGTCGTGGGGCGGCCTTCTCAGGCCGCCGGCGGCAGGCGACCCGCGAAGGTCGCCCCACGAGCCGCCCGCGCAGGGCCTATTTGACGCCCTGCGGCTTGGCGGCCTGCCGCACCGGTTTGGTCCGGCCGCCGCGTTTCAGCTCCCAAATCCGCACCGTCGTGTCGAAGCTGCCCGAAGCCAAGAGCCCGCTGCCGGCGTGATAGGCCAGCGAACTGACCGATCCGGCATGCCCCGCCAATCGCTGTTCCTCGGCGCCCGCGACCACGTCCCAAATGCGGATCAAATTGTCGCTGCCGCCGGCGGCCAGCTTGCCGTCGCCGCAAAACACGAGCGCCAGAGTCTTGCCGGGATGGTTGGGCAGCACGCTGGCCTCTCGACCGCTAGCAACATCCCACAGGCGAATCTGCCGAGCGTCGCCCCCCGCGGCCAACGTGCGGCTGTCGGGAGAAAAAGCCAGTGCGCGAATTCGCAGACTGTCGGATTTGATGTCGTGCAAGATTTCGCCGTTGGGCAGGCTCCAAACGCGAACTCGCCCTTGCCGGCCGCCGACCGCCAGCGAGCGTCCGTCGGGCGAGATGGCCAAGGCCCGGTTTTCGGGCCCCGCGGCTTTCAGATCCTTGAGCGCTTGGCCCGATTGCGTATCGAACAGCCGAACGTTTTCGCCAAAACCAGCCGCCGCCAGCAAGGCGCCGTCGGGGCTGAAGGCGATGCCGTAGATGACTTGCGCCGCATCCGGCAGTTTGGCGGCCGGTTGCATCGTTTTGGCGTCCCAAACGAGCAACTCATGATCGTCTCCCGCGCTGGCCAGTCGATCGCTCGCCGGATCGAAGGCGACCGAGCGGACCCAATCGGCGTGCCCCTTCAATTCGCCGGCCAGGTTGCCGTCGGCCAGGTTCCAAATACGAACGAGATGATCGTCTCCGCCCGCCGCCAGCCAGCGCCCGTCGGCGCTGATGGCCACCGCGGTAATGACCGGCGCTTGACGACGCCGATCGTGCGCACGCACGTCGAGCACGTGCATGGCCGAGCTATCGACCGGCGCCTGGGCCCACGCGCCTGCACGCGCGGCGAGGGCCAGGGTTGCGACCAGAGCTTGTCCCAAGCCAAGACGCAGCAGGCGTTTCGACATGGAGTCGTCCTTGAACGCGAGCCGAGGTTGCCAGCCGGCGCCGCGCCCGTTCCCCTAGGCGCAGCCGCGCATGCCTCACGGCGCGCGCACGGCCGAAATCTTTATCGGCCTAATGAGACGGCGGTCCGCAGATGATCTGCTGATCTGCTGGAGATTTTCCGAAAGCGAAAGCTTTGCCGAACGGGCAGACTTCGCGAAATGCGAAAAATGGCGAGGCTTTCCGGAACGCTCGCAAGGTAGACAGGTTTTGGCGATGGGCGTCGGACGCCGCCCAAAACGCGGGTTGCCTCCTGCCGCCCGGCGTGGCAGACTATACTGCACGCGAGCGCCAACGAGACGCTTGGGCGGCATGTGGGGCGGCCTTCCAGGCCGTCAATGGCCGGCGGCCTGGAAGGCCGCCCCACGACCAACGCACGTCTCATTCTTAACCGGGCAGACTAACCGCATGATACGCAGGCTAGCCAAACTGGTTCGCCCGCTCGCTTCACGCCCCCGCCGCGTTCGGCTTCGCCGTGCGCTCTTGAATCTGGTCGAGCGTCTGGCCGAGGCGTTTGCGGCCGCCGGCTTGACTGGGCGAAGGCTTGGGACGCGAGGTCTCTTCGTTCACCAAGAGCGGCTTCGGTTGGCGCAGCACGCCGACGAGTTGCGGGTGCAACTCCTCGCCGTCGATCGGGGCCCCGAGCTGCTCGACGGCATCCGAAAAGCCCAGCAGCACCGCCCGGCGCACGTTTTCGCGAATCCAACCGTAAAAGCCTAGCTTGCTCATTTTGTCTCCTCGGCTGATCGTTCCTCGCCGCCCGCCGTTTGCGCGGGCTCTCGCGGGCGGCCCGCGACGTAAGCTTGCGACGTTTGCGGCGAGGGGCCGAATCTTAGCGAGCCGTCGAAAGGAGCAAAAGAGCAACTTGCCCCGATTCGATAGACAGGGCGTAAGTAGACGTTCGCGCCAAAGCCTGTAGGGCACGCCCTCCGCCGCGTGCCGTGACCCCGGGAATTGCGCCGATTCGCGCTTCCCGGAACGCCGCGGAGGGCGTTCCCTGATATGGTTGGACCAGTCAAGGGTGATTGTTTCGCCTTGCGGCGGGTGCTTCATGGCGGATGTTTCACGGTGTTTAGGGAATGGCCAGGAGACGGAACGCGGCGATGAGTCGGCGACG
>DATKRK010000186.1:0-6822 GCA_035532215.1 Pirellulales bacterium | reverse complement strand
GTCGCGATGCACCGAGTAGACGTCGGCCACCGAAACGAGATCGATCTTGCGGCCCGCTTCGCGGAGCTTGACCAGCGTTTTCACGAGCGTGTTGAAGCCGCGATTGCCGGCGCCGATCACGCCGATCCGCAGCCGCGAATTGGGATCGCTGGCGGCGGCCGCGTTCGTCCGGGCGAGCACGCTTGTGGCGGCGCCTGCCGCAGTGGTCGCGATAAAGCCGCGACGGGTGAAATCGTTGCCGTGCATGGATGTTCTCCTCGAAACTCGGGCGGTGACGCGACAAAAAGTATGAGCCGTTCGCGCAGGGCCGTCAAGTTTCAAGGCCGCGCGGCGCCGCGGCAGGACGGCGCCCCAATCGCATGCTGCGCCCGGTCTTGTTGATGGCGAGGCATGGCGGGAGTCCCGAGGATCGTTGACCGCCTCGGCCGCAAGATTTCATGCTCGGCTTAGGTTGCGGCTTTGCCGCGTTAGGCTAAAGCACCTACTCGGCTTTCGGAACACAGGCCCGTAAAAACCGCTCGCCTGTCATGCAATCCGTTTGCGGCGTCGCCAGCTGCAACCTGCCAGAGCCAATGCGCCCGTGCCGAGAAGGGTCAGGGTGGAAGGTTCTGGAATGGGCTGGGGCAGTGGTCCTCCTCCCCCAACTCCGCCGAAGAAGGGCACTGCGTCGGCTACAACGTGCAGCCCCTGCGTGGTATCACGTGGGGCCGGCAAGCCGATGCTGAACAGGCTCGAAACGAGGCCGGTCCCGAATGTTTGGGTGTAACCCGCATTCACGTCCAGCAAACCCATCACTGTGTAGACGCCGGGCGAAACAAGAACCGAGCTTGATGAACTGGAGTTGACTGCGAGTTCGCCTACGTCCCCGTCGACGGTAAATCGGTTGTTCGGTGAAAACGTCAGATTTGATCCCGGCACGGTAGGCGCTGCTATGAGGAACCCGCCGGTGTTGCCGGTGGCAAGAGAAAACGCAGCCTGCACCGAGGCCGACCCGGTTGACAGGTACGAATTCAGCGTTCCTCTCAATGAGCCGCCCAAGTTGACCTGCCAAGCGGTGACTTTCAACCCAGTCGTCGGGTCCGCGGCGGGAAGATCGAACGGCCTCCAGAATCTGACATCGGCCCCGGCTGTCTGAGGGCTAAGAACACTGAACCCAGGCAAGATTGCGACCGCCGCAGCACTGATCGTCGCCCCGGCCAACCCCATGTCCCCCGCCGCCCCCAGGTCCGTAGCCTGTCCGGATTGAGTGGCGCTAATGCCGAAAGCCGAGGACGACGAAGTCACAAGGCTGGTTTCCGACTCGGACCCTGTTACTCCCCCACGGCGCCAGCCAAGTGAGCATCGGCCCTGCTTGCGTGGGCGCGGCGGTTGCCAATAGAACCGGTAGGCTCGCCATGAGTGGAATTAAACGTCGCATTTTCACCCTCGCAGTCGGCTCTAATTAATGCAGTTTTCCCATGTATCGCTCTGCCTCTTTCGCCCGCTCGGTCGCCTAGTTTCAGAAAGAAGCGCTGCGGCGAGAACGCCGAAGGGCTTTCTTATTTCAGGGACGAGAGTTGCGCCGTCAAATGCGCAGTCCGAACGCGCGAATTCGACGATTCGCGTCGTACTCGGTAGTAAGCCAACTCTGGCGAAGAGTCTGCCAAAGTTCAAACACTTTCGACGGGGACCGTAGCCCCCCTGCGCGAACGCTTGGCCAACGTCACCTCGCTCGTGGGCGCCTGCCGCAAATGAACGCCCGAGCCAAAACTTGGCCAAATTCCTGCGGCGAACCCCGGCCGAGATGGACATAGCGATCATTCCCGCTGATGCCGAACAACGCCGGCCCCGGGCTGATCCTCTCTGTTCTACCGTGCGCGGTATCCTAACGCGGCTTGCGCGGCTTTGCAACAAGAGCGGTAAGAATCTTTAAACTGAACGTTTGAGTCCCGTAGCCCCTACCTTGACTCGATGACGGCCCGTGATTCGTGGCGGGCTACGGATGTCATTCGTCTATGCGAGCGCGTCGCTTCAGCCGCCAACGCGGGCAACCTTGCGCCGGGGCTGCCTCGTGAATTCGAATGCTTGAACAATCAGACGGTCATCGTTGAGACTCGGAGATTCGCCGCATTCGCCGCTGCCTCGACCAGATGTCCTGCGCGCCTTTAACGCCTCGGTAGTGGTTCGCAATAGGCCGAAACCGCCGAACCGTACTCCATCGATCGCTTTCGCGTCGCTCCCGAGGATTCGACTAATATGGCGTAGTGATTGAAGTAGGCAATTACGCGACATAGCGGCGCCGCACGTACGCTTGTGCCGGCGATGCCATTCCGCCCGGCGCACGTTGACGGCGCCCCGGCGGCGGGTTAGCCTTGCGCACGTGCCGACGCCGAGCAATCGTTGCGCTCGGCCGCACGAAAACCGAGGCGCCAGCATCGACATAAAACAAATGCACCGACAGGAAAGATAACGCCATGAGCCTTACGCTGTGCTGCACTTTGCTTTTCAACCTGGCATCCGCTTCGGCAGCCGACGAAGGGGCGTTTCCGGGCTGGCGCAGCGAAGATCAGCTTGCCCAAGACGGCTTCACGCCGCTCGTCGACGGCAAGTCGCTGGCCGGGTGGGACGTGAAGCCGTGGCACGAAGGGCATTGGAGCGTGCTCGACGGCGTGATTCATTACGACGGCAAAGGCCAGCGCAAGAAGGGGCAGGATCCTTCGCTGTGGACCAAGGACCAGTACGGCGACTTCACGCTGTACGTCGAATGGCGGCTGCCCTCGAAACCGGAACTGAAACCGCATCCGATCGTGCTCTACAACGGCGATTTTCTGATGGCCGAAGACAACCCTCGTCAGCGCGTCACCCGGCCGCGGCTCGACGCGGGCGACAGCGGCCTGTACTTCCGCGGCAGCACGAAGTGCCAGGCGAACATCTGGAGCCAGGAACTCGGCTCCGGCGAAATCAACGGCTACCGCACCGACAAGAGCGTGCCGCCGGACGTCCGCCGGGCCTGCATTCCGCTCAAAAAGGCCGACCGCCCGCTAGGCGAGTGGAACGCTTTTCTGATTACGCTGAAAGGCGATTGCATGACGGTCGCGCTCAACGGCGAGACGGTCATCCCGGCGGCCTGCCTGCCCGATCTGCCGGCGCAGGGGCCGATTGCCTTGCAACATCACGGCGACGCGGCGGAATTTCGCCGGATGTGGATCAAGAAACTCGATTGAGAAAGGGGCGCAACTACGCGCTGGCATCAAATTCTGTAGGGAACGCCCTCCGTGGCGTTCCGGGAATAGCAAATCATCGCGATAGCCGGGTTTCCGGAACGCCACGGAGGGCGTTCCCTACAGCGTCGCCCACGAACCCATTGTTACCCCATTGAAAAAGCGATAGCCGAGGAGCGAATTCCGTGCAGCCTTCCGAGCAGAATCACACCGAGCAGAACAACATCGTCACGACTTCGCGGCGAGGCTTCGTCAAGGCGTCGGCCGCGGCGGCCGTCGGCGCGAGCCTGGCGGCCAGCGCCCAGATCGCCCGCACGGCTCATGCCGCCGGCGACGACACGCTCAAGCTCGGGCTGGTCGGCTGCGGCGGGCGAGGCCGCGGCGCGGCGATCCAGGCGCTCAAGGCCGATCCGCACACGCGGCTGGTGGCGCTGGGCGACGCCTTCGCCGACCAGATCGAGAGCAGCATCAACTTGCTGAAGCGGGCCGATGAAGAAGTTTCGGACCGCGTCGACGTCTCGCCCGACCGCTCGTTCGTCGGCTTCGACGCCTATCAGCAGGTGGTCGATTGCGGCGTCGACGTGGTGCTGTTGGCCGCGCCGCCTCACTTCCGCCCGCAACACCTGGAGGCCTGCATCGCGGCAGGCAAGCACGTCTTCGCCGAGAAACCGGTAGCGGTCGACGCACCGGGCGTCCGCCGAGTGCTGGCCGCCTGCGAGGCGGCAAAACAAAAGAATCTGGCCGTCGTTTCCGGCTTGTGCTGGCGCTACGACGCGCACGCCCGCGCCTCGATGGAACAAGTCCACGGCGGCGCGATCGGCAAAATCGTCGCCATGCACACTTCCTACAACTCGTCGCGGCCGGGCAAGGAGTGGCCGATGCGACGCGAGGCGCATTGGAGCGACATGGAGTGGCAGCTTCGCAACTGGTACTGGTTCACCTGGCTCTCGGGCGACCACATCGTCGAACAAGCGATCCATAGCATGGACAAGGGCGCCTGGGCCATGAAAGACGAACCGCCCGTCAGCGCCGTCAGCCTGGGCGGCCTGCAGGCCCGGCCCGAGCAGCCGACCGGCACGATCTTCGATCATCATGCGGTGGTTTACGAGCACGCCTCCGGGTTGAAGCATTTTCACAATTGCCGGCAACAACCCGGCTGCACGAACGATGTTTCGACGGAGATCGTCGGCACGAAGGGCGTGTGCGACGTCGATAAGGCCGTGATCCGCGACCACGATGGCAAGGTGATTTGGAAATACAGCGGCCCCGAAGGGACGCAGATGCACCAAGCCGAGCACGACGAGCTGTTCGCCAGTCTCCGCGCCGGCAAGCCGATCAACAACGGCGACTACATGGCCAAGAGCACCATGCTGGCGATTCTCGGCCGGATGGCCAGCTACACCGGGCAGAAGATCACGTGGGACAAGGCGCTCGACTCCGAAGAAGATCTCTCCCCGCCGCAATACGCCTGGGACGTCAAGCTCGAAGTTCCGCCCGTCGCCGTGCCCGGCGTGACGAGCTTTATTTGACGGAGCATCCTCGCCGTGCGCTGCCTCTAATCTTCAACCAGGCACGGTCAACTACTGCCCTGTCAGCCGCAAGTTGATGGATGTCACAGTGACGGGCGGCTGGGTCTGAGTCTAGGCGCAGGCCCAGTTCGCTGGGGCATCGCCTAGGCTCTGCCGCCAGCCACCCTGACCGCTAGCATTCGTCAAAACATGGCTGACAGAGCGCTAGACCGCATTGCGGTTGCGATACAAGGCGGGATCGATGGCTTCGAGCATCCGAGAGACCGCCGGCGCTCCGTCGAGGAAGTCCGTGATTTTCGCGGCTTCGCGATCCGGATCGCCGAGCAGATCGTTATAGCTGACTTCCAGCGCCCGCAGATGGCCTTGTTGCGGAAGCCACTGAAACAGCCGCTCCAAGTGGACCGCGAAAGACGACGACATTTGCTCGCGCGGCGCGGCGGGACGAGCGAGGCGCGCCAACATCTTCTCTTGCGATTCGAGAATCTCGTCGAGATCGCGGCGCATGAAGATCACGCGGTAGGTCTCGCTGGCCGGCAGATCGTAGAGCAGCGCCGAGACCATCTTGACCGCCTTGCCGCGGGCCTCGGGCAGCCAGGAAGGGTCGTGCTTCGTCTTTTTGACCCGCTCGAATTCGAAATAGCCGCGCGGGTTGTCGACGTCGGCCGTGCGAATCTCGTCGGTCAGCGCCGGAATGCCGCCGCGGTCGAGCATCTGCATCATCAGCGACGTACCGGAACGGGGCAGGCCGGAGACGACGATAATCTCCGCATCGAGCGACATGAAGCATCTCCGTGACGAGCAGGCGACGAGCGACTTCAGATATTAACGCCCAAAAACGGCCGCGCCACGAAGGCCGCGACCATCGAAACCGCAAACCAGTAAACCAGCCACCAATCCGTTCCGGAGGTCCACGAAGATCGTTCGGGGTAAACGACCTCGATCGATTGCACCGGCGAGTCGGCGGCGAACGGCGGCTCGTGCGGATGCACGAGCGCGGCGCTCCAATTCCACGACGGCCGTTCGAGACTGACCGGCATGTAGCGATCGCCGATCGCAAGCTGCTTGGTCGCCCGCTGGCCGTCGAGTTCGAACGCCAACTCGTGCATTCCCGGCTGCTGGGTTTTGATATTCCAACAGGCCATCTTCTTTGCCGGCACGCGGACCGGGCCGACGGCCACGGTTGCCGCGTCCGAAGGCAATAGCGCAATGCGATCCAGCATCGCTTCCGCCCCGTCGGCGACGCGAACCGTGACGACGGCCTCTTCGCCGACCGCCAGCGGCCGGGCCTGGTACCAGAGGGCCAGTTGCCCCAGCGCCAGGCACATCGGCACGAGCATCACGAGCATCGGCACGAGCGACAGCGCGAGCAAGCGGCCCGCCTCGACCAGAATCCGCCCCTGCGAGCGCAGCCCGACGCGCAAATCGTCCTTGAACAGCGACAGCGCCAGCAGGTTGGCATTGATCTGGTCCCGCGTCCGCTTGATCGCCGCCTGATGCGACGTGTACTTGAATGCCGCCAGCATGGCGACGCCGGTGACGACGGCGACCAGCGTCGCCGACAGCCAGCCCGGCAGCCAGGCGACCGGCGCCAGCACGACGCCGGCGATGGCGCCCGCGATCCGATTCAGCCAGACAACCGCCGTGGTCAGCATAGGTTCACTCGATGTAGCCCAATCCGCGAAGCTGGTCGGAGACCTGTCTCTCGGCCGCCGTTTCACCGAGACGCTTGAGCTCGTTCTCGATCGCCGCGGCGATCAGTTCGTCCACGATGCTGTAGCCGGCCTCGGCCGCGGCCTGTTTCGCGCGCTCGTAAAGGTTCGAGTCGATTCCGACCTTCGTCATCGTGCGGTCCTTGATTCAGCTCATTAATAATTCGGCTCAGCATCGAGAATAGAATAATATCCCAATACCCGGCGGGCCGGAAACGCAGTAGCCCGACGATCGGGGGCGATTTCCGTCGAATTTGGGAGGCGATTGAATTCGGGGGCGCAAATCGTGCGTGAGCGACTGCTTGAAGCACGGCCGCTGTTTGGACGCGCGGGCAACACGACTCGCTGCGGAGCGCTTACGGGTTCCTCTTCTCTGTTCTCGTG
>DATKRK010000185.1:0-19921 GCA_035532215.1 Pirellulales bacterium | reverse complement strand
GTTCGTCATCAAGGGAGCGGTGGGCTATCAGCCGGTCATCACGTCGCTGCCCAAGGGCGCCATGATGTCGACCTCGGCCGTCATCTCCGCCGATCGGCGTTACGTGCGGGTATCGCCCTTTCCGTTCTTCTCCGGCGTGACGGAAGTCAACACGTTCAACTACGTCTCGGGCGTGAGCGGTCAAAGCGGCGGCGCGGGCGGCGGCGGCTTCGGCGGCGCCGGCGGCAAGTTCTAGCGAGAAAGGGGACGCCTCTTCCGTCAGCTGCGGAATGGACGAAGAGCTTAACCGATTCTCGCAAGGCGCTGGCAGATTCGCCGCCCCGGTCTTCGCCCGTTGGGTCATGAACGAAACGCAACGGCAGCTCATGCCACTCGATGCGGCCCTGTTTCTGCTCGACCGGCATGGCCTGCGGCGCCGTCAACGCGTTCCGACATTGAGCGTGATTGTTGGCGCCGGAAACAAGCCGGTCCGGCTGGCGCGGCATTGGATTCGATTGGCCCGCCTCGTCGTCTGCGAAACTTCTAACGTCCGGCTGCCCGAGTTAGTCTCCGATTGGTTCGTCCGGCTGGCCGCCGCGCGAAACCTGCCAGCGGCGGCATACGCGTGGCTGGCGGTGCGAACGGATCAAAGCGGCGGCGAGCTGTGGCGCCGGTTGCGCGACCGCGCGTCGGACGAACGTGGTTTGTTTCTCGATCGGACGCTTGGCGCTGCAGCGGCATCGCCCGTCGAGATCGTGTGTCGAGCGATCGTCGAGCACGATTGCGAACAAGGGTCGACCGCGGCAGGTCTCTGGGACCGCTTGCTCTCCGCCTGCCGCGACGACATCGGCGCGCTGTTCGTCGGCGTCGCGGCTGTCGTCGGACGGGATGGTCTTCCAGGGCTGTTCGTCAATCTGTCGGCGGGGGCGACGCTGCTTGACGTTGACGCGGCCAGCCAGAGTTTAACCGCACTGACGTCCCTGCTGCCGCGATTGAACGCGTTGCTGGCGATCTCGCCGAAGCAACTGGAAGGATTTTTGGCGCAGACTTCGGAATCGCACTGCTTGGCATTCGTGCGCGAAGGGTTGATTCGCCTGGACGGTCCGACGGCGCCGTCCGAAGCGGCTCCCGGCTCTGGCGAACTCGCTTCTGCCGCGGCCGAGCCGTCGCCGGCGCTAGAACAAGAGACCTGGACGCCAGAACCCGCGGACAACGACCCGGCCCGCAGCCGGGCCGAACGGTTTTTATTCGACCGCTTGCAATCGCATCCCGAAACGGCGAACCTATTCGAGATCAACGGGATCTTCACTGCCGGCGACGGCTGGAGAGGGTCGATGGAAGTCGATTTGCTGGCCCGCGGCGTGCGGGTCGCCGTCGAAATCGACGGTTATTTTCACTTCCAGGATCTCGAAGCCTACCGCCGCGATCGGCGCAAAGACGTGCTATTGCAACGAGCCGGTTATCTCGTCGTCCGTTGCCTGGCCGACGATGTTGTCTCGCGATTGGAAGAAATCATGCATACGATTGTCGCTGCGGTGCGATTGCGTCGCGCGTGGCGCTTGCGAGCGGAGGAATTGTCATGATGATGTCGGCCATCGTCGCGACCGATTTGGAAACGATCGATCGCCTGATTCTGGCGCGAATGCTGTTTTCCGCCACGCCGCAAAAGGCCCGCGACGACGCGGGCAAGCTCGCCGCGGCCCAGTTCAGCCCCGGCGAATGGGCCGAGGCGTTCGAGCCGCATTGGCGCCGGCTTGTCGAGGCGGAATTGCTGCGGCCGAAGCCTGGGCCGGGGCGCAAGCCGGGCAAGTCGTTCGAGCTGACCGACGAGGGGCGGCGCCAGGCGCTGGCGTTTTTACAAATCGGCGAGCCGCCCGCCCGGCTGAATTGGGCGACGGTGCAGTCGAGTTACCTGTTGCCGCTGGCGATGAATCTGCGGCCCGGTTCGCGCGAGGCGGAGCAGCTCAAGAAGGCGGCGTCCTTGAAGCTGGCGCTAGTCGCCCGGTCGAAAGGACTGGCGCTGCCCGCCGGGGCCAAGGCCAAGCAGGCTCTCGCCGCGTTGGCTTGGAAAGTGATCGGCGTCGAAAGCAACGCGGATTTCACGGCCGAGAACGTGATTCAGCAGCTTGTCTTCCGACAAAAGCCGGCCAGAAAACTCACTGCCGATCAGGTCGCCACGGCCCTAGCCGCCGCGGCCGTCGGAGCGCGCACGAAGACGCCCGCCGAGTTGCGGTTGTCGGCGATTCGCCGTTGGCTTTCGCCGACCATCGGCCCTAAAACGGCGCCGGCTGAACCGAACCTGGCGACGTTCGCCGAACAGACGCTGAACGCCGCCCGGCGAATTTCCGCCGACCGACGCTTCGGCGACAACAAAGCGTTCATCTCGCACGTCTGGCGGCAATTGCGCGGCGAAGCGGCGTTCGACGGTCTCGCGCTCGAGGCCTTCAAGCAGCGGCTCGTCGAGGCGAATCGCGAAGGGCTCGTACGATTGAGCCGCGCCGACCTGGTCGAGGCGATGGACCCGGCCGACGTCGAAGAGTCGGCGACGGCGTACGAAAATGCGACGTTTCATTTCATTCGCCTCTGAGACGACCCAGGAGTTCTCAAGATGGCTGCGGTTTCGACGCCGAACGCTTCGCCCGATATGACCGACCCTCGCGTCCGCGCGTTTTGCGCGCCGCAGGGACGCGAGGTGTTCCATTCGATCTGCCACGCGAAGGAGATTTGCAGCCCCGACCCTTTCGACGTGCGTTCGATTCACGCCGAAGCCCGCGAAGTCTTCGAGACGATGCTGGCCCGCGCCACCACTCCGCCCGGCACGGCGGCGGGCCGCACGCTGTTGCTGCTCGGCGAGTCGGGCAGCGGCAAGACGCACCTGATGCGGGCCTTCCGCAACCACGTCCACGGGCGCGGGCTCGGCTACTGCGGCTACCTGCAAATGACGACGCCCACGCACAACTACGGGCGCTATATCCTTTCGAAGCTGCTGGCCTCGTTGGACGAGCGATATGACGAGCCGACGAGCCAGCTCTCCGGCCTGATGTGCCTCTCCAACGCCCTGGTCGGCAGTTTGGGGCCCGACTACGAATCGGTCATCGACGAGATGCGCGAAGCCCGCTTCGGCCAGGACGAATTGAACGAACAGGTCTACCATCTGGCCAACGATCTTCTCGAAGATTGGGGGCCGAAAGGCCCGGGGTTGCGCGATGCGGTGCGCGCCATGATCTACATGCAGCGGCAGGATCCGGCGCTGCGGGCCGCCGCGCACAGCTACCTGCGCTGCGAAGCGCTGGGCAAGTTCGATCGCGCAGCGCTCGGCGAATTGTCGCCGCGGACGGACGATTCGCACCCGATGGAAATGATCGAATCGCTGGGCCGCCTGATGTGGAGCGCTCAAGAGCGCCCGTTGGTCTTGTTCGTGGACCAACTCGAAGAGATGTACAACCTCGAAAATGCGAAGGAGCTGTTCCGCCGAGCCATGGGGGCCATCAACACCGTGGCCGAGAACGTGCCATCGGCGATCATCATCGTCGCCTGCCTGGAAGACTATTACGAGCAACTCAAATCGTCGCTGGCCCAATCGCTGGTCGACAAGATCGAGCGCGACCCGGACAAGCTGCGGCTCGAAAGCCAACGCAGCGAACAGGAAGTGCTCGAACTCGCGGAATGCCGACTGGCCGTGCTCTACGAAGACGCCGGCGTGGCGGCGACGACCGAAGACCCGACGTTTCCGATTCCAGCCGAAGAACTGCGCAAGCTCAGGAATCTGCGCACCCGCGACGTGCTCGACTGGTGCCGGCGATTTCAAGAACAATACCGATTGCAAGGGCGCATTGCGCCCGCGGTCGTTACCGAAGCTTCCGACAAAGCTTCGCCCGACGTCGCCGCCCTGGAAGAAGCCTGGCAAACGTTCCTGGCCGAAGGCAAATGGAAAGCGCCGGCCGATGAGCCGCAACTCGCCGAGACGCTGGCCGCCGCAATCGTGCATGTGAATGACGAAGCGCCCGCCAACGGCGGCGCCTTCGAGGCGTCGTGCGACGGTCGCTTCGTGGCGTTGGAGATTCACGCCGCGGATAGCGGCGTCGAGAAAATCCTGGCGGGCGTCTGCAACAAGCGGCCGCAAGGCGGAGGTCTGGCCAAGCAAGTCGCCGAACTGGAGCAGCGGGCGGGCGAACACGGGCGGTTCATCGTGCGATCCGTCGAGTTTCCTGCGAGTCCCGGAGCGAAAATCTCCGGAATTCTCGGCGACTTTTTGATGCGCGGCGGACGGCGGGCGGTATTCGAGGATTCGCACTGGCGAACGATGCTGGCCTTCGAGGATTTTCGTCGCCTGCGGCAAGACCAGCCCGGCTTCGCCGCCTGGTTACAAGCCGAAAAGCCGCTGACGCGGCTTAAACCGCTCCGGGAGTTGCTGCAATTAGATCGCTCTCGGACAGAGCGTTCGCACGCCGAGGCCGACGCGCCGTCGCCGGCCAACGGCCCAATCGCCGGCCAGCCCAATCGCGCCAGCGACGCTCAGCCGCCCGCCCAGCCATTGCGGCTTGACCTGGCTCTGCCGCTACGGCTGGGAAGCACCACCGGATTGAGCCCCATGCCCGTCGAAATCGGCGCCGGCGAGCTGACGCGGCACGCGGCGTTTCTAGGCGGATCGGGCAGCGGCAAGACGACCGTCGCCTTGAACCTCGTCGAGCAGCTCTTGGAGCGCGGCGTGCCCTGCGTGCTCGTCGATCGCAAGGGCGATCTCTGCGGCTACGCCGATCTTGCGTGGCGGGAGGCGCCGGCCGCTGACGAGGCGGGCTCGGCGCGCAGGTTCGCGCTGAGCAGCCGCATCGACTTGGCGCTTTACACGCCCGGCAACGCTCGCGGGCGAGCCGTTCGTTTGCCGGTCGTGCCCGCCGGCATGAGCGCAGCCAAGGACTTCGACCAGCTCGCGAGTTCCGCCGCAGCGGCTTTGGCCAGCATGATCGGCTTGCACTCCGAAACGCGGCACGGACCACAACGGGCGATCTTGCTGCACGCCATCCGGCAACTGGCGATGTTGCAGCCGCACCAGGAATCGAGCATCGAGGACTTGGTCGAGCTGATCCACTCGGAAGATCCCCGGCTGGTCAATGCCGTCGGCAAGCTCGACGGCAAGCACTTCAAGAAGATCGTCGAAGGGCTCGAGACGCTGCGGCTCACGCGCGGCGAATTGTTCGACCCGTCGGCCGAGCGGCTCGACTTCGACCGCTTGCTCGGCCCTCGCAGCGACGGCCGCACGCAACTCACAGTCATCAGTACGAAGTTCCTGGGCGAGATGCTCGACGTGCAGTTCTGGATGGCGCAGTTCCTGAACGAATTGCGGCGCTGGGCGAGTCGCAATCCGTCGAACGACTTGCAGGCCGCGGTGCTCTTCGACGAGGCGGACATCTACCTTCCCGCTCGCACGCAGCCGGCATCGAAAGGACCGATGGAAGACTTGTTGAAGCGCGGGCGCTCGGCCGGCATTGGCCTGCTATTGGCCACGCAAAGCCCCGGCGACCTGGATTACAAATGTCGCGAGAACATCCGCTCCTGGTTCCTCGGCCGCATCAAAGAGAACACCGCTCTCGGCAAGCTCAAGCCGATGCTCGAAAACGCCCGGTACGACGTCGCCGCCAGACTGGCGGCACAGGCGCCCGGCGAATTTCAGTACGTGCACGAGGGAAACGTCGCTTCGTTCAAAGCCGAACGTTCGCTCATGCCGGCGGAGCAACAGCCGGAAGAAGAGATTCTGCGTCTTGCCGCCTGTCAATCGGCCCTCGCCGGCTCGCATTGAGGGCAAGGCGATCTCAGCGAGGTTGTTTTGCTTGTCGCCGAGGCGTCTTGGCGCCGTGCAACTCGGGCCGCACGGCCTCGGCCCGGCCTTGCGCCCATAACCGCAAGCTTTTCAGACGCTGTTCGCCTTGCAGGTAGTAATAATCGTCGAGGCTGTCGAACTGCTGCTGGAAGAGCTTCCGCTTTTTTTCCTGCCAATCGGGCGCCGGGCGGACGATTCCTAGCTCGACCAGCTTGTCGGCCAGGGCGTCGGCGATCCGCTGGTGCCCTTCAATCGTCGGGTGGACGTGATCGGCCATTTGATCGCCGCCCACAATGCCATGTTTGCCGTTGTGCTCGAAGAGCGCTTGCACGTCGACCAGCGGCGCTTGCGTCTCGCGGGCCACGTCGAGAATGGCCTCGTTCATCGGCTGCAGGATGCGCAGCGGACAGACGTCGAGTTCCTTGGCCCGTAGATAAGCCTCGCGAGCCTGCTCCATTCGTCCGACGGATCGATAGCACTCGGCCAGCGTGTACCAACCGCCGGCGTGCAAGGGATCGATCTCGCAGGCTTGCTCCAATTCCGCGATCGCCGCGTGCAAGTTATAGCTGCCGCGGCGAAAATGCCCGCGCGCCGCTTCGAACAACGCTTCCCACTTCGCCAGCTCCTGGGCGCTGAGATCGGGGCGATGCTCGGCTTTGAAAGGCGGCATGGCGCCGATGTTGCACGCCGGGTTGACGAGCGTGAAGGCGACCCCCGCGTCGCGGGCCAGTTCCGCCATGCGCTGCAGATTGAAGCGAAATTGCCGGATCACGTTGCGCCGCCACGAATCGTCGCGGCGATACTCCTCGAGACCGCCGCGATAATCCAGCAAGGCTTCTACCTCGGCGGGCAGCAGCGGGCGGCCTGCGGGCGGCGCGTGCGAAGAGGCGCCGTGCAAGCGAGCATATCCTTCTCGCATCAGAGTGAACGTGCGCAGCCGCGAGGCCGCGGCGATCGAGGCGTTCGAAAAAGCGCCGCGGTCGCGGATGTGTTCGAACTTACGGTCCTCGAGAAACTCGTTGTGCCCGGTGCAAAGGATGATTAAATCGGGCTCATAGCCCAGCACTTCCTCCAAGATCGGCGTCAAGCGATAGCTGGCGTAGGAAATGCCGCCGCAGTTGACGACCTTCCAGCGACGGCGGGAGTCGGCGGCTTGCAGGCTGATTTCCAGCCAGGTTGTAAAGGCCGTTTCCGTCAAGTACGGGTTTCCCTGGACGGTAGAACCGCCCAGACAGAAAATGCGGTATTCGTTCTCCGGCTTCTCGGCCAGGAACGACTGAGCACAGAAATGTTTTTGTCGGGCCCGGGGAATTTCGTAGCGAGTGCGGTCTTCGTTCAGCACGAATAACGGTCGGACCGAACGAAAGCCGACGAACGGGTCGTCGTGTACTGCCGGTTGCCCCCAACCGCAAAGTGCGCAAAGAGCCTCGAAACCGGCCAGGAATGAGAAACCCAAGCCCAGCGCCGCCAGGCGAAACAGCCATCGCTGGCGACGAGTGTTAGGCTGCCGCCGCTCAGCCGCTTCCCGATCGCTTGGCATAGAGAGGTTGGCCCTCTGGAAACTTGTCGGCCTTAAGGTCAAAATGAAGCGCGCCTGACGCTTTAAGCAGGATAACGCGCCAGGGAGCGGGCCGCCATCAAGTTCAATCCTCGCTCCAACGGCCGCATTTCGGGAGTCGTCGAGTGTCTGAGCAGAACGCCCCGCCGCAAGGCGAGACCGAGAATTCCGGCGAGCCCATGGAATTGCAAGAACGCGGGCTGCTTCGGGATTTTTGGCTGTTCCTGATCGACAACAAGAAATGGTGGTTGGCGCCGATCCTGTTGGCGCTACTGCTGATCGGCCTGCTCGTCGTCTTGAGCGATACGGGACCGGGGCCGTTCATCTATCCGCTGATGTGATTCATCCTCAAGGACTCGTCGCGCTCGACGAACAGAATCGTTTCGACGCCGCGCGGCCGCGCGGAAGAATCATCCGACAGCTCGCGAGGAACTGCAGCCTGCTCCGCGCGCGGCAAATAAATTCTAAAGCAGGCGCCCCTGCCGGGTTCGCTGTCGACATCGAGATATCCCTTGAGTTGCTTGACGATGCCATGGACGATCGCCAGCCCCAGTCCGCTGCCTTCGTTCGGCCCCTTGGTCGTAAAGAACGGTTCGAAGATGCGCCGCTTGATTTCCTGCGACATGCCGACGCCCGTATCGCTCACGGAAAGCATGACATATCGGCCCGTCGGGATGTCGCACCGGCCGTTGCGGCCGGCGCCGTCCACAACAACGTTGGCCGACTCGATAACAATGTTACCGCCTCGAGGCATGGCATGGCGGGCGTTTACGACCAGATTCAGCAGCACTCGCTCCAACTGCTCGGGGTCGGCTTTGATCTTTTCTAGTTCGGGCTCAAGAACGGCGAGCAGGCAAATGTCGTCGCCGATCACGCGGCGGAGCAGCCGTTCGGCGCTCGTCACGACTTCGTTGAGACAAAAAATCTGCGGCGGCGACGCTTGCTTTCCGCCAAATGCCAGGAGCCGACGAGTGAGCGACGCCGATCGCTGAGTGGCTTCTCTGATTTCCTGCAACAACTGTTGGGCGGGAACGTTCGAACCCAGCGAAGTCGTCAACAATTCGTTGTAAATGTTGATCGCGGTCAAAAAGTTGTTGAAATCGTGCGCGATTCCGCCGACGAGCTGGCCGATGGCCTCCATTTTTTGCGCTTGTCGAAGTTGCTCTTCGAGCTGCTTGCGGTCGGTAATGTCTAAAAACGTGACCACCGCTCCGATCACTTGATTTCCTCGACGCACGGGCAGCGATCGGCATTCTGCGTAGAAGCTGGAGCCATCCGCGCGCCAAAAGACGTCTTCCTCGACGTGCGCGCCGGCTTCCTCGCAATAGTTGCGGTGGATCGCACACTCCTCCTCTGGATAGGGCGTGCCGTCCACGCGCCGATAGTGCGTCAGGGCGTGCATGTTCTTGCCGACAAGCGCGCACGGATCGACGTAGCCTAGCAGCTTCGCGCAAGCCGGATTGGCGAACGTGCAATTCCCATTTCGATTGATTTCGCAAATCGCCTCGGCGGCTGAGTCGAGCAGCAGGCGAACGTGCTCGTCGCCGTCCTTGAAGATCTCGTCCGCCCCCGTTTGCCCGGCGGCATCCTCCGCCCGCGACAGCGCGCCGTTGAAGGCGAAATCCGCATAGCGCCGCGCAGCGGGATGACGTTCGTCTCGGATAGCGTCGCCGTCCTGATTGCGGTCGCCGTTGAAGACCGCGTCGTCGACGTCTACGCCGCGCGTCAGTCGAACGACGTGCCTAACGTGGCGGTTCATCGGGGCCGAAAAGGTCAGGTTGAGAGTGACGTCGTTGTCGTTCATCTTGTCCTCCTTGAAAGAACCAAACGTCAGCCCAGGCGCCAGATATCGTTCAAGCGCGCAAAGCGTTCCAGCCTGGGGCGAAGACTGCCGCGCCGGTCAGCCCTGACGACGCGGACTTCCGTTTTGCTGGAGCGCAACGACTTCAAGCCGTCGGCGGGACTCTCGGCGATTAGCACGCGCAGTAGTCGAGACATGACCGCCCCAATGGTTGCGTACTTGAATGGGTGCGTGAAAGGCGAATGGCGTATGCGTGTTTGCTTGTTATTCCGCAGATTCTCGTTAGTCGGTCTCGTGGTTGACAGCTCGGTCCGTCAGAGCGCCGCCAGCAGATGAGCCAACTGCGTGGGATTATCGACGTTCATCTTCTCCAAGACCTTTGCCCGATGATTGTCGACCGTCTTCGGGCTGATCGACAAGCGTTGGGCGATTTGCTTGGTCGAGTCGCCGCGAGAGAGCAGATCCATGATCTCTCGCTCGCGATCCGTCAGCCGTCTCATCCGTTCTTGGACGCTGCGAGCCAGTGCGCGCTTGTGGCGATGTTCGTGGTCTCGTTGAACGGCTTCACGGATTCGTTCCAGCAGCGTTTGCGGGCTGAAGGGCTTCTGGATGAAATCGACCGCGCCGTCGCGAAGCGCTTGGGAAGCGCAAGGGATCTCGCCGTGTGCCGTGATAAAAATAATCGGCGGTACGACCTCTGCAGAGTGCAAGGCCTTTTGCAGTTCCAATCCGCTCATCCCAGGCATGCGGATATCGAGCACAAGGCAGCCGGGCTTGTTCGGATCGTAATGCTGCAGAAAGTCCTGGGCCGTGGAAAAGCACTCGTCGGCCAAGCCGATCGAGCGAACCAACAACGAGACCGATCGCCGCACATCCTGGTCGTCGTCGACAATAAACACAGTGGCCGCGGTTGCAATCGCGCCTTCGCAAGCTGGTGCGGACGTCGACATTTCTTGTACCCCCGAATTTGTGGGTCCACCTAGACGTACTGTATCGTCTTTCACTGGTCATAAGTCAAGGGGGCGTAGGCGTTTGTCGTAGGCAAATCTCCTAGGAGATCGGCCCATGCCGCTTCAATCCACCCTCGAGCCGCGAGATCGTGTCGAACTCCGCTTTGCCGAACCGTGCTCGGCCTACTGTGCATAATCGAAAACGCGACGTTCAGGACGACATATAACTTGCTACTCGCGCAATGACGAGAGACATCTTCCCATGCGCTGCAGGAATTATCCCGCACGCGGCATCACGAACTCGAACTAGCTTTTTTTAGAGGGATATTGTCGGCGCGCGAAAACATTGGGGAGATTTGTCATGTCCAACACGCTGCGACTGCTGCTTGCCGAAGGCGATCTGAGCGACGCAGAAATGGTCAAGAGGTTGTTGTCCAAAGCGACGCACTCGCAGTTTCAGATCGAATGGACGGATACGCTTGAAGGGGCGGCGCTCGCGTTGTCGGCGAGCCGTTTCGACGGGATGTTGCTCGATCTCGGCTTGCCCGGAACGCAAGGCTTGGAAGGGCTCGTCAAGATCCTGAGCGTCGATCCTCGCGTGCCTGTCATTATTGTTACGGACCAGAACGACGAGGAATTGGCGTTGCGGGCCCTGCAAGTCGGCGCCCAAGATTATCTCGTCAAGGGAAGCTTGACGACCGACAACCTCGTGCGATCGATCCGATATGCGACCGAGCGGCACGCACTCGTCAGGCGACTGACGGACGCACGAATCGTTCTGGAAAACCGCCACCGCCGGTTGGCGAAGCTGTATCGCACCGCATACAAGTTCGTGGACAACGTGTCTCACGAATTTCGTACGCCGCTGACGGTCATCAAGGAATACGTCTCGCTGATCAAAGACGGGATCGTGGGCGAGGTGTCGGACGAACAACGGAGGATGCTCGCCATCGTCGAGGATCGGGCGGATGATCTGAACACCATGGTCGACGACATGCTCGACGTCAGCAAGTTGGAAGCCGGCATTTTGGGAGTCTATCGCAAGCGTTGCCAGGCCACGGATATTCTCGCCCGCGTGCGGCCGGCGCTCGAGCGCAAAGCGTTTACCAAAGGCGTGCGATTGGAATCGGACGTCGAGGCCAATCTGCCGCCGATCTATTGCGATCCCGAGAAGGCGGGGCGAGTGCTCGTCAATTTGGCCATCAATGCCGTCAAGTTTTGCGGACAGCCGGGCCGCGTTCGCCTGAGCTGCCGCCGCTCGCGAAATCCGCCCGGCGTCGAATTCAGCGTTTCGGACAACGGGCCTGGAATCAGTGCGGAAAATCAACGGCTGCTGTTCCGCCGCTTCAAGCAACTCAGCGAAACGGTGCGCAGCGGCGCCAAGGGGTTCGGCCTGGGGCTGAGCATCGCGAAGGAGCTTGTCGAGGCGAATCTGGGCGAGATTCGGCTCGACAGCGAGCCGGGCCGAGGAAGCACGTTCTCGTTCACCTTGCCTTTGGACGACTGCCAGGAAGTCGTGCGGCGTTATCTGCACCGGGTCGGGAAGCTGCGCAATGGCCCGCCGCAGCTTTCGCTCGTCAGGGCGGAAGTCGACCCATCGACGGCCGCGCCGCTGGCGGAAGACGTGGACGGGTTCTTAAGCTGTTTGCTTCGCTACAACGACCTCGTCTTGCGAGTCGGTCCGAGCCGGTGGCTCGTCGTGTTGCCGGTTCCCGAGGATCAAGTGGCCGCCTTTTTGCGGCGGGCCGAAAAGGCGTTCGCCGAAGCCGCCCGCAATCGCGTTGGCGATCCTTATCCGCGGATCGACTTCCGACACTTGGGAACGTGGCCCGTGGACCATGACAAGGCGATTCTCGCGGAGATGAGCGACATCGCGCGCTGCGAGGAGGCCGTCGATGTCTGATCCGCAGACCGTGCTCGTGGTGGACGACGATCTCGAAATCGTCCGGGCCGCGTGCATGCGCTTGCGCGCCGCCGGATACAAGGCCCTGGAGGCGACGGACGGAACCTCGGGCGTCGCCGCCGCCATCGCGGCCCGCCCCGACTTGATTTTGCTGGACGTGCGCATGCCTCGCAAAGACGGGCTGGCCGTCCTGTCGGAATTAAAGCATCGGGCGGACACCAAGCACATTCCCGTCGTCATGCTTTCGGCGAGTATCGTCGATCAGGAAGCGGGACTCGACGCGGGAGCAAGATTCTTTATTCGCAAACCGTACAGCGGCGCGACGCTGATGCAGGCCGTCCGCGCCGCGCTTGCGGTGCAGGCGAAAGCAGAGCCTCCGAACGGCGACGAAGCAACACCCTTTGAGGAACACGACGATGACGTGCAAGCGAATTTTGGTGGTGGATGACGACCGCGACTTCGCCGAGTCGATCGCGCTGCGGTGCCGCAAACTGGGCTTCGAGGCGGAGACGGCCGACACGCCGCTGGCGGCGGTCGTCAGCATGGAGTCGCATCCCCCCGACCTGCTGTGCATTGACGTGGGCATGCCCAGCGGCGACGGTCTGGACTTGTGCGAATTTCTCGTACGCGATTCGAAAAGGCCCCCCAAGCCAGTCATCATCCTCACCGGACGGACGGATGAGGCGACCATTCGCCGTTCTCGTTTGCTGGGGACTCGCTACGTCAGCAAATCGCCCGACGTCTGGCAGCGCCTGCGCCCCGTGATTGACGAGCTGCTGACGCCGCACTCTCAGCCGGAGGCTTCCGGCGGCGCGGCGTATCGCTCCGACGCGTAGAGGAGTTCTCCGATGGCGAAGCGCAAGCGAATTCTCATTGCCGACGACGATGAAAGCCTGGTCGATGTGGCGGCGAAACGCTTCGAATGCCTCGGTTTGCGCGTCGACCGGGCGTATGACGGAATGTCTACGCTGCAGAAAATCGAAGAACGCGAACCCGATTTGATGATTCTTGACGTGAATATGCCGGGCGGTTCGGGCCTGGGCGTGTGCCAGATGCTCTCTCGCGACGCGAACTTGAAATCCATTCCTGTCATCGTGCTCACCGGGCGCAAGGATCCGGAGACGATCCGCGTGTGCCGCGAGCTTCATGCTCATTACGTGCAGAAAGGCACGGACATGTGGTCCCGACTCGAGCCGTTGGTTATGGGCTTGTTGGAACTCGAACGCGCGAAATGGGCGAATTCGGAGGTTCCGCATCCAGGTAGCGTCCACGGTGCGAAGACGGGCGATTCGATCCCGGACGACGATCGCGGCTTGGAGCAGATGTCGCCGCCGCCTCCGCCCGCGAGCGACGCTGAGGCCGGAGCCGGCTCGTATGAGAGCGCCGGTCGAATACCCGAAGAACACATCGACGCCATTCTTGCGGCCCTAGGCGTTAGAGGTCGAGAAACGAGCTCCCTCGAAGCTGCAGCTTCCAAGGACGTTCGCCCCGGGGTCCTGTGCGTGGATGACGATCGCGATTTTGCCGATTCGCTGAAGCTGCGTCTCGAGCAACACGGCGTCGCGGTCGTGCAAGCGTTCGCCGGCATGGACGGCTATTGCACGGCTTTCGCGCATCCGGTGCAAGCGATTATCCTGGACCTCCAGTTGCCCGACGGCGACGGCGAGTACGTCTTGCGGCGGTTGAAAGAGAACCCCGTCACTCAAAACATTCCCGTGATTGTGTTGACGGGCGCCAAAGATCGCGCCTTGGAGCGCAGAATGTATAACCTTGGCGCCGCGCAATTTCTCGCCAAGCCCGTCGCCTGGGACGATTTGTGGCACGAACTGCAGCGGCATCTCCGCTTGCCCGCGCAGCCACCCTCGCCTATCAACTCGGACTTGAAGAGGCACTAGAGCTTCTTAAGCATCTCGACCGCTTTATCTTCGTACTTCTTCTGCCACTCGGGCGCCAGAATGCAATCGCTGTCTTCCTGGGCGCCGCCCACGTTCGAAAGCTGTTCGGCCGTCGGGGCGTAGTAGATGTAGCCGTTGGTGTAGCCGGCGATGAACGTGTGCGGACGCTGCAATTTGTTTTTCAGATTCAGCCCGATCCGCACGGTCAACTCGCCGGGGAACGTGCCCAGCGTGAAATCGCCGATCCGCACGGCGAGCAGTTCGACGTCGATCGTCCGCTTGCCCGCGGCGACCAGCTCGGCCTGGTGCTTGCGGAGCAAAGCCAGGTTCGTTCCCACCCGCGTCAGTTCCTCCATCGTCAGGATGTTTTGGATGTACTGCTTCATGTTGCGGCGGTTCTCGGCGTCGAGCTGAGCGAAGTCCTTGCGGCCCAGCGCTGCGTCGTGCAGGTAGCGGTGCGAGGAATACGACGGGAACTCGCCCGACACGTCGTATTTCACCAGCAGCGGAATGAACGTCTTGAGGTTCAGGCTCGTGCCTCGCAGCGACTTGAGCAGCCGCTGTTGCTCGGCTTCGAGATCGAAGATGCGCTGCGTGCGATCGCCGCGCGGCAGGGCGATGGTTTCGTTCAAGACCGTCAGCCGGCCGTCTTCGCGGCACTCGATCTTCCGCAGGCCCTTGAGCGTGCTCAGGCCGAGCAGGTTGCCCAGCGGCTCGGCGCTGCGCGGATGTTCGACGTCCTTATACATCACCGGGTTGATGTCGCCGCCGCAGCCTTGCAAAAACAAGGCGATCGCGCCTTCGCTCAGGTTGTCTTCGATCACCTGCGAGGCGAAGCCGGTCACGTCGGCCGTGTTGGCGCCGCCGGGCATGCCCATGATCGGGTGACAGGCGAAGTTGTAGACTACGGCCAGCGTCGTGCCGTCCAGCCGGTCGAGCCGCAAGATGCCGATCTGCGGATCGACCGGGCCGACCTCGGCCACTTCGTCGTCGGGCGGCAGCGAGTAGGCATGCCGCACGTCGGCCTCGCGGCCGCTTTTGAGCTTCAGCCGCCGGTTTTCCATGATCCGGTCTTCACGCCCTTCGCCCGCGCCGACCTTTACCGGGACCAGTTTTTGCGCGGCGGCCTTCACCGCCTGCACCGTTCGCTCGCCGACGTCGGCGCACACGACTCCGTGGCAGTGGCTGGCGTTGGCCAGCACATTGGCCTGCGGAATACCCAGCTCTTTTTCCAACCGCGCGCGGACCTTCGACAGATAGTCGTTCGGGATCCGGCCGATCTCGCCGATGGCCACCGCATCGACGGTAATCAAGACGGCGGTCGTCGCATCCGACTTCAGCACGAGGGCCTTCACATACAGCGGATCGCTGACCGGCCCGGCTTCGCGATCGGTGATCTCGACCTTCGCCGCGCCGGCCCGCAACGTGGCCGCCTGGGCGGGGGCGGAAAGCGAGCTGGCGAGGGCTGTGAATGCGAGCAGAAGCGCGAGCGAGGGTAGGCGGCGAGTCCGACGGCGGATATTATTTGGGCTCGGCGAGCATGAGCAATCGGCAGGTTTCATTATCGCGGTAACCTCGATTGTGATTTCAGGAGAGGCGAGCGGGCAGTCGCCCCATCTTAAAGCTGTCTGACGCCGGATGCACGCCGAAAAATAGCCTGATATAATAGGAGCGACGCCGTGAGCAATCGTGCCCCAAGCACGTCGCTTGCACAACACGATTCTTTTGGTCAATTGCTGCTGAATCAGGACGCGGAGGCGTCAGAATGAAGCCAAAGCGGCGATATCTGCAATTCAGTCTGCTGACGCTCTTTGTCATCGTGACCGTCGTTGCGGCGGGCAGCCATTGGTTCGCCGCCCGCCGACGCGCGGAAGCCGCGGAGGAAGAGTATCAGTACGTGAAGGCCGGCTTATATGCCGGCACGAAGACCAAGGAAGATATCTACCGTGCGTCCATTGACTGGCTCAACGCAGAGCTGGCGGTTCCTTTTTGCAAGCCGGATGAACTGTACAAGGCTCATCGGGCACGGATGACCACATTGGAAGAGTGGTGTCAAGGGAATGCTCATCTGGGGCTTTTCGGCAGCGAGGCCGGCAAGCGTGATGCAGAACGCGAAGCCGCGAAATCGACCGAGTGGCGACGCGAGGCGGAGCAATGGGTCAAAGAAAATGCGAAGCCGTAGGGTGGGGCGCAGCTCCACGCGTTGGAACGGAGTCGGACGCCTCGCCCGCGTGGGGCGCCCGGCTGGCTGACGCCCCACGCGGTCCCGATAGTGAACTGAAATCACTAAGGCCCAGACTGGGCGCCGTTCTTTTCGCCGACCCGTTGAAGTGCTTTTTGTCTGGCATCGTCTACGTCAGGCAAGAATAGCGCGCCGATGACAACCACAACGCCGATAATCACAATCCATTCGATGACTGTTAACCGTCGCGGAAAACCACGTGGTTTTTCATCTCGCTCGGATTGAGGCGCCTTGTACGGGTTCTCGTTCATGCCCTGGATTCTAGCCGACCGCGCATGAAAAAGCTCTGCCGTCGTGGGCGGCGACAGGCGGTTGGCGGCAGGTTAAAGTGGAATGGGGCGAAAATCCTGCTCGCCGCTATTTATCCCGCCTCTTCACTCCTGACTCATGCACGTCCCATGCGCTTCTTTGTTTCGATCGCCATCATCGCCGCATCCGCCGCCGTCCACGCCGCCCCGCCGACCGCCAACTATCTCTTTCCCGCCGGCGGCCAACGAGGGCAAACGGTCGAACTGACCGTCTCGGGCAACTTCGCTAACTGGCCGGCCAAGTGCTGGACGAGCCGGCCGGGCGTGACCGTTTCGGCCGCCAAGGACAAAGGCAAGTTTTCGGCAGTCATCGCCGCCGACGCGGCGCCGGGCCTGGTCTGGTTGCGGTTCTACGACGCCGAAGGCGCCGCGGCCCCGTTGCCGTTCTTCGTGGGGACGCTCGCTGAGACGAACGAGCAAGAGCCGAACGATTCGCCGCAAAATCCGCAAACGCTCTCGGCGCCGGCGACGGTCGTCAACGGCCGCCTGCAAGCGCGCGGCGACGTCGATGTGTTTTCCGTCGGGCTCGCGCAAGGCCAAACGCTCGTCGCGGCGCTGGAAGCCCATCGCACGCTCGGCTCGCCGGTGGATGCCGTGCTGCAAATCGTCTCTTCGCAAGGGGCCGTGCTGGCGCAGAACGACGACGAGCGCGAGATCGATCCGCTCCTGACGTTCGTCGCGCCGGCGACGGGCAACCACCTGGTGCGCGTGTTCGGCTTCCCCGCCGCAGCCGATACGCAGATCGCCTTGTCCGGCGCCGACGCCTACGTCTATCGCCTGACGATCACCGCTGGCGGCTATCTCGACGCTGCGTTTCCGCTGGCGGTCGTGAAGGACGGGCCGACGACAGTCGAATTGAGCGGCTGGAACCTGCCGGAAGCGGCGATGAAGCTCACGCTCTCGCCGGCGGCCGATCAGAACGAGATCGAACTCTTCGAGCCGTCGCTGGCCGAGTCGCTTACGTTGCCGGTCGAGCCGCACGCCGTCGCCGTCGAAGCCGAACCGAACCCGCTCGACAAACCTCAGGCCGCGGCGCTGCCGTTTACCGTCACCGGCCGGATCAGCGAGCGGACCGATCGCGACGCGTTTCGCTTCGCGGCCGCCAAGGGCGAGGTCTTGAGATTTGCAATCGAGAGCAACTCGCTGGGCTACCCGCTCGACGCCGTGCTGGAGTTGTTCAACGCTTCGAGCGAATCGCCGCTGGTTCGCGTCGACGACGCCGGCAAGCAGCCCGATGCGGAACTGACCTACACGGCGCCGGCCGACGGCGAGTACCGGATCGTCGTTTCCGATCTCTACCGCCACTTCGGCCCGCGCTTCGTCTATCGCCTGCGTGCGGTGCGGCTCGCCCCCGATTTCCGTCTAACGGCCGACGCACACGCGTTCACGCTTGCGGCCGGCAAGCCGCTCGAGATTCCGCTCAAGATCGAGCGGTTGCAGAACTTCAAGGGCGAGATCGCCTTCAAGATCGACGGCCTGCCGCCGGGCGTTTCTCTGGCGCCGGCCAAATCGCTGCCGGAAGGCGACTCGGCAAAAGTGGTGAAACTTTCGCTTTCCGGCGGCCAAGCAGCGTTTTCCGGGCCGATTCGCATACTCGGCGAAGCCGCCGGCCAGGCCGGCGCCATTGCTCGCGAAGCTCGCACGACGCTTCCCAATCGCACAGCGACGACCGCCCAAATCTGGCTGACCCTCGTGCCTGCTGGAAAGTGATTTGCATCAGCGGCAAGCTTTTCTTGAGAGCCGCCCGCTGCGTCGGGTAAGATGGGGTCGATTTGCCGATAAATTCCTACGGGCCCCTACGGACGAACGGCGTCCGAGCTTTGACCGATGGCGACGAGGAGATGCGACGTGTCGCAGCTTGATTCGCAAACGCCGCAACATCCGCGGCTTCCGCGCCGCGCCGCGCTGCAAGCGGGCGCTATTGGGCTGTTGGGCCTGGGCGGCAATCACCTGGCCGCGCTGCGGGCCGCGGCTGCGCCCGATGGAAGCGTGCCGGGTAAGCGTCCGCCGGCCAAAGCGTGCATCTACATCTTTCTGTCTGGAGGACTTGCGCAGCACGACAGTTTCGACCCGAAGCCCGAGGCGCCGGACACGATCCGCGGCGAATTCGAACCGATCGCCACGCGCACGCCGGGCCTGCAGATTTGCGAACACCTGCCGCTGCTGGCAGCGCGCAGCCAGCATTGGGCCTTGTGCCGTTCGCTGACGCATGCGAGCAACGAACATTCGGCCGGGCATTGCATCATGCTCACCGGCCGTTCTGAATTGCCTCCCGCTTTCAACGCCAGCAAGCCGCAAGTTACCGATTGGCCGTCGATCGCGGCCATCGCCGGCGCCACGACGCACTCGCGCAGCAACAATCTGCCGCCGGCCGTCGTGCTGCCCGAGCGGCTGGTTCACGGCACGGGCCGCGTCATACCCGGCCAGTTCGCCGGGCAGATGGGGCCGCGGCGCGATCCGTGGTTCATCGACGCTTCGCCGTATCATCCGACGGCGTACGGCGCCTTCCCCGAATACAGTTTCGACCATCAGACTCGCGGCGTGCCCGACAACCGCGTGTTCCAGGCCCCGAACTTGAGCCTGCCCGAGGGGCTGGCCATGAACCGCTTCGGCGGCCGGCTGGGCTTGCTCGAAGAAATCGAGCGCCAACGGCGGCAGTTGGAACAGTCGGCCGAGACCGAAAGCTTCGATCGCTACCGGCAGGCCGCGGTCTCTCTGCTCGCCGACGACGAGGTGCGGCGGGCCTTCGACGTCGTCAAGGCCGACGACAAAACGCAAGACCGCTACGGTCGCAATAGCTTCGGCTGGTCGCTGTTGATGGCGCGGCGGCTGGTCGAGGCGGGCGTTAACCTGGTGCAGGTGAACCTGGGCAACAACGAATCGTGGGACACGCACGGCGAAGCCTTCCCGCACCTGAAGAACAAGCTGCTGCCGCCGACCGACAGGGCGGTTTCGGCCTTGCTCGACGATCTGGCGGAAAGCGGCCTGCTCGACAGCACGCTTGTCGTGATGGCGGGCGAGTTCGGCCGCACGCCGAAAATTTCGCACTTGGCGAAGTTCTATAAGGAGCCCGGCCGCGATCACTGGGGCGCCGTGCAGAGCGTGTTTTTCGCCGGCGGCGGCGTGCGGGGCGGAACGGTGATCGGCTCGTCGGACAAGATCGGCGGCTTTCCGGCCTCACAGCCGCAAAAGCCCGAGAACCTGGCCGCCACGATCTACCGCGCCCTCGGCATTCCCGACTTGGCCGTCTGGCACGACGAAGTCGACCGCCCGCACCCGATCTACTTCGGCGCGCCGATCGCGGGTTTGACATGATCTTTTTCTGCTTCCGTCGAATTTGGGAGGCGATTGAATTCGGGGGCGCAAATCGTGCGTGAGCGACTGCTTGAAGCACGGCCGCTGTTTGGACGCGCGGGCAACACGACTCGCTGCGGAGCGCTTACGGGTTCCTCTTCTCTGTTCTCGTG
>DATKRK010000184.1:0-8908 GCA_035532215.1 Pirellulales bacterium | reverse complement strand
CAAGCGCAGGCCAATGCGTCGCTACGAAACGCGGGGAATCAGCCCCTGCTCACGCGCAACGCAAACCGCGGGCGCGGATCGTCAGCGCAGGGGACAGAAGCCAAACCTACGGAAGAGGCCGTGGAGGAGGTTCGGGCGGCTGAATCACCGTCTGTGAGAAGAGAAGAGCAGGCTCGACCAGTCGAGTTCCCGACCGTGGCGATTCGGGTTGCGCCGCGGCGAAGCGGCAGGCCGAGTCGTGGAGCTTGAAGTCGGACAGGCGCTGCGGCGCCGTCGGCAAAGGGCCCTGACGCCGACAATTCGGTCCCGAACACTGCGGAACGCCGGGCGCCGTGAGCGGCTCGTGACGCATGCCATGATCCAGGCCGCCACGGTCCAAGCCGACTTGGTGCAGGCGGCCATCGACCGTCACATAATCGCCGCAACTCGCCTGCGCGCGGTCGCTCGCCAGCCAACCGCCGACAAGCGGGGCCGCCGCGAGCAAGCCGAGAACGCGAATTGCGCGGACGTGTCTCATTTGCCCGTTAATCGTGCCGCCTGAAAGGTCCCATAACGCCGTCAGAGTATCTCGGTCAGCATCGCAAGTCAAACTAAAAATCGAATCGCTTGCAGATTCAAGCTTCGGTCCGCCGCGTCGCGGCCAGTCTCGCTGCGATGCGAGCGAGCCGCCGAGGTCGGGTCGAGACCGCGGAGCGGAACCTTGCCGGCGCCTTTCACTCGCGCTCGCTCCACGCGCGGACCTCGCCCTCGTCGTCGATCTCGACATGAATCACATTCGGCGAGCAACACACCGGGCAGTCTTCGACATACTCCTGGCTATCGCCCGCCGAGGCGTCGATCGGCACGAAGATCTCTTCGCCGCACCAATCGCAGATGTAGGAAGCTTCGTCGCGCATCTGATTTCGTGAAGGTGAAGGCTTGCCATGTGCCACGGCTTGCACGATATGCGAAGAGCCACGCAACGGGATAAGGGAAAGTGCTCTCCGCGGCTCCGCGCCTCCGCGTGAGCTTCTTCAATCTGCGATACGACTCGGCGCTTACATCCCGTCAAACGAACATGCGCGACGAAGCCTGTTACCTTTGCGATTGGTGCGGCGAAGAGATCTTCGTGCCGATCGACGCCTCGGCGGGCGATAGCCAGGAGTATGTCGAGGACTGCCCGGTCTGTTGCTCGCCGAATGTGATTCATGTCGAGATCGACGACGAGGGCGAGGTCCGCGCGTGGAGCGAGCGCGAGTGAAAGGCGGACGCCGTCTTCGGAAATGTGAACAACGCGCCGGTCAGGGTGGAAAGGGCGACCTGCTCGCCCGTCAGGCTCGAAAGCCTGACCTACATGGCTGGCCTGCGATTGTTTGCACTAGAGATTCTCGGTGCTTTTGGGAATCGACTCGACTTTTTGTTTGACTCGCGATGCGGACCGAGATAGTCTAGCGACGAGATGGGGTGCCTTTCCGACGATCTGGTTGCTGCGCAGATGAAACTCGTTCGCGCAATTCGTGTGCTCGGTTTGCTCCTCGCGGCCCCGCTGGTCGGCGGCTGGCTGGCGAGCGACCGCGCGCAGGCGAGTTGCGGCGATTATGTAACGGTCGACGGCCGCCTGCACCAAGTCGGCTTGGTTCAGGGCGGCCTGGATCATGGCATGCGTCACGAGCCGCTCACGGCGCCCGGCGTTCCGCAGTGTTCGGGACCGAATTGTCGGCGTCAGAGCCCGATGCCGACGGCGCCCGAGCGTCTGTTCGACTTCAAGCCCCACGATTCGGCCTGCGGCTTCGCCGCGGCGCAACCCGAATCGCCACGGTCGGGAACTCGACTGGTCGAGCCTACCCTTCTCTTCTCGCAGGCGGCGATTCAGCCGCCCGAACCTCCTCCACGGCCTCTTCCGTAGGTTTGGCTTCTGTCCCCTGCGCTGACGATCCGCGCCAGCGGTTCGCCTTGTGCGCGAGCAGGGGCCTGACACCCCGCGATTCGTAGAGACGCATTGGCCTGCGCTCGCGACGGCGCGTCTCGGCGCGTCTGGCAGCGTTCGCGCAGCCAAGGGCCGGAACCAAGGTACGAGGCGTCTGCCGCGCGCCAACGCGCGCGGCGGGCAAGGCCGCCGGACGACAGCGCCCGGGGGTTCATTCATTTTCATTGATTCTATTCTTTCAGTTCATTTCCTTTGTTTATTCGGAGTCTGTCATGCATTCGAGACGGCAAGGTTTCACGCTTGTCGAGTTATTGGTGGTGATCGCCATCATCGGCATTTTGATCGCGCTGCTGTTGCCCGCCGTGCAGGCGGCGCGCGAATCGGCGCGGCGCACGCAGTGCAACAACCATCTCAAGCAGTTCGGCATTGCGCTGCACAACTATCACGACGTGTTCAAAAAGCTGCCCGCGGCCGATTCGTTCTACGTCACGAGTTCGGGCGCCGTGAAACGCGACGACATTTCGCAGCATGCTCGTTTGTTGCCGTATTTGGAGCAGGAAAACGTCTATCAGTACGTCGACTTCAACGTCGAGTGGAGCGACCCCCTCAACTCGCGGGCCGTGCCGCAACGCTTGACCGTGTTTCTGTGCCCTTCGGACAGCCAGCTCAACGTGCCGCCCGCGTACGGGCCAAACAACTACTACGGCAATCAGGGAACGCAGATCCTGTTCGGCGGCATTCCGCCGACGACTCCCGGCGATCCGAACTATGGCATGAAGCCGGCCGACGGCGTGTTCTACACCAACAGCTTTCTTCCGTTCGCCGACGTGCGCGACGGCCTGAGCAACACGGCGGCCTTTTCGGAAAAGGTGACGGGCGACTTCAACAACGGCATCTCGACGGAGAAGTCCGACACGTTCCGGCCGGGAACTTTTCCCGCCACGCCCCAGCAGTCGATCATCGATTGCCGCGCGACCAACGTTTCGAACCTGTCGTTCCAAGGCGTTTCGAACGTGGGCGGGCCCTGGCTGCAGGCGTACCACTCGACGACGTTCTATTACCAAATCGCGCCGCCCAACGACCGTTCGTGCATGTATCCGCCGTTTCGGATCATGACCACGGCCAACAGCTACCATCCCGGCGGCGTGCAGGTCGGCCTCTGCGACGGCTCGGTCCGCTGGGTCTCCGACGGCGTGAATATCGCGGCCTGGTGGGCTTTGGGTTCGCGCAACGGCGGCGAAGCCATGCCCATCGAGTAGCAGGGAGCACGCACATGCCAAGGGAAAATCAACCAATCTCTGCACGTCGCGGCGCCCTGTGGGCCGCGGTCGTCTGCTGCCTGCTGCTGCCCGCTTGCGCCCGACAGAACGTCCCCGCCGAAGCCGACGTGGCGCGGCGGTCGCTCGACGCGGCGCTGGCAAGCTGGAAAGCGGGCGAACAATCCGCCGATCTGGCTCGGCGGACGCCGCCGATCGTGATGGGCGATTTCGCCTGGGAGTCGGGCAGGAAGCTGGCCGATTACCGAATTCCGGAAGCAGCGAGAAACGACGGAGCGAATTTGCACTACCTCGTCGAACTTACGCTCTCCGATTCCCAGGGCGGCTCGAACAAGCAAGAAGTGAGCTACGTTGTCGGCACCGATCCGACGATTACCATCTTTCGCGACTGAACTTCGTCCGTTCCTAATTAAGGAATCAGCCATGCTTCGCACGAAACCTTTTGTCCTGGCGCATCTGGCGCTCTGGGCCGGCGCGACCGCCTTGCACGGCGAAGAGCCGGCGTCGGAAACTCCCAACGCGATCCCGCATACGCGGCCCGCGATCAAGCAGGCGCTCGAAGCCCTGAAAGAGCGGCAGCCTCGCTTGCCGCTGCCGCCGCTGACCGACGCCGAGCGAGCTTCGGGGGGCCGCCCTTCGGTGAATAACGGGCGGATGGCCGCTTACTACCTGCCGGCATCGTGGCGTCCCGCGCGTGCGCCGCGCGGCTCGTCGAAGTCCGACTCGGCGATCGACTACGCGCTGGCGACCGAGTGCTTCTGGATCGTCTCGCGCGCGAACAACTGCCATTACTGACTGGGCCACCAAGAACATAAGCTCGCAGTTGCGGGCTTGAGTGACAACCGGATCGCTTCGCTCGATTCCGATTGGTCGGTCTTTTTGCCGGACGAACGCGCGGCGTTCGCGCTTGCGCGCAAGCTCACGGTCGAGCCGTATACAATCGACGACGCCGACGTCGACGCGTTGCGCAAGCATTTCAGCGACAAGGAGATCGTCGAGTTGGTCTTCACGATCGCCAGGTTCAATTCGATCACGCGCTGGACCGACGCACTGGGCATTCCCCAGGACCAGGGGTTCCGCGACGGCGAGATTCGTTTCGACGCGCCGACCAGCCCGCGATTTCGCGAGGCGAGCAGCCTGGTGGCGCCTTCGGCCGACCAAAAGCGCCCGCCGCTGGCAGGTCGCGCGGAGGTCGAGCGCGCCTTGACCGAATGCCGAAAGCGTTCCGCTCGCGTCGCTTTGCCTGGCGAGGACGAGGCGCGCGCGGCGTTGCCGAGCGGCTGGCAGGACAGGCCCGTGCCGCAGTGGGTGCGGGCGCTGACGCTCTTTCCGCAATCGGGCGTCGCGCAAGCGACGGCCTGCGAGGCGATCGCCAACGAAGGAAGGATCGACAAATTGCTCAAGGCGCAGATCGCCTGGTCGTGCGCCCGCCAAGACCGCGCCTGGTACGCGCTAGCCGACGCCGAGCGCCGCCTGGCGGCGCTCGGCCAACCGGCCGAGCAGGCCATTTCGCTCGACCCGCCCGGCGCAGCGTTGTCGCCGGCGGTCCGCGAGGCGTTGGCGTTCGCCGCCAAGTTGACCGCGGCGCCGCACACGATCGCCGACGCCGACATCGCGCGGCTGCGCAAACATTTTTCCGATCACGAGACGGCCGAGATCGTCTATGTGGCGTGTAATTCCGCGATGTTCGACCGCTTTACCGAGACGCTCGGACTGCCGCTCGAACCCTGATGCGGGTGGCGGTCGAAAAGTGCAGGGCTCGGGAGCTTGCCGCCGCCAACCTTCGCGATCCATTCTTTGTCCACAGTTTGACTCGCCAATGAGCGTCCTTGGAGATCTTCGTCATGTCACAATCGATGAAGTGCTTGCAGTGTGCATCAACTTTTTCCGCGCCGGCGGAACCCGCCGCGCGCGTGGCCTGCCCTCATTGTGGCGCCACGCGCGTCGCCGCCTTGAAGAACGGAGCTTCGACTCCGCAAGGGTCGGTTCCCGCTAGGCCGCCGCTGACGGATGACGACGTACTGGCGTTTTTAGACCAGCGGCCCGTCGTCAAACCGCCGAACAAGCGTTGATGGGAGACGGCGATCTGCGGCCGACGGCCATACGCTTTTTCAGTAGCTGATGCGAGGTTTCTGCCATGCGTATTCAAGAGATTTGGCGCCGAACCCGAATTCAATTCTCGGTAGGCGCCATTGCGTTCGTATGCTCTTGCAGCCAGTTATATGCCGACCCGAACGGCGCCGTCCCGAGCGCGGCGGCGCAAAGTACGAACCAGCCGCCTGCGAATGCTCCGCCCGGCGGCCCGTCGGAGACGATACACGTTCCCCCCGAGCAGGCGGCGGCCGATTGGCTGGAGAAGGCGTTTGCCGGGCAGCAGATGCCCGAGTCGGTGCAGATGCTTGCAGCGATCGCCCGCGGCTCGCAAATGGGACCGGGCGAAGGTTGGTTTGGCCCGGGGCAAACGCGGTACGATTGGAAATGGCTGGCAAGGACAACCGGGGCCGAGGCGGCGGCCGAGATTGCTCCCGAACAGCTTCGCGGGCCAAAAGAGTTTTTTGATCGGCTCGATCGAAACCGGGACGGTCGCGTTACGGCGAGCGATCTCGATTGGTCGGATCGCAACCCCTATGTCCAGCAGTACTATCTCGTCAGCCGTATTCTGCGGCGCATGAACAAGAAAGGCGACGGGCGATTGACGCGCGACGAAGTTCTCGCGTTCTTCGACCGAGCCGCCTCGGGGCGCGAATACGCGACATCCGCCGACCTGGCGGAAACTCTGCTGGCCGGCTTCGGGTCGGGGGCGGGCGCCAATGACGGGCCGACGGCCGAGACGCTTGTTCGCGGCTTGTTCCGAGGCGAGATCGGCTCGCTCAACGCGGGGCCTGCTCTCAACGCCGCCGCGCCCGACTTCAGCCTGAAGACGCAAGACGGCAAACAAACCATCCGCCTTGGCGAGTTGGGCGGTCCGAAGCCGATCGTGCTCGTCTTCGGCAATTTCACCTGCGGGCCGTTCCGTTCGATGTATCCGCTCGTGGATGAATTGTGCAAACGATATCAAGATCGCGCAACGTTTTTGGCGGTTTACGTGCGAGAAGCGCATCCGACGGACGGCTGGCGGATGGAATCGAATGATGCAGTCGGAGTCGAATTAGCTCAACCCGCCACGTATGACGAACGGGTTGCAGTCGCCCAACGGTGCCAGGCCACGCTCAATTATTCAATGCCTCTGGTCGTCGATGAAATCAACGACCCTGTCGGCAATGCCTACAGCGGCATGCCGGCGCGGCTCTATCTCATCGACTGCGAAGGAAAAGTGGCCTACAAAAGCGGGCGCGGACCGTTCGGGTTCAAGCCGGGCGAACTCGAACAAGCGCTGGTGCTGTTGTTGCTCGACCAGCAGCTCAACAGTGCGCCGCCCATCGCCGAGACGACGGAGTGAATGCTATGAACGCGCTCGCGTGTCCCTGGGGAATCTTCAAGAGAGGTCTCGCTCTCATCGCCGTACTATTGTCGGCAACGTTCGCTGCAGCCGACGAGCACTCGGCCTGTTTGCCGATGCTCGACGACGTCTCAGCCTGGGACCGCCTGCCGCCTTTGGAACAAGGGCAGCGGCAGCCGCTGCCGGCGTGGGCGAGGATGCTGGCGGATAGCCTGCCGCGCACGACGGCCGCCATGCTCCAGTTGGACGCCATGCACCGCCAACGCAGCCCTCTCGGCGCCGCTTTGGCGGCGAAAGTGCGTTGGACGGCGGCCAAAGCGAACCGGTGTTCTTATAGCATGGCCGCCGCCGAAGGCGATTTGCGACGCGCCGGACTTGACGATGCCGCGCTGGCGTCCCTTGAGAACGCCCCTGAGACGCCACCCAGCGACGAACAACTGATTTTGAACTTCGCGAGACGGTTGACCCTGGAAGCCGACAAGATCAGCGACGAGGAAGCGGCTCGGGCTGCCAAAGTCCTGGGCGACCGAAATTGGGTGGCGCTCGTGCTCTTGGTCGCACATGCAAATTTTCAAGACCGACTGTTCTTGGCTGTGGGCGCCGTGTCGGACTTGGGGGCGCCGCTTCCGCCTTTCGAAGGGCGATTCGCAAAGGCCGACAAGGATGCCCCGATCGACGTCCCGGAGCGCGTCATGCCCGATTCATCGGCGGCGCCAATTGTGCCCGGGCAAGTCGATGATCCTGAGTGGCGATCGGTCGATTTCGGTCAATTGCAGGCCAACTTGGACTTGCAACGCCAGCGCAGCGGCCGGATTCGCGTCCCGACGTGGGAGGAAGTCGCCGAAACGCTGCCCGAGGATCAACGTCCGAAGCGTCCGGTCCATATTCGTTGGTCGCTCGTTTGCCGCGGCTATCAGCCCGAGCTGGCGGCCGGCTGGGGGGCCTGTACGCGCGCGTTCGCCGAAGAGTCGAAACAGGACCGCGTGTTCGAAGAGAGCTTGTTTTGGGTCATTACCCGAACGATCCACTGCTTTTACTGAATGGGCCACACCGAGATGCTGCTCGCGGTCGCGGGCTTGGAAAAAGACGCTCTGGAAGAACGAACGAGGCGATTGGCGAGTCGAGATTGGTCCGGTTTTTCGCCGGCCGATCGATTCGCGTTTATGCTCGCACGCAAGCAGGCGAAAGCGCCCTGGACGAGCACGAAATCCGATGCTTGCGGCTTGGTCGAGCGTTTCGGCCCACATCGTGCGCTCGACGTGCTATGGTGGTCGTGCCGCTGCCATTATATGACGCGCGTTGCCGATGCATTTCAATTGCCGCTTGAGACGGAGAACGTTTTTGTAAGCCCGGATGAAAAAAAGTAGTATCGATCAAAGGCTGCACTTCAACGGCGAAGACCTGACGATCGAAGCCGTCTGGCGGTTGCGCGACGGGTTCTTTCCGCCGAAAAAAGAAACGTTGCGTGGTTGATGGCCGAAACGCTAATGCTTCGAGTTCGTAGGAGACGCCGCGACGAGCCGGCTGAGCTTGCGGCCGGTCGTGTTCAAGGGATAACCATCGAAATCGTCGGGCGAGACCCAGCGCAATTCGGCGCCGGTTGGCGGGCGGCGCGAGGCGGAAACGTAATCGGCCAGATGACAGGCGAGCGTGATGCGGAACCGCGTGACGCCGTGCCGCAAGGTGGTCAGCAACTCGCGCGGCCGGGCGAGGACGCCGGTCAGCTCGCGCAGCTTGTCGGCCAGCTCGCGATCGAGCGTTTCGTCTTCGGCCGCGGAGACCGCAAAACGCGGAAAATCCCACAAGCCGGCCCAGCGGCCGCCGTCGCCGCGCCGCAGCAACAACACCTGCCGGCGGCGACGCACGACCAACGCCGCTTCGCGCACGCTTTCGAAGTTCGGCTTGCGGCGCATGGGCGGCACGACTTCTTGCAGGGCGTCGCGATTGGTCGGGCAAAGCGACATGGCCGGGCACTGCTCGCACGCCGGCTTGCGCGGCGTGCAGACCAGGCTGCCGAGTTCCATCAGCGCCTGGTTGAGCTCGCCCGAGCCGCGCCGCGGCAACAAATCTTCGGCGAAGGCCCACAGCGTCTTCTGGCCCTCGGTCTGTTGCGGATCGCCGCGATAGGCCAACAGGCGGCTCAGAAGGCGGATCGTGTTGGCTTCCAAAATCGGCGAGCGGGCGTCGTAAGCGATCGAGGTGATGGCGCCGGCCGTGTAGCGGCCGATGCCGGGCAAGGCCAGCACCGCCTCGAACTCGCGTGGAAACTGTCCGGCGTGCTCGGCG
>DATKRK010000183.1:0-4564 GCA_035532215.1 Pirellulales bacterium | reverse complement strand
GGCGCCGCCGCGCCGAGTCTGGCGCCGGATACTTCTTGAGCGATTGCGTTTTGCCCCACCATCAGCCTTTCCGACCTGCGGTCCTCTGGTTCTGCGCGCCCGTTCACCAGGGCATCGGTTAAAATCCGTGAACGGTTACCGCCTCCGGCTCGCCGCTGATGGCTCCTCTCTCCTGGCGCCTGTTACCTGATGCCTCCCAACCACTACACTCCCTCAAAAACAATGCGACTCTGCTACCTCATTCCCGAAACGTCCTACGCCTTCCTCCGCGAGCTGTCGCCGTTTCTCGAAGCGGCGGGTTGCGAGGTGCGCTATCGCGATCCCGACGAGGCCGATGTGGTGCTGGCGGCCATGCTGCCGCAGACGGCCGATCGGGCGCCGGCGCTGGCGAACGTGGAGGCGCCGCTGGTGTTATGGCATTGGGACCAGTTCTCGTTCGTCGATTTCGAGCGACATCCGGGCTGGCGAGCGCTGTATGAACTGATGCCGCGCGCCGCCGATCTCTGGTCGGCCAGCTACGAGACCGCGCGGCTACTGAAAGCGTCGCACGGCTACGACTCGTTCGTCGTCGGCTCGTGGGCCAACCCGGCCGACTTCCGGCCGCCGTTCGCTTCGGGCGACTACGTGCTCTACGCGGCGCCGCGGTCGGCGTTTCACAAGCGCGTCGAGTGGGTCGAGTTGGCCTGCCGGCGGTTGGGCCTGCCGCTGGTGACGACGTATCAGTGCGATCGCACGCGGCAAGAGTATTGCGAGATCGTCAAGGGCTGCCGCTGCTACGTGATGGCGGCGTTCGAGGAGAGCAACGCCACCATCCCTGCCTTGGAGGCCGCCTTGTGCGGCAAGCCGGTGCTGGCCTCGCGGCTGCCGGCGTGCGTCGAAGAGTTAGGCTGCGTATCGGGCGAAGGGGCCGCGCATTATTTCGACCCCTGGGATTTCGGCGACTTGCTGCGGCAATTGCCCGTCGCTTACGAGTCGCCGCATCCCGCGGCCGCGCTGCGCGAGCGGGTCGAACGGCTGTTCTCGCTCGAGGTCGTCGCCCGACGCATCGTGCGGCGGCTGCAGTTCGTCATGAGCGGGTTGGGCTGAGCTGGCTAAGGCGTGAGGCGAGCCCGAGGCGTAAGCCTCCGGGTGGCGACAGGCGCTGGGCATCGGGGCGTAAACACGCGTTCGCACAGTGCGTGCTGTGCGCACGCGCTGCGTGATGTTCCGGCGAGCGCGAATCAGCACGAGTTCCGCACTTCTGGACACGCCCCCCAGCGCGCTAGGTCCAGGCTTGGCGGCAACGCCTGACGTGAGCGCCACCCGGAGGCTTACGCCTCCGGCTCGCCTAATACGCAAAACTCCGGCTCGCCTAATACGCAAAACCTGAAACCCGACTCCTCACACCCCTCATTCTCCCATGTACCAACCCGAGCTTTATTTCACCCGGCATCTGATCGAAGACGACCTGCGGCGCGGCTGGCTCGACTACCGGCTGGCGACGGGCGGCGCGGCGGAGATCGTCAATATCGAGGTCGCCTGGAACCATCGACGCCGCGGCGTCGGCCGGCAACTGCTGGAACGGATGATCGCCGAACTGCCCGCCGGCGTGAAGGCCGTGTACGCCTTCACCAGCCAGTCGAACGCCGCCGCGCACCGCTGGTACGTCGCGATGGGCTTCGCCTTGCACCCGACGCCGAAGCTCTACGCGAGCATGCACGAAGACGCCTTCTGCTGCGTGAAAGTGCTGGCATGAAGAAGATCGCGGCCATCGTTCGCGCCGATTGCGGCGGGCTGGGCTCGCTCGCGCGCAGCTTCAGCGATCGCCTGGGCTTCTACCGCACGGTCTCGCTCTCGCGTCATCCGGGCGAACACTACCCGCACTGGTATCCGCGAAACCGCGTCGCCGCGGACGGCCTGACCGTCGAACTGCTGGCCTGGCTTTGCGATGGCGCCGACGTGCTGCTGTCGTTCGAAACCTGGTACGGCGACTTGGCGCCGCGCGTCGCGCGCCGGATGGGCGTCCGCACGGCGCTCGTGCCGATGTACGAGTGCTGCCCGTTGGCCAGGGCGGGCTTGGAACAGACCGAGTTGGCGATCTGCCCGTCGCGATTGGATTGGTACGAGATGGAACGCACGCCGGGGCTGGCCGCCGCGCGGCGCGTGTTTCTGCCGATTCCGTTCGACGTCGAGCGGATCGCCTTTCGCCGCCGGCGCCGGGCGCGGGTCTTCCTGCACAGCATGGGGCACGGCGGCATTGGCGGCCGCAACGGCACGCAACGCGTGATCGAAGCCTGGCGCCACGTCAAGTCGAACGCCCGGCTCGTCGTGCGCCATCAATCGCCGTTGCCGACCGACGATCTGCCGCGCGACGAGCGGATCACCTGTCTGTCCGGCCCTGCCGCGAGCGGCGTGGAAAACTACTGGGATCTATGGAGCGAGGGCGACGTGCTGTTGCACCCGCACCGCTGGGACGGGCTGAGCCTGCCGATTCAAGAGGCGCTCGCCGCCGGCATGCCGGTGATGACCACGCGTTATTGGCCGTTCTGCGACGCGGGCGAAGCCGATGAGGTCGCGCCCGAGCATCGCGAAGGCTGGCTGCCGCCTTCCAGCCGGCGGATGGCGATCGACGTGACGTCGACGACTCGCCAGCGAATTTGCCGCGAGATCACCGCCCATGAAACGACGCCGCAAGCGATCGCCGCCGCCGTCGACGCCTGGTACGACGCCGACATTTCCGCCGCCAGCGACGAATCGCGCGAGTACGCCGAGCATCTTTCCTGGCGCCGCCTATTGCCCGAGTACCGGCGGTTGTTCGACGGGCTATGCGAAGCGTGGGCCGTAGGGTGGGGCGCAGCCCCACGCGCGCCTGACGCCTGATCCCCGACGCCTTTTGGCGCGTCTGAACTGCGTGGGGCTGCGCCCCACCCTACATGGAGTGTTACATGAAAATCCTATATCTCGGCGCATTCCGCCATTCGTTCAGCACGGAAAACGAGATCGCCCGCGCGCTGGAGCGCGCGGGGCATGAAGTGACGCGATTGGAAGAAAGCGAGGCTCTCCGGGCGACGATCTCGGCGGCTGCCGATGAGCTGCGGCCCGACGTGCTGCTCGTGGCCAAAGCTCGCTTTCAAGAAGCGGGCCACGAGTGGCCGAACGACGCACGGGCCGTCGCGGACCTCATCGAACAGGTCCGGCCGGCGGTCGGTCGGGTCGCGTGCTGGCTGTTCGATCTGTTGGCCGAAGAGTTTTCGCCGGCGCGGTTCGATTGGGCGCGAACGATCGCGCCGGCCTGCGAGTTGTTCGTCACGACCGACGGCCACACGGCGCCGAAGCTGCCGGGCGCCGTCGTCGTGCGGCAAGGGGCGCCCGACGAGATCGACGCCGAAGCCGGCTGGCCCGAGGAGTGCAGGCCCGAGGAATACGAGGGCGACGTGTTGTTTCTGGGCCTGCCTTACGGCGACCGGAAGCGGCTGGTCGAGGCCTGTTTCGCCCGCTTCGGCCAGCGGTTTCGCGCGGTCAACGATTGTCGCGGGCCGGAACTGACGCGGCTCGTGCGATCGTATCGCCTGGTCGTCGGCCCGCACTGGCCGCACTTCGCCGGCTATTGGTCGAACCGCATCTATATTGTCGCCGGTCACGGCGGGCTGTTCGCTGCGCCGCCGGTCGAGGGCCTGTCGGCCGAAGGCTGGCGCGCAAGCGGCAACTATCTCGCCCTGCCTCGCGACCCGGCGGCGATGGCCGACAAGCTGGCCGAATACTTGCACTGCGACCTCGGCCAACTGCGCGCCATCCAGCAAGCCGGCCACGCCCACGCCCGCCAGCAGTGCAGTTATGATTGCCGCGTTGCCGAACTACTCGCACTATTGAGCGACGCGCCATCGCAACCGTAGGGTGGGGCGGCAGCCCCACGCGCCCGAACTTCGTCGTCCGCCGGGGAATTTGCAGGCTATGCAGCTTTTTTAATTGCCCCCCCGCCAAGCAAAGCATAGACTAAACTGGATGCTCCATCTGGGTGGTTATGGTCCAGTTGCGGCCTTGAACGGGTGTTGGGTCTTCGTCATTTTCTGTTTATGTGGGGGGTAGCTCGGCCCGCGCGTGGCGAGTTCAAGGTGACATGGGCAAGAAAAAGAAGGCCGACGATGCGGAACGAATAATCAGCTTTCTTCAGTCCGGCGTGCGTCAGGACTTAATCATACTGATTATTCCAAGCCACGACCGCCGGAATAAGCAACTCAATAACCAGGACGCTTGGGCGACTGCCGCTCTTGAACTGTTCGCGGAGCTATATCGCGGAGCAACGGCGTTCAAAGCGCTCAAAGGCATCTTTAAGACGGATTCAGGCGATGTGCTCGTAGACGAACCAATTCTAATCGAGTGCTACGCAGCAAGGAACGATGTTGAGGACCGAACGAGATTAGACGAACTGCTCAAGTTCGCGAAGCGTAACCGTTCACGGATTTTAACCGATGCCCTGGTGAACGGGCGCGCAGAACCAGAGGACCGCAGGTCGGAAAGGCTGATGGTGGGGCAAAACGCAATCGCTCAAGAAGTATCCGGCGCCAGACTCGGCGCGGCGGCGCCG
>DATKRK010000182.1:0-15311 GCA_035532215.1 Pirellulales bacterium | reverse complement strand
CGGCGCCGCCGCGCCGAGTCTGGCGCCGGATACTTCTTGAGCGATTGCGTTTTGCCCCACCATCAGCCTTTCCGACCTGCGGTCCTCTGGTTCTGCGCGCCCGTTCACCAGGGCATCGGTTAAAATCCGTGAACGGTTACGGCCGCTGAAGTCGGGCCGTTCGCAGTAGAAACGAAGACCCGATTCGCAAATCGACAAGATTTTTTCGCGAAAGCAAAAATTCGCTCTCGGGCGCCGGAAAAGAGGAGCGGAGCCCAAGCAAACCCCCTCTCCCTTTGGGAGAGGGCTATTCAGGTCGGAATTCCCAAATCCAAAATGGAGGGCCGGGCGCCCTCGCCCGGCTCGAAAATGGAGGGCCGGGCACCCTCGCCCGGCTCGCCCCTCACTCTCCCCGCACGCTATCAAACGCAATCCACTTCCCGTCCGGCGAAAATACGGCGTCGCTATTGTGAGCGCCGACCTGGCCGGCGAGCAGCGCGGGCTCCTCAAGGCCGTCGACGTCGAACAGGTGCAGCCGTTCCTGCCCGCCGCTGGCGATCCAGCCCAGCAGCCGCTTGCCGTCGGGCGACCAGTCGGGCTGCCAGCCGACGCGGTCCTCGACGAGCGGCTGCGGCGTCTGGCCGGCGGCGGCCTCGACCACGGCCAACTCGCCCCGGCCTCCGCTGAAAGCGGCGGCGCCTTTGTAGCCGACGAAGGCCAGCCGCTTGCCGTCGGGCGACCAGCAGCCGCCGACGACCTGCTCGTAGCCATGCTCCAGCACCCGCGTCAGCTTGGCTTCGAAGATGTCGTAGATGTAGAGGCTGGCGAAGCCTTCGTGCTGGCTGGCGACGAGCAGCTTTTCTCCGTCGGGCGACCAGCGCGGCCGCTGGCCTTCGCAGATCCACTCGCGGCCCTGGCCGTCGACGTTCATCACATACACGCCCGGCCGCTCGCCGGCGGCGTTTCCCTGGCCCAACTGAAACGCCACTTGCTTATCGTCGGCCGACCACACGGGCGCGCAGCCGTAGCCCAGATCTTTGACCTCGCTCGCCTCGGCCTCCTTGAAATGGAGGGCCGGGCGCCCCCGCCCGGCTTCCGCTTTGTCCTCCTTGAAATGGAGGGTCGGGCGCCCCCGCCCGGCTTCCGCTTTGTCGGCCGGCGCCAGGTTTTCCAGCATGATCCGGCCCTGGCGATAGTTTCGATTGGCCGGCGCCGCATCGTACAGCAAGCGTTTCCCATCGTGCGACCACGCCGGCGAGCCCAGCCAAAGCTCATCGTGATGGCTGACCTTGCGGACTTCGCCGCTTTCGAGCTTCATCACGTAAATCGCCGAGAGGGTTTGTGCGGAAGCGGGGGCGGCGAAGCCGACTAGCACTGCCGAAAACCCTAACGACCACTCAGCCGCAATCCTTGGAAGCGCTGGTTTCATCGGTCGCCTCTCCTTTACAAACTTGCCTTGCTTACTCTTACAATTCCCTCACGCTTTCCGAGGCGGTTACGCTGAGCGAATGCGCGGGCTCGCCCCCCCAGGGGTTCGCGTGCTTCAAGCGTTTACCGGACCATTGATCAGCAAGGTTGCCTGCCCCCTGGTGCGATTCACTCGCTCAATAACGACATTGACGCGATCGCCGAGTCTGAGCCCTTTAAGCTTTTTATTCGCTTCAATAGAAGCCTTTGGAGCAAGTCCCGTCGGCCCGCCGTCAATCTCGACGAGGGCGCCGTCGATAAATAGATGAACAACGGTTCCCACCGCGTTGCTCCCTTCTTGGCTGGCCCATTCATCGTCGCGCCAGAGCAACTGCGAAACATGCCCCTGGACTGCGATACTGAACGCCTTAGTTCGCACCGCGCTAATCGGAACGGGCGGCACTTCCACAGGACCGTGACCTGTTCCTATGGCTTTGTGAAATTCCTGCTGCATTTTTTCTAGGTAGGTCAAGAATGACCATGCATTGGTAAGAATTGCATCTTCTGCCACCGGCTTGCTGACATCAAGGGCGGTTAAGCGGCGCGCAATATTGGCGGCAACAGCTCGATCTCGCATTTTAGTGTCTTCTGCGCAGCCGCCTATATACGTGGCATTATTGGCTAATTCGAGATGCACCACACCGGGAGGTGAAATCCTTAGCAAATCGTTACGGGATTTAAGAACGGGCTCCTGGTGCTCGCTCTCGATGAGTCCTGACTCGATCAGGAATACGCATTCGTTCTCCACAGACGCGGGATCATGTCCACTGTCAACCAGATCTTGTTGCATGTCGGACCATCTATGAAAACCAGCCGCGCCGGATGGCCCTTCAACATCGCGCCTTGATTCGTACCATGCGAGAACAGACCATCGCACGAAGTGGTCAGGAAGCCCCTTGTGCGATAGCTGGAAAATGTTTTTAACGACATCTGCGTCTTTTTCAGCAACTGGCACCTTCTCTTTGAAGTATCGATGGTTGCCTCTCATTAGGGCACGGATCACCATGTCGCGTTCGAGAGCATATTGGCCACCTGTTGTCTTCAGCTCAAGTAGTTGCGTGGTCGGCAAATGAGGGCTCATACAGAACGCGGTGAACATATTAATCGCTTTGCGAATATCTCGCGCAGCAAGCGCAAACATCAGGCCGCTTATCAACTTGTCATGATCAAAAAGCGCTCTATATATAGCTTCGAGATACGCACGCACATCGGCGGCTCCAAATTCCACCGGGGCGTTTAATAGACCAATATACTTTCCTGGCTGCGCCATCTTTTCACTATCATTCAAGACAAGCGTAATTCGCTTTCTCAGGACCTCCGGGAACGGGGGCGGTAAGATATGGAACTTGAACGTGGTCTGCATTGTGTCCAGAGGAGGGGAATCGGCGTACGTCTCAAAGGTCACGTCGCGCAGAGGGAGAATTACAAAACAGTTGATCTCTCCACGAATCCAATGCGCCGCCTCAAAGACCGTTAGTTGAACTTCCCTAACTCGCTTGTCGCAATTGTCGTAGACAATAATCAAAAGACGATTGCGCTCGTCACACAGATAGCGACTTAGGGCCTTCATCCACTGAAGCGGCTCCGATCGCCATTCCTCGATCTTCCGCGAGAGCACTTGTCGATATTCCCGCGATCCCTCTTCAACTTGGAATAATTCTCCCTGCCTTAGCTCGGCGATCTTCTGGCCGAAAATTTTCTCAAGGACTCGGCGTTCTAGGACAGCGACGTCTTCGTTCGATCTGCGCAACTCATCCGTGATATGGTCAATTAGCCAAGTCTCGAGTCGCGGACGATCGGTCGGTGCCTCATTTATGTTAAGGCGCACCCACACTGTTTCATTCTCGATTTCCGGTGGCAATCGCACCTCACGTAGATGATCAACAAAGGTTGATTTGCCGCACCCTTTGCTGCCAATTAAGTACATCGTCTCCCCAATGAGGTCGCGACCCTTTCGCAAGGTATCAAGAATGCCGGCAGGATTGTTGGTATTTAACCTTGGCAAATGCGGCGGCGCGATTTCGAGGAGAGCTGAGCGAATAAGAGCGTCAATTTGAAGAGCCGAATTTTCGCGGTCTTGTGAATGCACATAAGCTTCTTTAACGATCCGCGCTCTCTCCTCGCGGCTCTTCGGATCGAAAATCGACCTGTAATTCACGGTCAGGTGGCTGCCAATAGGGTTTTGTGGCAGCGAAATAGAACCAGCAGATTCCCCGCCAATTCGATCGGTCGGCTTGACTGCAGGAACTTCGCGATACGCTCGCAGTTTTTCCGCAAGAGGTCTCCGCGATTGCGCCGCACAATCACCGATGAGGTTGGCGAACTCTTTTGACAGCGCCAATACCTCGGAGTGTTTCAGGCGGTATTTGGGCGTGCTTGAGTCGTACGGACCGCACACGGTCTCGGTGCCGTTTGACGCCAATATCCACTGGCAAGGGTTGACGCCGGGCGGATACGTAGCATTTAGCTCTCCAGCATAGAGTCTCGCTTCTCGGAAGCCCTCATCCGCGCTTCTGTCCGGTGCCTTTGCTTCCACGACGAGTATTGGCATACCTGCCAACTGTGCTACGAAATCAGGGAAATAGTCCTTCCTCTCTGCTCCTTTACCGATTTTGTGGGTGGGAATCCGATCTTTACAGCGGATCTCCGCGCCGCAGTAACCTAGGCCATGGGGCGGTGAGGCGGTCAGAAGGGGATGCAGGAACTTTAGCTCGACGTCGGCCTCGGAATTGAGGTCAGCAAGATCGCAATACATGTCCGCGGTTCCCGTTGTCGTTTCAGATCAAGACGTGCAGCCAGTGTCTTACGAATTGGATAGCTCTGCAAGCGGCTTGCCCGGGGAAAGCCTCCTAGTTTATACATCAGCATAACACGAAGCGCCGAGCACGTTATGCTGAAGCATAACCTACGGCCGATCGAATCACGCCGGGCGAGCCATGCCGACGCCTTTCCTCGACCGCTTCCGCGCCATCCTGCTCGATATGAACGGCACGTTCATGTTCGGGCAGGATCGGTTCGGGCCGGAAGGGGATTTCGCGGCGACGTACCGCGAGTTGGGCGGCGGCGGGCTTTGTGGGGCGGAAGTCGAGCGGGCGGTGCGGGCGACGTGTGAGGCAATGCCGCCTCGCCAAGATTCTGCGTCCGGTTTCGCCGCGCTTGGCGGAAGCGCAACGAACAAGCGGCGATTGGTACGCTTCGTCTTCTCTTCTGTATCGCTGCGTGCCGGGCGCCGACCGCACCTTTGAAGGCAACCAGCCGGCGCGCTGCGATGCCGCTAGACGACGCTGGCAAATCGACGATTGCGACATGGCGAAGAGAGCCGACGCCGAAAGCGGCGGATTCATCGGCCCCAATCGCTGGCGATTGCGAGCAAGCCGCCGGGGCGATAACGTCGGTTCGCCCGTCGGTCTAGACTGCACGCGGGCGCCCACGAGACGTTGGGCGTCTCGTGGGGCGGCCTTCTAGGCCGTCGGCGGTTGACGGCCTGGAAGGCCGCCCCACGACCGACGGATGTCTCATTCTCAACCGCCCGTCGGTCTAAAAACTGCGCGAAGTCGTTCGCCGGCTGGCGCAGCGGCGCCGGGAGGCAACCAGCCGAAAACGCACGTTGGGCGGCCGGAGAGCCGCGGCGTGAAAGGGAAAAATCATGATTTATACGACCCACGAGACGATCAACCGCCGCTCTGCCAGGAAAGGGCCAAATTCTCGGCCCGCAGGCGAAAATGCCGATCGCGGTGATTTATCGAAAGGCGTCGAATCGGGCGCGAAACGGGTGCCGATCGGGCATGAAACGCCCTGTTTTGCGCCGCCGGCGCTATGGCCCGCGCGGCGCAAACCGCTTGTTTTCTCGGAGAATCTCGCGTTGCGGCGCCGATTCGCGCGTGCGCACGCGCGGCGATATAAACGAATCGGCCGAAATATAAATCACCGCGTCCGCCGATCAAGCTTCGGCGGGATAGATCAGCCGCGGGCCGACGACTTGGGCGAACGGCGTGAGCGAATGTGGTTGGGCGGGCGAGCGGCTGAGGATGTCGAAGACCTGCCAGCCGCGGACGATCAGGGCGTCGGCGATCAACCGGCGGTGGCAGCGCCAGGGGACGGCCTCGGAACACATCATCGCCGAACGTTTCACCGCGGCGAAGTCGGCGAGCGAATCGAGCCCGGCGGCGAAGTCGGCCGTGGCCATGTAGTCGGCGTAGCGATTGAACGACTCGACGCGCCAGCCGACGTTGGGCGAGTCGGCCGGGCGCTTCGAGCGCCGACCGCCGAGCGCCGGGAAATGCCGGTAGGCCACGCCGGCCGGCGCCAGGCGGGCCGAGAGCGCTTCGCCGTTGAAGTGCGGATGCGCCCGCGAGGCAGGGAAGCGCCGCACGTCGGCCAGTTGTTCGATTGCGTGGGCTTGGAGCAGCTCGAGGAATTCCTCGAGCGTGCGATTCGAATGGCCGATGGTGAAGATTTCTCGCGGCATCGGAAACGAAGCTTACCTCCCGGCCGATCGGCGCCGCCGCGTTGCCAGACGGGCGGGGGCGCCCGTCCCTCCGCGACTAGGGGCGATCGGGCGCGGCGTCCTGCAGTTCGCGGATGAACGAGGCGAGTCCTTTGCTCATCGGTTCGATCGAAATGCGGGCCTTCCGCTCGACGAGCAACGCTTGCCGGCAATCGAAATCCACGAGCAGCGTCGCCGCTCGTTCGCCGCTGGTGAACCGCAGGGCGAACGGCCAGCCAGGTTGGCAATCGTCGAGCGGCGCCGACCAGAGAAAGCTGTTGTCGTTGATCAGGCTGTGCCGCAGATGGATCAGGCCCGGCGCCTGGCTGACGTCCCATCGCGCGGCAAGGGCGAGTTTCACGCCGGCGGCGGAAAAGGACGGTTCGGCCTTGTTTCGTGCGCGTTCGTCAAACGGTTCCAGCTTCAGCAATTCGACGCGCGGCGCTTGCTGGATGAGTTCCGCCGCCTCGGGCCCCCAGAGCGTGATCGCGCGGCGCTGCAATTGGCTGCGATACCACCAACCGCCCAAAGCTCCCGCCAGCCCCAGGGCGAGCACCGCAATGATGGCGTATTTGCCTTCGACCAGTTTGGGTTCGGCGGCGGTTGGGTCCGGCAGGTCGTTGGATCGCGGCATTAAGCGATGGCCTTTGCGTGACGCAGTTCCTGGATTTTACGTTCGTCGTAGCCGAGCCAGGTTTGCAGCACTTCGTCGGTATGCTGGCCCAGCTCGGGCGGCGCGACGGCGCGGCGCGGCGGTTCGCCTTGCCAGTGGACGGCGCCGCCCAACAGGCGATAGCTGCGGCCTTGGGCGTCGGTCGCCTCGAGCACCATCTCGCGCGCGGCGACTTGGGGCGACTGGAGCACTTCGTCGATCGCCAGCACCGGCGAGTGCGGAACCTCGGCCGAGGCGAGCAGCGCCAGCCAGGCCGCGGTCGTTCGCTCGGCGAACAGCGGCTTCAGCAGTTGAAGCAACGCTTCGCGATGTTCGACGCGCGCCGGATTGGTGCTGAACCTCGCGTCGGCCGCCCAGGCCTCGCGGCCGACCGCGCGGCAGAACCGCTGCCATTGGCGATCGGCGCCGATGGCCAGCGTCACGTGGCCGTCGGCCGTGGCGAACGCTTCATAGGGCACGATCTGAGGATGAGCGTTGCCATAGCGGCGCGGCCGTTGGCCGGTAAGCAGCGCGCCTTGCGCGACGTTGACCAGGCTGGCTAGCGTGCAATCGGCCAAGGCCAGATCGAAGCTGCCGCCGCCGCGGCCCTTGCCCCGCGAATACAAGCCGGCCAACACGCTGGCGGCCGCGTACAGCCCGGTGATGACGTCGGTGATCGCCACGCCGACTTTCATCGGCGCCCCGTCGGGCTCGCCGGTGATCGACATAATGCCAGCGGCGGCCTGCACCGTCAGGTCGTAGCCGGGCGTGTTCGCCAGCGGCCCCGTGCGGCCGAAGCCCGAGATCGAGCAGTTCACCAATTGCGGGTTCGAAGCCGCCAGACGCTCGGGCGTGAGACCGAGTTTTTCCAGCGAGTCGGGCAGAAAGTTTTCGATGAGCGCGTCGGCTTGGCGCACGAGATCGGCGAGCACCGTCTGGCCGTCCGGATGGCCGAGGTCCAACGCCAGCGAGCGCTTGCCGCGATTGCAAGACAGGAAATAGCCGCTTGCGCCGCCATCGCTGGCGAACGGCGGCCCCCATTGCCGCGTGTCGTCGCCTAGGCCGGGCCGTTCGACCTTGACGACGTCGGCGCCCAAGTCGGCCAAAAGCTGCGTGCAAACCGGCCCAGCCAGAATCCGCGACAGATCCAGCACCTTCAAGCCGGCGAGCGGATAGCCGCGGTCCATTTGCTGCTCGTCGCCCTCGGGCGCCTCGGTCACGGGAAACCTCGCATGAGTCGGTCAAAATCAGGAAAATGACGGACGGTCGCCGGAAAGGCGCCGGCGCGCCTGGCGGCAGAGCGGAGCGATGCCCCAGGAATTCCGCAAGGCCGCATTGGCAGCCTAGCGTACCGCGATCGAAATGGGACGAGTTCCCCGCCCTAATTCAGCGCGAGCTGGAAGCGTCGCGATCCCGAGCCGAGCGCCTCGACATCCTCCATCGTATCCAGATCCGACCGCGCGACCGCGAGCGACGCAAACCTTCGACCTACAGCATGCCAGCCGCCCGAGGCGCATTGTATCCATTTGACTTCGCCATATAGCGAGGCAGCCGCGGAAAGGTCGTTGGGAAATCGCTCGCACGCGTCGCATCGTTCCACGACAACCCAACCGCCAAGTTTTGGAAGGCGGCATGATGGAGATGCGGGTGCTCTAACCCCGCTGCCATCGCAACCTTCACATCCCTCCGGGAAATCGCCATCTTCTTCGGCGCCGCCGATTGAATGTCGTTCAGCCATCGCAGTCTCCTCACGCCCCGCTCGGTTACGGCTGGAGAGACCACGTCCCGAGCCGCAGCACGATTATCCCTTGCTTCTTCAGCTGCTGTTGAGCCGTTCGAACCGCGTGTTTCCATTTCTTCCCGAAGCGCCTCCCGTCAATGACTCGATCGACGGAATTAGCATCGACGATTGAATAACTTCCTAACCCATCGCGCCGAGTTGATATCGCCCCTAACGGGGCTGACGACCCCTCGGTTTTGACGCCACTCCAGGGGCTTGCGCCCCTGGCTACAATCTTTCGTCCCTACGGGACTGAGCTACATGTTGCCAGCGACGCTCATTCACCAACGTCGGAAAGACGTTGGCCGACCCGCGCCGCTCGATCAGAAAAAAACCAGCCGCGTAGCGGCGACAGAATGTAGCCAGGGGCGCAAGCCCCTGGGCAGCTAAAGTCCAAGAATAGTCGTCAGCCCCGTCAGGGGCGAAACCGGGTTTGCGCTCAAGGGAAGGATTGAAAAGCATCTCGATGCCCAAGGCGCCGGACGCCGGCAGTGAAGCGATTTCGGCAATGATGACGCTCGAATTTGCGAGGTTATTTAATCCCGGTTATTATGCGGGCTGATACGCTCTCTCGCAACCGCTCGTCATTTTGAGCAAAACCCGCAACGGTCGCCGCACAATCGCCACTTCCCTATCTCCCTGAGAAAAGTATACTGGCGAAATTAGCTGCCGTGCGTGAATCCGTATAAGCGAGTGCGAGCGATGGCCAACGCGTTTGATCCCTATCGTGAAGCCCTGGTCGTGGAAGAACAGACGATCTGGCCCGAAGAGTTCGACAATTGGGACGAAGCCGACCGCCAGCGCGTGGGCGCCCAACTGCACGCCGCCCCGCAGGCGGCCGCCGATCTCGACTACGTGCGGCTGCACACCGGGTTCTGCCGGCAGATTACCGTCACTGCGGACGACTTGGAACGGGTCAAGTAAGCAGCACGAAGCGGGGCCGGCACGGTCCCTTCCTGGCCCAATGCCCACGAAGGCGCTGTTGTGACTGCCGAAATTCGCACCGTTCACGTATCGCTCGCCGAACGCAGCTATTCGATCGAGATTGGCGCCGGTCTGCTGGCCGAAGCCGGTCGCTTTCTTGTCGCCAGGCGCCGCACCACCCACGCCGTCGTCATCACCGACAGCCACGTGCAAGAGCCGCACGCGGTCGAAGCCGCCTCGAACCTGGCGGAATCGGGCGCGACCGTCGACCTGATCGTGATCGAGCCGGGCGAGCTGAGCAAGTGCGCGGAAACGGCCCACGAAATCTGGGAAAAGCTGCTCGATTTGGGCGCCGATCGCAAATCGGCGATCGTCGCCGTTGGCGGCGGCGTGGTCGGCGACCTGGCGGGCTTCGTGGCGGCGACCTACGCGCGCGGCCTGGCCTTCGTGCAAGTCCCCACGACCCTGCTGGCGCAAGTCGATAGTTCCGTGGGCGGCAAGGTGGGCATCAACCTGCCGCGGGCCAAGAACATGGTCGGCGCCTTCTGGCAGCCGCTCGGGGTGCTGATCGACACCGACGTGCTGGCCACGCTGCCGCCGCGCGAGTATCGTGCCGGGCTGGCCGAAGTCGTCAAGTACGGCGTGATCCTCGACGCCGAGTTCTTTGCCTATCTCGAACGCCACGTCGACGGCCTCGTCGCGCGGCGACCGGAAGTGTTGCAACACGTGATCGCGCGCAGTTGCGAGTTGAAAGCCCAGGTCGTCAGCCAGGACGAACGCGAAGAGACCGGCGCACGGGCCGTCTTGAATTACGGCCACACGTTCTGCCACGCGTTCGAAACATTGACCGGCTACGGCCGCTTGCTGCATGGCGAGGCCGTCTCGATCGGCATGCTCTGCGCCAGCCGCCTGGCCGAACGGTTGGGGCGCGTCGATGCCGCGTTCACCGCCAGGCAACGAGACCTATTGGCCCTGTTGGGCTTGCCGGTCGAGGCCCCGGCCGCGCTCGGCGCCGACGAGGTGCTGGCGGCCATGTCGCGCGACAAAAAAGTCGAACACGGCCGCTTGCGGTTCGTGCTGCCCGCCGAAATGGGGCGAATGGAACTCGTCGGCGGGGTGAGCGACGACGACGTGCGGGCGGCACTGGCGGCGAGTTGAACGCCGCCGGTTAGACACTATAATAGGGCCTTGCTTGGTCGTCAGACGCTGCGGCGCCCCGCCTGCGGCAGGGCGTCGGGGGCGGTCTATCGGTTCGGCGCCCATACTGGCGGCCGACAACTCTTGTCGTTCCGGACAGATCCGATGCGTTTCCATGAAGGAAGCGCGCGTCTTCAATGTTGATTTCGACGCTTGCGCCGGGACGGCGGACGGTTTGAAACTTCGCTCCGGCCGGCCGGAGCCCATGAGCATTCAGCGCCGCATCCGGCGCAACGGCGACCGAAGATCCGGCTTGGGCACGGAGCCGGGGATGAGAGGCATCGTGTCGATCGAAGCATTTTTAGAAGTCGCCGAACTGCTGCCGGAAGCGATGCTGCTGCTTTCCGCGGAGGGCGAAATTCTGGCGGCCAACTCCGCCGCCTCGACGTGGCTGGCCCCGCGCGACGAGAGCCTCGTCGGCAAGCGTTTCGCCGAGTTGGTCGCGGGCGATTGCGACCCAGCCTCGCTCTGCCCAAATAACCCTGGTCCCGGCCGGCGTTGGAGTTCCAGCGTGCTGCTCTTGAAATCGCAGGAAGGCGCGCTGTTCGCGTGCCGCGTCGAAGGCACGGCCTTCGCCGCACCCGGCCAATCGCTGGCGACGCTGTTGCGGCTGACCCCCAAAGAATCGGCGACGAGCCGCTTCTTGGAGTTGAATCAGCGGATCGACGAACTCTCGCGCCAGATCGCTCGCCAGCAGCGCGCCGACGAACTCATGCGCGAGCAGACTCGCATGCTGGAAACGGTCAATCGCATCGGAGTCGCGCTGGCCGCCGAACTCGACTTGGGCCGGCTGATGCAAACGCTCACCGACGCCGCCACCGACGTCAGCGGGGCCCAGTTCGGCGTCTTTTATGCCAATGCCGACGACGAACCGCAGGCGGGCGGCCCGATTTACGCCTTGTCGGGAATCTCGCGCGAAATCTCGGCCGCCTTTTCGATCCCTCGGATCGCATCGCTGTTCGAGCCGACGTTCCACGGCGGGGGAGTGTTGCGGGTGGCGGACCTGCTGGAAGATCCGCGTTATGCAGTTCGAACTCCGTTCGACGGATTCCCGTCCGGCTATCCGCCTTTGCGAAGTTATCTGGCCGCGCCGGTGATTTCTCGCCAAGGCAAGTTGCTGGGCGGGCTGTTCTTCGCCCATGCCAGCCCGGGCGTGTTCAGCGAGCGCGTGGAACGACTCGTCACGGCCATCGCGGCGCAAGCGGCCATCGCGTTGGATAACGCCCGGTTGTACCGCGAGTTGAGCAACAGCGAGGCGAGATTCAGGCAATTGGCCGATGCGATGCCGCAAATGGTCTGGTCCGCGAGCCCGGACGGCGCGACGGATTACTTCAACCGGCGGTGGTATGAATTCACGGGGCTTTCCGAGGGCGCGGAAGACGACGACAAGTGGCCGACGATTCTCCACCCCGACGACGCCGAACGCTCGGTGGCCGCCTGGCGCGAGGCCCTGATCTCGGGCAACGTCTACGAAAACGAGTTCCGTTGCAAGGACCGGCGCACCGGAAAGTACCGCTGGCATCTGGTCCGGGCGCTGCCGGCGCGCGACGCGGCGGGCCGCATCATCCGCTGGTTCGGCACGTTGACCGACATCCACGAATTGAAGCAGGCGCAAGCGGCGCTCGAGGAATCGAGCCGCCGCAAAGACGAATTCTTGGCGATGCTGGGGCACGAATTGCGCAATCCCTTGGCGGCGGTGACGAACGCCGTGAGTTTGCTCGATTTGTCCGACCTCGACGCGCAAGAGGCCCGGCAGGCCCGCGAAATCGCCCAGCGGCAGTTGCAGAACATGACGCGACTGATCGACGATTTGCTCGACGTGGCGCGAGTCACGCGCGGCAAGGTCACGCTGCACCGCGAAGTCGTCGATCTGACGGAGCTCGTCGAGCGCGTGTCGGCGGCCATCCGGCCGCTGGTCGATTCGCGCCGGCAACGCTTCGAACTTTCGCTCCCCTCCGAACGCATCCGCGTGGACGGCGATCCCACGCGTCTGGAGCAAATCCTGAACAACCTGCTGAACAACGCGACCAAATACACGGAGCCCGGCGGCCGAATTCGCCTGGCCGTCAATCGCGCGGCGGCCGAGGCGGAAATTCGCGTTTCGGACGACGGCCTGGGCATGGGGACGGAAACGCTGGCCCGGGCCTTCGATCTGTTCGCCCAGGCCGAGCGATCGCTGGACCGCTCGCAAGGCGGGTTAGGGATTGGCTTGACGATGGTCAGAAGCCTCGTCGCGTTGCACGGCGGTCGCGTCGAGGCGCGCAGCGAGGGCTTGGGCAAAGGCAGCGAATTCGTCGTTTTCCTGCCCGCCCTGCCGCGCGAGCAGGACGATTCCCCGTTGGCGTCCGCGCAAGAAACAAAATTGTTCAGCAACAACTCTCCAGCGCCGGGCGTGTTGCTGGTCGAGGACAATCGCGACGCGGCGCACGCCTTGCAGTTGTTGCTCAAGCATCTGGGGTACGTCGTGCGAGCCGTACACGATGGCGTCGAGGCCCTGGAAGTCGCCGCTCAGTTTCGCCCGCGGATCGTGCTCTTGGATATCGGCCTGCCGGGCATGGACGGTTACGAAGTCGCGCGCCGCTTGCGCGCGCAACCCGAAGGCGAGGAGCGAGTGCTCGTGGCCCTGACCGGCTACGGTCGCGACGAAGATTATCGCCGCTCTTTCGAGGCGGGCTTCAATTACCACTTGACGAAGCCGATTCAGGTCGACGCGCTGCAAGCCATGCTGGCGGAGATGGAACAAGGCTGATCGCCCCGGCGGCGATCAAACCGTCGCGGCTTCCAGGCGAGCGTCGGCGCACTCGATGTTCAGTTCGATGCGCCCCATGAAGCGGCAGCCAACCAGGTACATCGATTGGCCGTTGGGGCTGCTGGCGCTGGTGTGAACGATCCGGCCCGTCAGATAAGTCACGTTCGGCGGCATGCCCAGCGCCACGATGATCGAATCGAATCGGGGCGGTTGCGGGAGCAGGAAGGAAAAGCCCCCGGAGGAAATGTCGTGGCAGAGGACCTGCTGGAACATGTCCCGGGTGGGTATTTGGCCGTTGAGATAGGGCGCGATGAATTGATTGGTGGGAAAAGGCCGCCGCGGCTGGCCGCGCCGATCGATGGGCGCGCCGGTCCTCTGCTCCTCGTCGAGCTGTTGCTGGACGGCTTCCAGCATGTCGCGATTCGACTCGAACCAGGCCGCATCGAATTGCTCGCACGTCTGGCCGTTGAAAAAATAGGTGCAGTTGCGCCCGTTCTGCTTGGCGGCGTATAGGGCCTGATCCGCGTGCTGGACGACGGCGCCGGGGTTTTGGCCGGCTCGGGCTTCGGCCACGCCCAGGCTGGCCGTCACCCGCAGCGTCTTGCCTTCGTGTACGATCCGCTGTTCGGCCAGCGAAATGCGCAGGCGTTCCGCGATCACCTGGGCCTCGAGGAAGGAGCACTCCGGCACGATCACGGCGAATTCTTCTCCGCCGTATCGGGTCACGATGTCGCAATCCCGCACGTTCTCCGACAGCACGCGCCCCGCGGCGCGCAGCACCTCGTCTCCCGCCTGGTGGCCGTGCTGATCGTTGAAGCGCTTGAAGTGGTCGACGTCCAGCAAGATCAGCGAGAAGGGCTTTCCTTCTCGCTCCAGGGCCTCGAAGCGGCGTTGGAGTTCTTCGTCGAAGGCGCGGCGATTGGCGACGCCGCAAAGCCCATCCGTGCGCGCCTCGGCCATGTGGGCTTCGATCTGCTGCGCGTGGTTCTGCATTTGCCCTTTGGCGGCGTCCAACTCGGCGCGCAACTGCTCGTTCGCCTGGAGCAACTGCTGAGCGGCGCCGAGCACCGCGTGCTCCAGCGGATCGGCCCCCGAACAACGCGCCGCGATCTCGCGGCTGATCTTCTCGACGCGGGTGCTATGCTCGCCCATGCCGCTTGAGGCTCGATCCGTCAGGCGCTTGAGTTGTCCGAGCAATTCTTTGATTTTCTCGGCATCGAGGCTCGCTTTCAGGTCTTCGCTCGCCGGCGCGTCGCCCGTTCGCGGATCGGGCGGCGTTTCGAGGGGGCCGGCGCGGAGCCCGCGCAGATGCCAGCCGACGACCGCGCCCGCCGTCAGCGAGACAAGGACGACGACCCCGACTCCAAGAATCAGTAGTGAGCCTATAACGTCCGCCACCGTGGTTGGGTCCTCAGCCTCGCCGTCGACGCCAAAGGCTCTGCCTTTTTGCCAAGTCTGGAATGGAGTAGCACCCCTTACAAGCTACTTACGATACTCGCTTCGCTTAGGCAAACCGGGTGATGTTAAAACTAACCTGTTCGTGCCGGATGCTACTTCCCAAGCTCGCCGACGCGCCAACCGGCGGGGGCTCCAACAGTGCGACAAAAACCACAGGACACGCACGCCCCTCATTGGATTTAGTCATAACGGGTGGCATTGAAAACCTAGCGGTCGCGCAATCGTTACTTTCCGAATCTCAAGCGTAGTTGACTAAATCGTGCGCGTTTTTGCCGAAAAATCGGCCTAACCCGGATTATTCACAGCCCGGCTATTACTTGACAAATCGCTCGATACCAACCCGAAGCGCCAGCGAGGTAAGTGCGTTGCTCCACCTCGCTTGCGCTTCGGGTTAGTGTGGGCTGATGAATAATCCGGCTTAAACGGCGGCTTGCATGTCGGGCGCCCTCGTCGTTAGTCGATTGAAAAGAAGTAGCTGTTTATACGTCTCGCGGCGCGAAATGATGCCTTTTCACGACAGCGGCTGTTTGGTTTAATACGCCCATTCTCGATGACTCCGTAGACGGAAGGGTGGTCAAGGATGACCCGCATAGCTTTTTCGGAAGTAGATCAGCAGGCC
>DATKRK010000181.1:0-15214 GCA_035532215.1 Pirellulales bacterium | reverse complement strand
GATCTCCCGCAACTTCCGCGTCGTTTCCGATTCGTTGACCATCTTCCGTCCTTCCTTGGACTTACAACTCGATCCTCGCGACAAAAACCGCCCACCAGCATACAACCCGCGGTCGAAACCGCGAACGTCTACTTACGCCCGGCAACCCGTAATTCGCCCGAGAGATATAGACACCCAGATGAAAACTCGGTATACCTTCCTGTCTTGCGAGAACTCTCCATTTTCGTCGGATTTACCCGCTCTCTCGAAAACGCTATGTTGAGCGTTGGAGGGAGCTTAATAAAATTCAATCTCCCTATTTCGGTGTGCAGAGGAGGACCGTTCCGGTGGCCTCAGTCAAAGAACGTGTGATCGATATCGTGGCCGAGCAGCTTGGAGTCAGCAAAGACCAAGTCACGCCCGAGACGTCGTTTGTCAACGACCTTGGCGCCGACTCGCTCGATACGGTCGAGTTGGTAATGGAACTCGAAGAAGAATTCGACATCAATATTCCGGACGACGCCGCCGAGAAGATCCAGACGGTCGGGCAGGCCATCGATTACATCGAGAAGTCGCAGGCGAGCTGATCCGGCTCGCGCCAGTTGATCCGGCTCGCCCCCCAACGCAAAACCCCACGAGTTCCCATGAAACGACGCGTAGTCGTAACTGGGCTCGGCGCAGTCACGTCGCTTAGCTGCAAAGTCGAAGATCTCTGGCAACGCGTGTGCCGCGGCGAAAGCGGCGTCCGTGCGATTACCAACTTCGACACCTCCGACTTCAAAGTCAAATTCGGCGGCGAAGTCAGTGACTGGTCGACCGACGGTTACATCAGCCTGAAGGACGTCAAGCGGGTCGATCGCTTCACCCAGTTCGCGCTGGTGGCCGCGATCGACGCCGTGAACGATTCCGGCCTCGATTTCAGCAAGGAAGATCCGTATAGCACGGGCGTAATTCTCGGCTCGGGCATCGGCGGGCTGAACGAAATCGAGACCCAGCATACGCGGCTGTTGCAAAAAGGGCCCGACAAGGTCTCGGCGTTCACGATCCCCAAGCTGATGCTCAACGCGGCCTGCGGCCATGTCTCGATCCAGTACGGGCTGCGAGGGCCCAGCGCGGCGGTGGCCACGGCCTGCGCCAGCGCGGCCAATGCCATCGGCGATGCCTTCAAGGCGATCCAATACGAAGACGCCGACATCATGGTCACGGGCGGCGCCGAGGCGGCGCTCACGCCGATGGGCGTCAGCGGCTTTTCGAACATGCGGGCCCTTTCGGAACGCAACGACGACCCGCCACGCGCCAGCCGGCCGTTCGACGCCGATCGCGACGGCTTCGTGCTCAGCGAAGGCGCCGGCGTGCTCGTGATCGAGGAACTGGAGCGCGCCAAAAAGCGCGGCGCGAAGATTTACGCCGAGTTGATCGGCTACGGCGTGAGTTCCGACGGCAGCCACATCACCCAGCCCGACGAGCACGGAACCGGCGCCGCCAAGGCGATGTCGCGGGCCCTAGAAGACGGCAAGCTCGACATGGAGGCCATCGGCTACATCAACGCGCACGGCACCAGCACGCCGCTGGGCGACGCCGCCGAAACGGCGGCCGTCAAATCGGTGTTTGGTTCGCGGGCTCGCGAAGTGAGCATCTCCAGCACCAAGAGCCAGCTCGGCCACCTGCTAGGCGCCAGCGGCGGCGTCGAACTGGTGTTGACGGTGCTGGCCCTGCGCGACAGCCTGGTTCCGCCGACGATCAATCTCGAAACGCCCGACCCCAAGTGCGACTTGGACTACACGCCCGGCAAGCCCCGCGAGCGGCGCCTGGCCGCCGCCATGTCGAACAGTTTCGGTTTCGGCGGACACAACGCCTCGATCATCGTCGGGCAGTTGCGGTAAGAGGCGATTCGCTAACGCCCGCGGGTGGCTGGCGGCAGAGCGCAGCGATGCCCCAGAGAGCGGACCGCGAGCCCGGAGTCACTTCTGCTCCGCCGTAGAACTGGGAACGTACTCCACCGGCAACAGGGGCTGATCGGCGACGACTTCGATCGCGGCCGGGAACGGCCCAATGTTGGCGAGGTCTGTTTCGTCTTGGTTGCCGTGCAACTCGCGCAAGGATCGCTTGAGCTCGTCGGGAAAGGTGATTCGCAGATGCGTGCGCTTGCCTGCCGCGACGTTGAACGTCGCATAATCTTTCTCATCCCGCGGCTCCAATTCACTTTTCACGTACAAAAGCCCCGATTCGTTCAAGGCGAAATTCAAATTCGGACGTACCATCATGGCAAAGCCGTACTTTCCCGGCATAATCACCGGGTAGGTCTCCAGGGGCTCGCTCGCGGTTCCGCCAAACTCGGGATGAAGCCACACTTGGTTCCAAGGCCGCCCGTCTTCGCAGCCGAGAAGCGGCCAACGATGATTTTGCCAGGCGCCATTGGGATCCAGCGGAACGGGCGGTTTCGGTGGATAAGTATTCAGAAAGACCCGCAACATGTATTCGATTTCCGGCAGATTGGCGTCGGCTCCAGTCGCTTTCGGTTGAGCGAATTCAAAACTGACCTGCCCGAACCGCAGTTGCAGGTCAAGTGCCAGAGGAGCTATCTCGGCGCCTGCGTACGCATAAATCGGCCGTGACTGGAGGCGGTATTGGAACGCGCCTCGTGGCGCCAAGGCATACGGCTGTTTGTCGTTTGTCTTGGCATACGGCTGTTTGCCATTTTCGGCCAGCAGCGGCGCCAAGACAAAATAATCGCCGGCCGGCAGCGAGTGTGAGCGAAACTGCCCGTCGCGGTCGGTCCGCAAGCGCCGGAACAGCTTCATTTCCGAGGCGTTCCAAATCTGAACCTCGGCGTCGGCCGCCGGGCGCGACTCATCGCCCAGAAAGGCGCGGCCGCGGATCTCGGGCGCCGCTTGCGCAGGCTTCTGCGCGAGCAATTGCTGCTGATCTTGATGAAGCGACGCCAATTCTTTGGCCAGATCGTCAAGACGATCGGCCATTGCCGTCTGGACCCGCCAGCCGCCGACGGCCAGGGCCAACACGGCAATGATCAACGAACCCGCTAACGCTACTCCGAGCCAGCGAAACATGATTCGGTCTCCTTGTTGAATCCACCAACATTTCCGACGAATCGAAGCCACGCTTCCGAACCGCTCTCGAGAGACTGCTTCGGCCTCGCCCGGCGGGCGACCGCGGCGCGTCAGTTCGGTCGCGGCCGAGGCCAGGTGATCGGCGATTTCATCGTCGATATCGGCCAGCGTTTCGCGCTCGTCGCGACCGGCGCCGAACCAGGTCCTTGGCCCTCCGGCCGCTTCGCGATCTACGCCACGTTCATCTCGCGGCGGCGACGACATGGGCGATCCCCAAAATACGGTTCACCGTGCGACTGAATGCAGCCCACTCTGCACGCAACTCCTGCAGCCGCCGCGTTCCGGCCGCCGTTAAGAGATAGTGCTTGCGGCGGCGTCCTTCGGGCGAGGTTTTCCATTCAGCCCGCAGATAACCGCGCTTTTCCAGGCGGTGCAACGCCGGGTAGAGCGTTCCTTCCTGGGCCAGCAGTTCGCCCTGGCTGCGCTCTTCGATGGCACGCGCGATGTCGTAGCCGTAGGTGTTGCCCGCCGCGATCACTTCCAGCAACACCGGTTCGAGCGCCCCTCGCAACAGGTCGGAATTCACGGGCATATTTCGCGCTCCGAACGAATACCTTGGCTGTCAAGGTAAGCGGAGTTTATACCTAGGCAGCCTAGGCGTCAAGCTCGAAACGCCTGTCGCGTGATTCCACGTACCCGGAGGCTTACGCCTCCGGCTCGCCGTTTTGCCGCCGTTTTTGCTCAAGAAACGGACCTTGCCGACCGAGGGCGCCCGGCCTATACTCCGGCCCTCTTCTTTTCAGCATGGAGGCTGAACGATGTGCATTTCTTGGCGTCGGGCGTCCGGATGGCGCGGTTTACAGTGGACGCTAGCATGGGCGGCCTTGGCAGTCGCTTACGTAACTTTCGCGCCGGGCGGATTTCTCGCTGGCTCGCGCGGCGCCGCCTGGGCTCAGGCGCCGGCCGAAGCGTCGGACGAAGAGTATCAAGCCAGCTCCGACCAGCCGACGCCGGCGGCGACGACCAAGAAAAGGAAATCGTCCGGCGGCCAGTCGCTGAACTGGCAAAAGGCCGGCAGCGCTTCGATCAGCAAACGCAGTCTGTCGCGCCCGAGCGAGGAAGCCGAACAACCGGGCCAACTCGAGCCGAGCGACCACGACCCGCTCGAGCCCTTGTCGCCGCCAGCGCATCGCTCGTCGGCCGTGATGAGCGACAGCCTCGACGCGCTGCCCAACGAAGCCGGGCAGATTCTGCGAACCTACAACATTCGTCCTTACACCATGCGCGTGACCTCGACGAACCGGCCCGAACAGGCGATCGTCGACTGGATCTTGCGCGAGACGGGCTACGAAGCCTGGCATAGCGAGCCGGTCGCTCTGCTGTGCGCCGACGCCAGCCGGCTGATCGTCTATCACACGCCCGAGATGCACAACGTCGTGGCCGAGGTGGTCGACCGGTTCCTCAACGCCGAGGCCGAGTCGCAAGCCTTCAGCCTGCGCGTGGTGACGGTCGGGCATCCCGACTGGCGGGCCAAGGCGCACGCCGTGTTGCACCCGGTGCCGGTGCAGACGCAAGGCATTCAGGCCTGGCTGGTGCACAAGGAAGACGTGTCGTTGATGCTGGAAGATCTGCGCAAGCGGAACGACTTTCGCGAACACAGCTCGCCGCATTTGCTGGTCAACAACGGGCAATCGACCACCGTCTCGGCGATCCGCCCGCGAATCTTCGTCCGCGACATCTTCGTTCATCCGGAGATTTGGCCCGGCTACGAGCCGGAACAGACGCAATTCGACGAGGGCTTTTCGTTGGAGCTGAGCCCGTTGTTGTCGCTGGACGGGCGGACGGTCGATTCGGTCATCAAGTGCAACATCGATCAACTGGAGCGGCTTGTGCCGGTTAAGCTGGCGGTGCCGACCGCCGTGACGCCTCGGCAGCAAGTGGCGATCGACGTGCCACAGATCACGCACTGCCGGTTGCACGAGCGATTCCGCTGGCCCGCCGACCAGGTGTTGGTCGTGGGCCTGGGGGTCGTCGCCACGCCGGTACCCGACCGTCAGCCGGGCCTGCTGGCCTCGCTGCCGCTGTTGTCGTCGCCGCCGCGGGCCGATTTGTTGGTGTTCGTCGAGAGCAAGGGGCAGCTCGCTCCCACGGCCCAAACTGTCCGCACCAGCGCCCGCGACGCCCGGACGTATCACGGGCGGTATTGAGCGAGCATTGGCCGCCGGCCGCGCTCGACGATATGATTTGTAGGTCAAGCTTTCCAGCCTGACAGGGCCGTCAGGTAGCTCAGGCTTTCGAGCCTGACTGGGCGTCGGACGAGGGGTAATCGTAGGTCAGGCTTTCCAGCCTGACAGGGCCGTCAGGCTGGAAAGCCTGACCTACGTACTGTTAGCGGCTCTATGGTACAGACCGATGACGCTGCTCATCGACGGCTACAATCTGCTGCACGCCTCGGGCATTCTCGGCCGGGGACGCGGGCCGGGCGGCTTCGAACGCTCGCGGCTGGCGCTGCTGAATTTCCTGGCCGAGTCGCTGCCTGCGGAAATGGTAGCCCGAACGACGGTGGTCTTCGACGCCGCGCACGCGCCGCCGGGCATGCCACAAACGCTCATGCATCGGGGCGTTTGCGTGCGATTTGCCGCCAATCACGACGACGCCGACTCTTTGATCGAAGAGTTGATCTGCGCCGACAGCGCGCCGCGGCAACTGCTCGTGGTTTCCAGCGATCATCGGTTGCACCGCGCCGCGCGCCGCCGCCGCGCGCAGGCCATCGACAGCGATCGCTGGTACGCCGAAACGGTCCGTCGCCGCCGCGAACTGCAACGCGCGTCGGCAACCAGACCGTCCAAGCCCGCCTCGGCCCCGGCCGAAGATGAGGTCGACTATTGGCTTGCGCAATTCGCCGACGAAACGCTTGACGAGCAAGCCAACGCCGAAGCCATCTTTCCGCCGGGGTATGGGGAAGATATAGAAGAGAACGTGTAATTCGCGACAAGCCGCTTACACCGCTTTGTTAGTTTCCGACGTTTGGCTGCGAAAAACGCGCTCGGTCAATTGAGCGGAAGAATTTGCTCCTCTTGCTGTGCCCCCGGCTTCGGTTCGGGGAAATAATCCTGCCCGCGTTTCACGATCTTTACTGCCGGGCTGTATACCCAATGCGCTTCGGTCGGCGCAAGCCTTTCCGTGGTAAACGACAGGCCGACACGCAATTCGGTTGCTCTCTCGGAAATTGGACCTGCCAAGATTGTGAGCGATTCCATGGGGCGCAACGGCGTCCACTGCTTTGGGTCCGAAGTCGAGAACGACATGGACGACGTCCATTCACCATCAACGAGCTGCTGGTCAGCGAAGGTTGGCGATCCAGGAAGTCCAAGGACCCAGACCGTGCTTTTCGACAAGTTCGTCACTTTCACGACCGCCCCGAGGGGCAGATTGCCCGCATGGTCGTCATATCGCGGGAATGAGTACGGCTCGGCGTCGATGCTCACGTCGATGGGAGGGGGATTCAGCAGCCATGCTGCAAGTCCTGACAAGAGCGCCAAGGGAATAAACAGCAGGAGCATGGCTCTAAGCGAGAACTGCGACAGGCGTTTCAATGTACGAATGCTAGGCACGATGCATCACGAAAAAGTGCATCACGAAAACGCGAAAGGACGAAAACGCGAAAAACGAAGCGGCAAGACTCTCAGACGAATCCACGCGGCTGAATCCAATTCCCCTTTCGTGCTTTCGTCCTTTCGCGTTTTCGTGATTCTCTTCCCTCGGCCGCATCAATTCGCGACGACCGCACTTCACCCCGCCGCGATTGCTCGATTCAGCCCTTCGCGGCCAGCTTCAGCGCCTTGTCGGAAATGTCCTTGCGGCACCAGGCGCCTTCCCAGCGGATGGCTTTGACGGCGGTGTAAGCCTGGAGCTTGGCGGATGAGATCGTGTTGCCCAACGCCGTGACGCCGAGCACGCGGCCGCCGTTGGTCACCACTTGCCCGGATGCCGTGGCCGTGCCGGCGTGGAAGACCTTCACGTCGGTCACTTTGGCCGCTTCCTCGAGGCCGCGAATCGGCCGGCCGGTCTGGTACTTGCCCGGATAGCCTTCGCTGGCCATCACCACGCACACGGCCGGCCGCGGATCCCACTTGAGCGGCTCCAAGCGATCGAGCTGGCCGAGGGCCGTGGCTTCGAGCACGTCGAGCAGATCGCTTTTGAGCCGCATCAAGATCGGCTGACACTCGGGATCGCCGAAACGGACGTTGTATTCCAGCACCTTCGGCCCCTGGTTGGTGAGCATCAGTCCGGCGTAGAGCACTCCGCGAAACGGCCGCCGCGAGCGCTTCATGGCGTGGACGGTCGGCACGAGCACGTGCTCTTCGACCCAGCGCAGCGCGGCCTCGTCCAACAGCGGCGTGGGGCAATAGGCGCCCATGCCGCCGGTATTCGGGCCAGTGTCGCCGTCGTGGGCTCGCTTATGATCCTGAGCCGGCGGCAGCGTGACGATCGTCTGCCCGTCGGTAATGGCCAGCACGCTGGCCTCCTGGCCGTCGAGCCGCTCTTCGATCACGATCTGGTTGCCGGCGTCGCCGAATTCCTTGGCCCGGCCGATGCGTTCGACCGCTTCCAGCGCCTCGTTGCGGCCTGCACAAACCACGACTCCCTTGCCCGACGCCAGCCCGTCGGCCTTGACGACCACCGGCACGTCTTCGCGCTCCTTGAGGAACGTGACGGCGCGATCGGCAGTGCGGAACACGCGGTAATCGGCGGTGGGCACGTCGGCATGCCGCAGCAGGTTCTTGCAAAAGACCTTGCTGCTTTCGAGTTCGGCCGCGGCCTTGCTGGGGCCGAAAATCCGCAGTTTCTCGGCGGAGAAAGCATCGACGATGCCGGCCGCCAGCGGCGCCTCGGGGCCGACCACGGTCAACCCGACCTGGTTCTCTTTGGCGAACTTGATCAGCTTGGCGAAATCATTCGGCTGCAGATCGACGTTTTCCGCCTCGGCCGCCGTGCCGGCATTGCCCGGCGCCACGAAGATGCGTTCGGAGCGGGGACTCTGTGCGATCTTCCAGGCCAGCGCGTGTTCGCGTCCGCCGTTGCCGATAATCAGTACGTTCATGAATTCAATGCCAAAGAAGGAAGGCAGGGATCACAAGTGGGTGAGATTGATTGTACCGGCGCTGGGTGGAAACGGGCCAGGGGAAGGCGGGAGGTAAACTGCAAACGGAATCCCTTCTGAATACCCGCCGCTAAGCTCCAGCCGCCGCATTGCCGATGGCGGTCAGCGTCGCCAAATACTCATCGAGCGGCAAGCCGTCCACGGTTGGCTGGCTCATGCCGGTGATGCCGTCGACGGCGCCGGCGTCGCGTACGAGCGTTTCGATCAGTCGCCGCTCGGCGTCGGCAGTCCAGGCCGAAAGCAGTTCGGCTCGTCCGCGAAGCACGGCGACGGCGGCCGCCAGCGCGTATGCGCCAAAGTTGCTCACGCCGGCGAGAATCAGAAAATCGGTCGGGATGCGGCACGCGATCTGGCCCGCCGGGCCGCGGGCAATCGCCCGTCGGACCATTTCCCAAGCCAAGGCGCCCATGCCGATCTCGTTGCCGCCGTCGGCTACGCCAATCGTCTTGACCTCCGCGCGGCGCGCGGCGACGGCTTCGAACAGGCGATGGATCGGCGCCGTGCAGTCGTCGATGACGACGCCGCGCATGTTATGGCAACGATCGCGATGCTCGGGGGGGACCTCCCGCTCGAAATCGGCGATTGGCGGCAGACCGCTGCGCGGTTGAGCGGCCAGCGATTCGAGCGTATGGCTCGGACCGACGCGCTCGATCGAAACGAGGTGCGTCAAGCCCGCACCCGCCGGCGAGGTCAGGAAGTCTTCGATCCAGGCGTCCGAAACGGCCGGATCGCGCGCGAGCGGGAATTCGAGGAGCCTGGTCGATTCGAGTCCCCCGCAGCGGCGCCCGGCTTCGAGCAGCGGCAGGCCGACGGAATCGGTAATCAGCGCCGTCTCGACTCCCAAGGCGGCCAGCACTCGGGCCAGGTGCAACGCGCCCGGCGGACCGTCAGTTTCGGCCGCCGGAGGATCGCGGCCGACGATGGCAAACCCGGTGACGATGGCAAACCCGGTGACGATGGCGACGCTTCGGCCTCGCTGGGCCAGTTCTCGCGAAGCTGATTCAAGATGGCCCATCGCTAGCGGCTGGCCGCCTTGGATGAAGGCGGCTACGCCGCGTCCGCCAGGGTCGCGGCGCAGCAGAGCGTCGAGCGACGGCCAGTCGGGTTCGTGGGCGGAGCTCATTCGGGCGGGGCGGCGACAAGGGACAGGCAACCGTTGAAAGGCAACAGCTTATCCGATTCCGCCCAGCAAACTACCGGGGGCTCAAGCTGATGGGATGGAAGCAGGCTGTTTGTCGGAAACGCCGGAGCAAACGAAAACGACCAAGATAGCCAAGACCCTCAGCGCGGTTGGCCATCTTGGGCGAGGTTCTCTCGGTTTTTCGCAGGATCGGCCGGCCTCAATCGAGCGCCCTTCGCCCGCCGTTGGCCATCTTGGGGAAGATTGCACGCGCGGTTGGCCTTCTTGGGGAAGATTGCACGCGCGGTTGGCCTTCTTGGGCGCCCTTCGGCCGCCGTTTGGCATTAGCAGGCATGCCGGTTTCGCATGGGCTGGTTTCGCATGCCCCCCCTCAATTCGTCAAACTCATTTTCCAAGTGAGCAAGCCGCAAGGCCAAGATACCTTGGCATTGGCTTGCTGTGGCCTGCAGTGGGACAAAACTTTGCGAGAGGGATTTTCGGCGAGCGCCGCGTGCGTTACACTACGCGGCTTGCGTGGGGGCGGCTTGCGTGGGAAGTTGTTTTTTGGGTTTTTGGCGGCTCGGCTGCTCTGATACCGCCCGGCATTCTGCAAAAGGGTGGTTGACATTCGCATGGCTTGAGACAGAAAATTAGGACAGTTCGTGAAAAATGTCACGAGCCCCCCACCTCTAGCGTAGGCGGCGTTGCTTTTCACATACATGGGTGGTTTCAGCCCTCGGTAGAACTGCATGGCAGATAAGAAGAAGATGTCGGTGGCCGAGATTCTGGCCGCCGCGAGAAAGAAAGACGGGAAGGGCGGCGCAGCCGCAGAAGCGGCGGGCGAGGCGGCCGCCCCCGAGGCCGCGGCCCCTGTTGAATCGGCCCCTGCGGAAGCCGCCGCCGAGGCGGCCCCAGAACCTGCATCCTCGGAGCCTGCGGCCAAGCCAGCCAAGCCAAAGCCCGCCGCTGCCGCGGGCGGAAGACCGAACGTGTCTGACATTCTGGCTGCGGCCCGCGCGAACAAAGGGGCTGCCGCTCCTGCTGCCGCGGCCGCGACTAAACCGATATCTCCCAAACCGGCGGCAGCCAAGGCGGCCGCCCCGAAGCCAGCCGCTAAGCCCGCGGCGGAAAAAGCTACAGAGAAGCCCGCCAAGGCGCCGGCGGCCGCCAGCGGAATCAAGGATACGGCCAGTATTCTGGCTGCGGCCCGCGACGGCGTGAAGCCCGGCCCGATGTCGAAGGCCGAGGCGGCGGCGCGGCTGAAGCCGGCCCCTGCCGCGCCCGCGAAGACCAAGCCCTCGGTTCCGCCGATGCCCGTCAAGCCGGAATCTGTCCGGGCAAAGCCCGCGAAGGCGGCCAAAGAAGGCGCCGCCGAGCCGGAAGAACGCCGCTGGTTCTTGACGATCGGCTTCACCTCGCTGGCGGCCACGCTGGGCATGTGGTCGCTGGGCTGTGCTCGCTTCATGTTCCCCAACGTGTTGATCGAGCCGCCCAGCAAGTTCAAGGTCGGCTTTCCCAGCGATTTTGCCCCGGGTCTCGTCGAGACCAAGTTCAAGGCGCAGTTCGGCGTCTGGGTGGTCAACGGAGATTACCAAGGGCAGCCGGAAATCTATGCGTTGAAGTCGGTCTGCACGCACCTTGGATGTACGCCCAACTGGTTGGAAGCAGAACAAAAATTCAAGTGCCCTTGCCACGGCAGCGGTTTTTACAAAGACGGCATCAACTTCGAAGGGCCGGCGCCTCGCCCCCTGGAGCGCTATGCGATCCGGCTGGCAGATGACGGCCAATTGGAAATCGACAAGAGCAAGACGTTCCAGGAAGAGATGGGGCAATGGAAGGACCCGGCGAGTTTCGTGCTGGTCTGAGAGCGCGGCCGCTACGGTCGGCCCGTTCGCTTGGTCGGGCCGCGGGCGGCACAAGATTCCAGGCGACATTGTTTCGCGGCGGCGGCGGTACAGCGTATTTCGGATTCTCTAGTCAGGCAAAAGAAGTAAGCGACTATGTCTCTCGGCGAATCGATTCGCAACTCGCAGGTCTGGAAAAGCGTCTTTCGGCATCCGATGCCGATCGATCGGCGAAACCGCATCGTGGTGATGCTGACCAACTTCTTCCTGCACCTGCACCCGGTGTCGATCAAGAAGCAAGGCATCGCGCTGAGCTATACCTGGTGCATGGGCGGCGTGACGTTCTTCCTGTTTCTGGTCGAAACGGTGACCGGCGTGCTGTTGATGTTCTACTACCGCCCGACCTTGGAATGGGCCTACAACGATATTCTGGCGCTGCGCGACGTGACGAGCCTGGGCATTTTGCGCGAACTGCACCGCTGGGGCGCTCACGCGATGGTGATTACCACCTGGCTGCACATGTATCGCGTGTTTCTCACCGGCAGCTACAAACCGCCGCGAGAGTTCAATTGGGTGGTGGGCGTGATCCTGCTGCTGCTCACGCTGCTGTTGTCGTTCACCGGATACCTGCTGCCGTGGGACCAGTTGGCCATCTGGGCCATCACGGTCGGTTCGAACATGGCTCGGGCCACGCCGCTGTTGGGGCACGAAGGCCCGGGTCAGCAGTTGTTGACCTTGGGCGGCATCGACATGATTACCAACGCCTCGGACGCGCGGTTCGGCTTGCTCGGCGCGCGGTTCGTGGGCGAAGAGACGTTGAATCGCTTCTACGTGCTGCACTGCATCGCCATCCCCTTGGCGGTGTCGCTGCTGCTGGCCATCCACTTCTGGCGAGTGCGGAAGGACGGCGGCATCAGCGGGCCGCTGTGATTCGATTTTAGATTTTCGACTTTGGATTTTGGATTGTGGGCGTTTCATTCCATCCCGCCGAGGCCGCTTCCGAAATCAGAAATCCGACATTCGAAATCTAAAATCCAAAACCCAAAATCCAAAATCCCGACAAAGACATGCACGGCAACTCAGCGGATTTCATTCAATCGATCGCCACCGGACTGGGCTGTTATTATCTGCTGCTGTTCGCCATGAACTGGATCGCCGCCTTGTGGCTCTGGCGAAAAGGTCCGGTGACCTACTTCAAGGCGTTCGGTCTGCTGCCGGTGACGAACGTGCTCGTCTGGATGCTGGCGGGCATGTTCTTCCTCACCCTGGCGCCGTTCACCATGATCGGTTGGGTGCCCACGCTGCCGGCCGGCGTCAAGGACCTGGTCAACGCCGCCTCGGGCCCAGTGACGCTGTCGGTGGGGGCGCTCGTCGCACTGGGGGCGATGTTCGTGCTGCGGCGGTTTTTCGTGAACCCGATCGTAGCCTGGTCGGGCTTCAACCTGTCGCTGCTCGCGATGGGGCTGTCGATGACCGATCCGAGTTTCGCGGCGATCGTCACCAAGCCCGACAACGTGCCGATCGTGGGCTTGGTGTTTCTGCTCGGCTTTTTCACCTGGCTGGCGACCTACAAGGCCGTGCAGAACGACGACCGCATGGCTCAGGGGCTGCCGCCGTTGGAAAAGGAAGCCGACGAAAAGGTGTTGGTCTGGCCCGACTTGGTCTATACCGAACTGATCTGCATGATCGCCCTGACCGCCTTCCTGTTGGTCTGGGCCATCGCCTTGCAGGCGCCCCTGGAAGAACCGGCGAGCAGCGTGAAGACGCCGAACCCGTCGAAGGCCCCTTGGTACTTTCTCGGCCTGCAGGAAATGCTGGTCTATTACGACCCTTGGTACGCGGGCGTGGTGCTGCCGAGCGTGGTGATCTTCGGTCTGATGGCGATTCCGTTTCTCGACTTCAACAAAAAGGGCAACGGCTACTTTACGATCGCCGAGCGCAAGTTCAGCTATCTGGTGTTCCAGGTGGGCTTTTTGAACTTGTGGGTGGTGCTGATCGTGCTGGGCACGTTTTTGCGCGGCCCCAACTGGAACTTCTTCGGCCCCTTCGAGCCCTGGAACGCGCACAAGGTGCTGGCCCAGAACAACGTCGACCTGTCGCAATACTTCTGGGTCGAGTGGCTGGGCAGCAGCATGCCGAAGGCGCCGGAAGGCAGCGGCGCCGGAACGCAGTTCTGGTATATCCTCGAGCGCGAGGCGCCCGGCATCATCGCGGTGCTGGCCTATTTCATGGTCTTGCCGCCTTTCATGGCCACGACCAAGTTCTTCCGCGGCATGTTCGTCAAGATGGGCTTCCTGCGTTTCATGCTGCTGTCGAACTTGCTGTTGTTGATGGCCTCGCTGCCCTTGAAGATGGTGCTGCGGTGGATCTGGAACCTGAAGTACATCATCAGCATCCCCGAATATTTCTTGAATTTTTAAGCTGAAACTTTCGAGCTTGGCACGGATCGAACCGAAAGCCTGAAAATATGCCTGCTACAGAGTCTACTTGGCGCAACCAGAAGTTCTTGCACATGGTGTTCGGGCTGACGTCCGCGCTCATGCTGTTTTGCACTTTGTGGATGCTGGCCAGCGACCACAATCGCGAATGGAAGCAGTACCAGCGGCAATTCCAGAACGTGGAAGCCTACGCGGCCAAATCGCGGATCAACGCGCAGGAGTCGGCCGCTTATTACGACCAGCAGGAGAAGCTGGAACAGGCCCTGCGCGAGGCGCAGAGCGAACTTCCCGACGAGAAGCTCGTCGAGGCTTTCATCGCCGAAGCCAAAGGTCGCGAAAAGCAAAACGGCTATCGCCTTGGCGCGATTGAAGCGGCCGAAGCCGAATTGGCAGACGCCCACGCCGGCCAGACTTCGGCGGACGCCGAGTCGGCCGTAGACCCGACCCGGCTGATCGACTTGCGGCGAAACCTCCTGAGCGCATTGCAGACCGTGCTCGACAAAGCCAAGCTGGACGAAGACAACGCGCAACGCGAGCTGAAGTTCAAGCGGGCCGACCTGGACGTGGCCCGCAGCAAGTACAACATCAGCGTCGACGAGGGCAAGCCGCAACAAGATCTCAACGCGCTCGAGCAGGAGGTTCAGGCCGTCGAAGAAGAGGTCGACAATCTGACCTTCGGCGATTCGAAAGCCAAAACGATCGGCTATCAGCAGAAGCACGAACACCGCCTGGCGCTGCAAAAGATTCTCGACCGCATCAATGCCGGCGAAGCGGCGGCGCAAAAGACGCTGGCCGATCACCAGACCGAGCTCAAGCGGTTGGAAACCACGCTGGCCGAGCGGCAGAGCAACCCCGGCAAATCGCTGTTGGAAATGCCGATCATCGACGCCTTCGGCCGCCCGCTGAAGATCGACAACATCTGGCTGCCGCAGCTCACGATCAACAACAACTTCCGCGACGTGGCCCGCTTCGATCGCTGCACCACCTGCCACCAGGGGATCGACAAGACCGCCCCCGGCTCGGCCGTGACTTCCGGCTATCCGGCGACCGAGCACGAGACGCTGGTCATCGTCACGCCGGCGGAGCCCGTGGCGTTTACCGAAGAACAAGACGAGCACTTGAAGAAGGTGTTGGCGGAAGAGGGCGAGGCCGCCCAAAATAAACAAGCAGAGCAATACAACTTGGTGCAGAACTACGGGTTCCAATTGGCCCCGCAGGGCTTGTTCGACCTGAACGAAGTGACCGTCAGCGTCGTGCGTCCGGAAACGGCCGCCGCCAACGCCAAGCTCGAGCCGGGCGACGTGATCGAGCAGATCAACGACGTCAAGCTGCTCGGCCGCGAGCGCGCCGTCGAGCTGCTGTTGGAGTTCGCCGATTGGGGCAAGCCGATGGAACTGCACGTCCGCCGCGGCATACCGCACCCATTCAGCTCGCACCCGCGGCTTGACTTGTTCGTCGGCTCGCTCAGCCCGCACAAGTCGGGCGACGTCGGCTGCACGATCTGCCACGACGGACAGGGCAGCGCCACGGCGTTCAAGTGGGCCTCGCACACGCCGAATTCGCCCGCCCAGAACGAAGAGTGGACCGGCAAGTACGGTTGG
>DATKRK010000180.1:0-53747 GCA_035532215.1 Pirellulales bacterium | reverse complement strand
GGGAGCGGCGGACGGACATTCATAAGGCGTTCTTGACGCTTGCCGCGTCCCTGATCTGTATGACGTTTGTATTACAGTAGTCACTATCAGTAGGTCTGCGGATGTTGTCATCGGACCGCGTTTTGTTACGGCCTCTAAGGACGAAATCTTCGCGGCCCACGAAGAAATAGAACGTTTGTAGTACGGATGGCACGGATTGCAGGATTTGAAAATCCGTGTCATCCGTGCCATCCGTGGTTCCATGATTTAAGTCGGCCCAAAACTCGCCGCCGCACGCCAAACCAGAATCTCCCCCTTGCCGGGAACCGAGGAATCGCCCGAGTAGCACTCGTAGGCGCCTTCGCTCGCCAGGTACGGCACGGGAATGCCCAACCTCTCCAGAGACTTGGCGTACAGGTTCATGAACACCGGGATTTGCAAGCTGTCGAAGGCAAACGTGGGCAACAGCGGAATCGGCGCGAGCGAAATGATCGTGCCGCGCATCATCCAGGCGCCGGTGCGAATTTCGGCGCCCTTGAGCAGCACGATCGTGCCGCCTTTCATTTGCAGTCCGACGAAGTCTTTCGCCGGGCCGCCGATGACGATCGTGCCGCGGCGCATCCGCATGCCGATCTCGAGCCCGGCCGTGCCTTCGACGATGATCGTGCCGTTGCGCATGCCGGCCATGCTGCCGCGATAGGCGGCGCCGATCTGGCCGCCGGAGTTGCCGCGGACGCGAATCAGCCCGCCGGTCATCTCGGCGCCGACCCAATCGCCCGCGTCGCCGCGGACTTCGATCTCGCCGGCTTTCATGTGCGCGCCGAGGTGCATCCCCGCGTTGCCGTGCACCGTGATCCGCCCGCGCGTCATGCCGCGGCCGATCCATTTGACCCGGCCCAGATTGCCGTGCAATTCGAGATGCTCGCTCGGCTCGCCGGCCACTTCGAACAACTCGTCGAGTCGCCGCTTCCGCTTGCCGACGTAAACGGGCGCGGCGCGGATTTCGTCGAGCGACTTCGCCGCCAGGACGTTGGGCGAGAGCGTTTCGGCTTCCAGCGGCACGGCCGGCTGGTCTTTGATCGTCAGCGTGAGGGTGCTCATTCGGCGGGGGTACACTCGCGAATTTCCGGCTGCTCGATGCGGTGCAGTTCGACCGGATAGTTTTCGAAAGACATGGTGTAGCAATCTTCGAAGCGAGGACGCAAGTAGGCTTCGATCGTTTCGTCGTAGGCGGGCTGGACCAGGAACTCGCGGCCGTTCGGCGTGGCGCGGATTTCGCCTTCCTCGATCACGACCTCGCCGCCTTTGATGACGTACCGCGGATGGCCGAACATGCGGGCGATGTCGTGGTCTTCTTCGTAAATCACCAGGTCGGCGTCGGCGCCGACGTTCAGGCGCCCCTTCTGCGCAAGGCCCAAGGCCCGCGCCGGCCCGGCCGAGACGATCGTGGCGATTTCGTAGAGCGTAAACTCGCGGTCGAGTTCGGGCAGCGTGATGCGTTGTTTGGCGTGCGGCGTGAGCTTGGCGATGCACTCGCGCCGGAAGTCGGCGCACATCAAAAGCTGAATGATCTCCGGATAGCGCCAGAAACAGGCCCCGTTCGGATGGTCGGTCGACAGGAACACCCGCCACGGATCGTCGATCAACAGCATTAGTTCCAAGCCGGCGGCCCACTGCACGGCGTTGACCAGGTTGCTCGGCCGATAGGTGTAGGGCACGATGCCGCAGCCGGTTTCGTTCTCGACGTCGAGATTGCCCCATTTCCGCCCGGTGAGCTTGTAGAGCAAATGCTGCCAAGGGCCGTCGGCCGTAATCGTCACGGTGTCGCCGAACAATACGGCGCCGGCGTCGGTCGTCAGGTTCGTGTGGGCGTTGAAGTACTCGGCCAGTGCGACCGTTTCGGAGCGCATCGTGCTCCAGTCGTCGCCGCCATAGGCGTGATACTGCAAGTGGGCCATGTGGGCTCGGCGCCCTTCGAGCCGCCGCATGGTTTCGAGCGTCGTGGTGATGTTGCCCGGCGCCCCCAGGTTGTTGCAGTGCAGGTGCAACGGATGAGGCAGGCCGAGTTCATCGATGATCTGCGCCAGGCCCTCGATGATCGCTCCCGGCGTGAGCGTTTTGTAGCCTTCGATCGGATCGTGGAGTTGCTTGGCGTCCTTGCCCCACTTCCAGGCCGCCACGCCGCCGGGATTGACCGCCTTGACGCCATAGGCTTTCGAGGCCCAGATTTGCCAGGCGACCACCTGCTTGGCCCGCTCGAGTTCGCCCGCTTCGAGCAGATCCATCACGATTTCGTTGTTGGCCATCAGCACGCAGCAGCTTTTGTCGACGATCGGCACGTCGCGCAGCTCTTCGTGCGTGTGCTTGGCGGACAGGATCGGCACCGCGGCTTCATTGAGCGTCGTCCAACCCATGCCGGCGTAAAGGTAGCCGGTGGCGAACGTGGTGGGCGCCATGCCGCCGATGCCGCTGCGCGTGGTCTGCGAGCGGATGAAGGCCATCGTGCGACGATGGTCTTCGGGGGTCATCGCCCGGGCGAAATTGATCGCCCCGCCGGCAACGTGCGTGTGAACGTCGACCCCGCCCGGAAACACGATCATGCCCGTGGCGTCGATCGTGCGACCGCCCTCGACTTCGGCGGCGATTCGCCCGTCGGCGATGCAAATCTCCTTGACGACGCCGTCGAGACCGTTCGCAGGATCGTAAACCTTGCCGCCTGTAATCCGAAGCATGAGGGGCCTTGTGGTTCCTTGGGGGAGAGTGCGTTCAGTTCGCGCTACACTAACCCGACGCGCAAGCGAGGTCGTAACGTACGTGCCACGATCTCCTCGCTAGCGCGTCGGGTTGGTGTTGGTTCAAACAAATGCGCCTCAAAAAACCTGTGACGCCACCTTTTGGCCGTTTTGGGCGATCCAGTCGGGCTTGTTGACCACCGCCTCGTGAATGCGGCGAATCACGTCTTCATCGGTCGGGTAGGGCGATTTCAGCGCGGGACGCAGCGGCAAAGGCACTTCGTCCATGCGATACCCGGTTCCAGGGGCGCTGATGCCGGTCACAGCGGTCGTAATATGCACGCGGGCGAGGCGGCTGGTGTGCGTCACCTTGGGATCGAGCACGATGGTCGGAATCCGCGCCAGGTGATCGATGGCTGGCTGCGGCATGGTCGCGCCAGGATCGGCGCCCAGGATCAACGCCGCATCGGCGTCGCCGCGCACGAGCAGATCGACCGTGGAGAATTCGCCCGGATTGTAGCGCGGATAGCCGCGATTGAAGTTGATGCCGAACGGGTAGCCGGTGGTCCAGCGCATGATGACGTCGGCGCCCGTCACGTTGCCGTGGCCGCGCATCGGCATGGCTACGAACTTCGTGAAGGCGTTCAACTCGGCGGCCAGCGTCAGGATGGCGGCGGAGTTCATGTGCTTGCCGCGCGTCATCGACAATCCCATGCCGAAGAACATCACGCCGAACTTGGCCCGCTTCATCCGATCGACGAAGTCTTGCAATTGCTCCTTCGTCAGGCCGGTCTCGGCGATCATCGCTTCATTGACCCGCTCGCCCTTGACCATCGCGCGGAGGATCGTGAGGACCTCGAAATCCTTGCCGGGCCGGATCTGCAGGAAAATATCGGCGGCGCCTGCGCTCTTCGTTTCGCGGATGTCGACGAGCACCATCGTGCGGTCCTTGCGGCCGCGCGGCAGGAACTTGCTCTTTTGCATCAAGGTGTATTTGGTGAAGTGCCGCGGATGGCACTCCGCCGGGTTGCCGCCCCAATAGACGATGAAATCGGCTCGGTTCTTGACTTCGCCGAGCGTACACGTGACCTTACCGCCCAACTGGGCGGCGATTTCGGTGGGGCCGTGTCACAACGAGGTGTGGCTGTCGACCACGCCTCCCAGTCGCTCGGCCAGGGCCACCGCTTCGCGCTGCGCCTCGCAGGTGATATTGCTCATGCCGTAGACCAACGGGGCGTCGGCCCGGTCGAGATAGTCGGCCGCGACGGCGATCGCCTCTTCGACCGTCGCTTCGCGGCCGTCGATCAAAGCGTCGGGGTAGTGCCGCTCGGCCGTGTGATTCAGAAACCAGGCCTTGCCCAGGACGCAGGCGCGTTTCGCTTCGACGATTTTTACTTCGTTGGCGTGCAACTGGATGTCGTCGCAGACGCAGCCGCAGAAGGTACAGGTGGCGTTGTTGACTACCGTCAGGTCCATGGCGTCTCCTGGTTGCTTCAATCGCTCACAATGCGTAGGTCAGGCTTTCCAGCCTGACGCCGTCAGGCTGGAAAGCCTGACCTACGTTGATTCAAGGTTCGCCGCCGGTCGTTTCGCCCGAACCGGGCGAAGGCACGACGAACGTTCACCCCAGCACGCGGCCCTGGCAGCTTCCGCGCACGCGCCGCGGCATATAGCGGCCAGCGGCCACTTCTTCCCAAGCGGCGTATTCGGCCGGCGCGGCGTCCGCATTGAAATGCGGGCCATCGGGGCCGGCGAAGTCGCCGTAAGGCTTTGAGTTTTCCATCGTTTAAACTCCTGCTGAATCTTCCATTCCCTCTCCCTTTGGGAGAGGGTTAGGGTGAGGGCGGGCTTGAACTTGAACTCTTCGAATGCAAACCGATCGCGATTCACCCTCACCCCGGCCCTCTCCCAATGGGAGAGGGGGTATTCGTATCCGCCTCCTTTAACCTTCCGCTTTGACCAACTCGACTTCGACTTCCCAGCCCTTCGACAGCGGCATGCCGGTACCGTCGGTCCCGCCCCCCATCAGCTTGCAGGTTGGCGGCCCATAAGGAACGAACAGCATGCCTTCCGGGACTTTCCCGGCTTCGCACTGAAAGATCGCCTCGCCGAATTCCGTTCGCACGCGCACCGAATCGCCTTGGGCAATGCCCATCGATTTCATATCGGCGGCGTGCATCGAGAGCGTATTGACGATCGCCTGATACTCCTCGTTATCCTTGCCCACGTTGATTTGGGCGCCCTGCTTGGCCGTGCGCGAGGGATTGAGAAGGAATCGTCTAGCCGCCATGAATCGCTTCACTTTTAAATGACCGCAAGTCTATAGAGCGACTGGATTTTAGCTCGCCGCGAGTCTCGCCGCAACCGCCATCGTGAGTCGGTCCTATGCCGTTTTGGATTTGACCGACCGTCGGCCTCGAACTATTGGTTCTTTAAACAAAATAACCCGCGGAGCACCAAGCCATGAAGCGATTTTTCCGCAGTTTGCCGATCCTTGGCATCTTCGCGTTCACCGCGGCCGCCTGTTCATCGGCCGCCGCTTGCACCGGGATCACGATCAGGACCCAAGACGGCTCGATCATCTTCGGGCGGACTCTTGAATTCGCGGTCGATTTTTCCTCGAGCTTGATCGTAGTTCCGCGAGGCGTCGAGTACGTCGGCACGGCGCCGGGCGACAAGCCGGGCCTGCGTTGGAAGTCGAAGTACGCGGTCGCGGGCATGAACGCCTACGACCAACCGCTGTTTGGCGACGTGCTGCAAACGTTTCACATTCTGAATCAGTTCGACATCCCCAAAGGGGCCGCTCGAAGCCGCGAACACGGCCAGCTCGTCGCCGATTACACGCTCTGGACGACCGCGGCCGACTTGAAGAACCTGCGGTATTACTTCCGGACCTTCGAGAACAGCCGCATCCGCATGCTCGACCTCAAGGCCCTGGACTTGAATGCCCAAGACATCAAGACGATTTCGATCCAGGGCGACGAACAAGTCGAGGACGTGACTGCCAAGGCGCGGTAGCTGCGGCCTGGTCATTATTCGATGCGGCGGCCGATCACTTCGCGATTCGTATAGGCCGAGGGATCATTCCGGCTCACGAGCCGTCAGGCTCTCGATCTGGCGAACCTCGTCGGGGGCCAGGCGGAAATCGCGCGCCGGACGACCTAATGTTCGCCTTGCAGATCATTGACGGCGCCCGATCGGCGCGTCAAGAATGGTCCCTTTCTCCCCTCTCCCTCTGGGAGAGGTCGGGTGAGGGCGAAGCGTGAGAGTTCTTCTAGGCCACTTCTCAAGCAGAAAGCCGCCCATGAACAAAACCCTGTTAGCCATCGGCGCCCATTACGACGACTGCGTGTTCGGCGTGCCGGGCATCCTGCTGCAAGCGGTCCGCAAGCACTACCGCGTGGTGATTCTGTCGCTGATCGGCGACTATTCGAACTGGCCGCCGATCGGCGACCGGCAGCAAGAGTTGCTGCACGGCACGGTTGAAATTTCGCGCGAGTACGGCGCCGAGATGCGCTATCTCGATTTCAAATCGCACCTGTTCGACGTCAATCTCGATACGAAGCGTGCGGTCGCTCGGGCCGTGGCCGAGATCGAACCCGACGTCGCGCTCTATCTCTGGCGCCACGACCATCACGACGATCACATGGTCGCCTCGCAGCTTTCGTCGATCGCGCTCAGATACGCCAGTCCGCTATTGGACAATCGGGCGGTGCGCGGCCCGCGGCGGCAATACATGTACGACAACGGCCCGCGACACACGATCGGCTTCGAGCCAGATACGTATGTCGACGTGAGCGACGTTTTCCCCGACGCGGTCCATTGGCTCGGCAAGTTCATGGCTTTAGTCCGCGGCGAACCGTACGATCCTGCTCGTCGCGACGGGGCTCAGCAAATGAAAGAGGCCATCGGCGCCTATCGCGGCAAGGCCTGCGGCGCGGCCTACGCCGAGGCGTTGCGAGCGGTGGAGGCGTATCCGCGAGAGATTTTGTAAAACCGGATACAATAACGTACAGAGGGCCGCGAATGTTTTCGTAGAAGATTTGAGGCCGCCATGCAAAAAAAGCGAATCGACGATCGCTGGCAGCATCTGTTGGACAAATCGCGCCGCGGCCCGCTCGGTTCGATCAACCGCGGCCCCTTTCTCTCGCAGCCGACGACGCTTTCTTCGCGGCGGGGATTTGTCTCGATCGGCGAGAGCCGCGGGCTGCGGTGGTTCGGGGTCGTCTTTTGGCCAATCTTCGTCGTGCCGCTTTATTGGGCGTTTTGGACCCCCGACGTGGTGCTTTTTACGGCGACGCTTGCCCGATCGGGCCCCTTGGGAGATGCATGCTTTATGATCGGCATGCTCGTTTTCCTTTACGCATTTGCGGCCCTGGCGTTGATCGTCCCTGCGCTGTTGCTGATTCGTCAACGCTGCATTCGTTGGGAGACGAGCGGGCGAAACGTGACGGAAGCGAGACAGAATGGCGCCAGCGCGGAGGATCACGCTCATGCCGCCTGATGAGCGGAAAACGCTGGCCGCGTCGCCGGGAGCCTCCGAGGATCAGGCGCCACTGCGCGTCGAATCGGCCTGGGGCGCCGCGGCGGCGTTCTGCTTGTGGCAAGCCTTCGGGATCGTCGTAGCCAATGCATTCATCTTCTTTTGGACGTATGAGGGAGAAGTCATGGGAGGCAGGCGGATTCCCCCTGGTATCGGACTTCGGCTGGCGGGCCTGGCGTGGATCGTGATCTTTCTCAGCGCCGAGAGTTGCTTGCTGGGCGAAGTGCGCCGCTTCTTCTCCGCCCGCGGAATCCGAGCGTTTGGCGCCTTGTCGTCGCCGTTGGAGCTATTCAAGCTGGCGTTGACGTTGATCAGCGCGGCCGCCTGGCTGTTTTGCTTCACGGCTTATCCGTTTCCCGCCCCTGCCGCCGGGCCGCACCGCCTGCTCTCGCTAACTTTTCTTGCGGGCGCCTTCCTGCTGGCGCTGGCGAACGACCGCCTGAACAAGAAGTTTTCCGGAAAGCTCACGGCGCCGCGAGAGGACAGTGTCGCGGAGCTGGTCGTGAGATGGGTTTTCTTGGGCGGATTCTGCGGGGTAATGTTCGCCGCGGCATTCTTGATCCCCGACGGTGCGGGTTTCTACATCTTCTCGCTGCTCGGTTTGGGCAGCTTGCTGCTCTTCGCGACGCCCATCCTGTTGCGAGGCACGCTGCTCACGCGAGATCTTCCTCGTTGCGCGCCGCTGCAAGCGGTCGCCGATCGCCCGCCGCCTTGAAGCGGCTCAATTCATAGACGATGGCCCGGGCGGGTTTTCGCGGGTCGTAGAGAATCGTCACCACGGATTGCTTGGGAAGCGCGGCGTATAACTTCGCCGAAGTCTGCATCGAAACTAGCCCGGCCGGCGTCGGGAAATAAACTACGTAGGCCGTGCTGAAGGCGCCGCGGGGAACTTGCTTGTCGCGAATCTGGTCGATGACCGCCGCGCCGCGGGCCACCAAGCGCCATTCCCAATAGAAATCCTGCCATAACGCGTAATAGAAAAAGGCGACGAAAACATTCCAAATCGCGGCGAGCAGCCACGTCGCGAGAACGCGTTTCGCAGTCACATTGGCCGCGGGCATCGCCAAAGTCCGCGACGCGATCGTGATTGCGCGCAGGACGATTTCGTCGCCGGGCTTCAGATTCGGGTATTCGTCGGCGTCGACCGTCATCTGGTTGGCTAGCGGCAAGGTTCCGTCGCGAAGCGCGTATTCGATCGTCAGGCGGTCGCCGACGACATCGCACTCAAGCACTTTCCCCGCCCGCTCGGCGCCGCCAACCCAAAGCGCCGAGATACTGGCAGCCGTACCAAGCAGGACGAGGCCGACTCCCGCGAGAGGCAAGAACAGGAGAGAAAAGCAGCACGACGCAAGAATCTCACCGCACCGCCGCACGCGCACGCGTCGCGGCGGTGGCGGAAGTTCGGCAGCGGGCAGGACTGGCGTTGCCATCCATCGGCTCTCCGGACGGCTGCGGAAATGAAAGCCGCAATATCACTTCTGCTGCGAGGAGGCGTGCTCGCGAGGATCTTCGACCACGCGGTCGTATTCCTGCTCTGCAGCCGTGTTGTAGAGTTCCAACCTCGCCCCGTAGAGATCGCCGGGCTGCATTGGCTCGTATCGGAAATGGATCTGCACCGAGAACATAGCGGGACTATCGGGATCGAATCGCCGCAGCTCCTTCGGATAGGCTTTGATGCGCCAAAGCAAATAGTCCTTGCCCTGTTTTGGCCCCTCGAAGGCGTTGCCTTGCCACCAACTGTCTCGCTTTCCCGTTGCGGTGTAACGATTCGGCTGCCACGTTTCGTGAGCCGAGCTTCCGACATGGATCACCCACCGCACTTTGCCCTGATAATTCTCGGTGAACTTGCCGGGGTCCATGCGCACCAGCCGAACGCTCGTGTCAAACGGCGTGGCCTTGCGGCGCGGCGTCAGTTCATGAACGCCCGACAATTCCTTGATTCGCTCTCCTTTTTCGTCCTTCGCCAGGATCGTCACCGTCAACTTCATGTCGGGCGGAAGGTGAAAACGGAAGCCGACCGAATTCGCTCCCAGATCGTCGAGCAAGTTGAGCGTCTGTTCATCGGTTGGGATGGGCCGAACGTACCAGCTTTCGGCGGGTTTCTCCGCATCTGCCGCCCGGCAATAAGTTGCGGAACTGACGAAAACCCACAACGACAATCCCAAAACCGCGAAACGCATGGCGGAACTCCTTCGATGGGTTGGTTACAAAGCGATCGACACGCACGCACTAAGCAGGAGACGCCGCGGATCGGCGCTCAGTTCGCAAATTCTCGCCGCTGATTATCGACGGGCTGGCGCCGGCCGCCAAGCGTGGAAAAGGGGACATTCTACTTTTTCGGGAACGCCAACAGCTCGTGGCTCGGCCTGGCGAAAAAGTAGAATGTCCCCTTTTCCACGCCCTAACTCAAACTCTCCGTCTGCGGCGAAGCTCGCGAATGGCTCGAAAGTAACTGACGCCAACTCCCGCGAGAACAAACAAAATGGCTGCCACCGAAAACACCGCAAACGCTCCACGGTCACGAACAACCAAGTCACGAACGCAAACTGCGATAATCGATCCGCCGATGACGGTGAAAGCAACCAGCGTCGAGAAAATCTCGCGCCTCGTCATCTCGCTCAACGGCTTCTTTGGACCTCCGATTGGCATCAGCGTGCGCTGCCGCGGAACGTAGAAGGCTCAGTTGCCGGCCGCCCGCGAAAGCAGGCTTCAAACCGACAGAACGATTATCGTTCGCGAGCGTGGCCGGTCAAGCGCGAACGCAATACCCAGGCCAACCCACACCGGCATAGAAGCCACGACCATGGCAACGATGACTCGTTGGCCGAATTGATAGTCGTCGCGCTGGTCGTACGTCTGTCGCATAACGTTTGGCGTAACCGGGCGGCGACGGTTGACATTGATTTCAGGCGCCGCGTGAATCGCCGCTCCGGTTCACGCCATGGTTATCCCGCGCATTGCGGTTAAGACTGCCTATTCCTTCGGTTCGCGCACCTTGTACTCACCGTTCGTAAGCATTTCCTTGACGGCGTAGTACACGCCATGCACAAAATCGTACTTCTTGTCTTCGATGCGTTTCAGCACCGTCGAAAATGGAAAGCTCATCACTTCCACTTTAGTGCTGCGGACAGCGTAGTCCGTTCCGTAGTCGTCCGTGACCGTTACCCATTCCATGTCAAAGTCAGCGATGCATTTATTGCCGAGGTAGCCGCCGACAAGTTCAATTACTTGCTGGTCGGTGTATGGCGGCGATTTATCCAGTTGCCACGCACGAAACGCGGCATCGTAATCTTTGAGACCGCGTTCCGTAACATCGCGTAGGTAATGGGAGACAAATTGTGGGCCAGCATCATCAAGCGATTGCAACCTCGTTAGATCGTCGCCATCAACAACGGTGATGGTCTGCGAAGTTGCCTCGAAATTCGTGTCATGTGCGATCACTTCACCATCGGGGGTGTCGATTCGGATTTCGTGAGGTTCTTCAGCCACGGGATTGCATCCGAGGGTAAGAAGCAGAACGGTGGTGGCAAGGAGACGCGTCATTCATTTCTCCGGCCGAACTTGTTTACAGGAAGTTTCTGCCTATCACCTGTAGGCCGCGGATGTGCGGCCTAACGCGCGGCGGTAGATTGTGGTCAGTCGCATCGTATCAATCGGTTGTCTCGTTGTCACGCAATCTCCGGCGTGATAGGCCGTTTGTGCCTAGCGCTCATCGGGCCGGGGCAAATAAAGCTGCCCATCGGAATCGACCGCGCGAACCCATTCTCAAGCCCTCCCGAGGCCCCGCCGCATCGGCCCTATCGAGCGGCAGCGAGCCTCGCTCAGGGATCGGCGTTCGCTTTGGGTAGCTTCCAGCGGACCGCCTCGACGTGCGTTTTGCCGTCCTCGCCGCGATAACTGTAAACGGAGACGAGCGTCTGGTCGCGCAATTGGATCGTGTTGCCGAATCCGCCGCCGCTGGCGCCGCGGTTGCGGTCGCTGAGCACGATGCGATCGTGAGCGAAGTCCCACGTCTCGCCGCCGTCGGGACTGATCAGCGCCCGCAAGCCCAAGGGATAGCCGTCGTTCGAGTTGCTGCGGACCGTGAACGTGAGCAACAGCCGGCGATCGGCCAGAGGCAGAAACCGGGGATACATTTCGCCATAAGTTCCAAACCGCCCGCCATCCGCATGGCGGCGCCAGCTCAGGCCGCCATCGGCCGATTTCCAGAGCATCGTGCGGTCGTCCTGGTCTCCGGATCGCGTTTCGAAGCCTGGCGCCGGCAGTTTCCAATGCGGTCCCGTGGCGTCGACCCGCACCGGATGCCAAAGCGTTCCGGACCTGGAGCGGTAGGTCGTCGATTGTGAAAAGAAACCGTCGACGTCGATCCAGCCCTGGGTGTCGGCGACGAGCGACTTGTCCCACGTCGCTCCGCTGTCGCGCGAACGCCATAAAAAGACGTGCCCCGGCGCGAGCGGTCCGCCATGTTGCATCGCGACGCCCAACTGCACGATCGACTTGTCCGCGCGTTGCGGATCGGGCAATTCGACGGCGGTCCAGTCGGTCGAGGTCTCGGCCTTGTCGGGAAAGCCTTCGGGGCCCACGCGCTGCTCGCTCCAGGTGCGGCCTTCGTCGGCGGAACGAAAGATCTTGCTGTAGGCGTAGCCCGCCTTGTTGGCTGCGTCGTTCGCCAGGAATTGGCAGGGCATGATCAGCGTGCCGTCCGCGAGGCGCGTCATGGCGAATTCGCGGCCTTGAATATCGGAGCGTTCTTCGCGCGGTCCCCAACTCTGGCCGCCGTCTTGCGAGCGCCAGAATACGGCGCGCTCCCGATAAGGCTCGCCCGCGGGCAGCTCGTTGCTCGGCGTGCCGCCGTAACAGAAGGCGACGATCAGCAACTCGCCGCTTTTGAGCTGCACGATCCACGGCTTGTAATCGTTGGGCAGTCCCAACGGCGTGCGGCTAGCCGAGAGCTCGTCGGCCGCCAGCGTCTTGGGAAAGGCGATCTTGATCGGACGCTGCGCCGGCGGCTGGTCGTCTGCCAGCGATGAGTTCGCGCACAGCGTTGCACAGATGAGCAGAAACGCAAGCAGCTTGGCCGGGAACGACATAAGCATGGCCTTCTCCTGACGCTGAAATCCGCCGGGCGCTGCGAATCATCTTACGCCGGGCGCATGCGGTCGGATAGCAGATTTGCAACCGGCGAGCATGCAATCCGGGAGAAACCGTCGAGACGCTCTCCGGCGGCCGTTCGAGCGAGGCGCCCGAAGAAGCGGGGCCCGTAAAACAAGAGAGGCCATCTCGTCAGATGGCCTCAAAGCATCGGCCGGGGACGGGTTGCGGCGGGGCACAACCGACGCTGTGGGTAACGTGTGCCGCCGAGGCATCGACCATCACGGGTTGCGGAGTGAGTTAGAACAAATCTGCGGAAATGGGCCAAGAGCAGTTTTTTCGCGAGGCGAACGTCGCAGGCGAACGCTGACGCCAGCGAAGGCACGGCGCCCAACGCCGCCAGGATTGCTAGCGTCGATTAACCAAGTATTTGCACAACGCCGGCGCCGGCAGTTTCTCGAATTTCTTGCACAACCGCAATCAAATCCGCGCATCAGCCCGGTATGGTTTCTACGGCGGGAGGTTGCAGTTTTTCCACGCCGGAGAGCCAAAGATGCAGACCAGGGTCGATTTGCACGTCCACAGCAAATATTCCGATCGGCCGAGCGAATGGATTCTGCGGCGGATAGGCGCCCCTGAAAGTTTCGTCGAGCCGTTCGACATCTACCGCACCGCCCGGCAGCGCGGCATGCAGTTCGTCACCATCTCCGACCACAACTGCATCGAAGGGGCGCTGGAAATCGCCCACCTGCCCGGCACATTCATCTCCTCCGAGATCACCACGTACTTCCCTGAAGACGGATGCAAAATCCACTGCTTGGTCAGCGGCGTCAGCGAGGACGAGTTTCGCGACATCCAGCAGCTTCGCGACAACATCTACGACTTTCAGCAGTACGTACGCCAGCAGCGCATCGCCTACTCGGTGGCTCATCCGCTGTTTCGCGTCAACGATCAGTTGACGATCGAGCACTTCGAAAAGCTGCTGCTGTTGTTCAATCGCTTCGAGGGCATCAACGGCACGCGCGATCCGCGGGCCAGCGAAATTGTGACGCTGATCCTGGCGAACCTCACGCCGGAGATGATCGCCCAGATGGCCGACCGCCACGGCATCGAACCGTGGGGCAAAGAGCCGTGGAACAAACGCTTCACCGCGGGTAGCGACGACCATAGCGGCGTTTACATCGCCAGCGCCTACACGGCGACGCCCAAAGTCGGCATGGTCGAAGAGTTTCTCGACCAACTGCGCGTGGGCAATCACGAGATGGGCGGCAGCTCGGGCACGAGCCTGCGGCTGGCGCACAGCTTTTACCATATCGCTTACGGCTTCTACAAATCGCGATTGCTGGGGGGCTCGCTCGCGCGCAAGAACCTGATCGACGACCTCTTCCGCCGGGTCCTCGAAGGGAAGACGACGCACCAGCCCCTCGGCTTTCGCGACAAGCTGCGTTATTTCGCCCGCCGCGTGGCGAGCCGCGCCCGCGGAGTTCAGGCCAACGAGGAGCGGCTGCTGGACGAGATCTCCATGCTGCTCTCGCGGGGTGATCGCCCCGCGCCGGCCGGCGTGCCCGGAGCGTCCGACGATCGGCAAAGCTTCGAGATCGCCTGCCACATCTGCCACCTGCTCACGTACGCCTTCTTTCGCAAGTTCATCAAGTACGCCGGCGAAGGGCGATTGGTCGACAGCCTGCAATCGGTCGCCTCGCTGGGGCCCGTGACGCTGAGCATGGCGCCCTACCTGGCCGCGTTCCGCACGCAGCACAAGGACGAACGCTTCCTGCAAGCGGTGGCCGCCCGCTTCGAGATCAGCCGCGATCGGATCCGCAAGAGCGACAAGAAGGCTTGGATTACCGATACTTTCGGCGACGTCAACGGCGTGAGCCTGATGATCAAGAGCATCGCCGCCGAGGCGCAGCAGCACGGCCGGCAGTTGACCGTCGTCACCTGTCTCGAACAGCCGCCGGCCGGCGCCGCGAACGTCCACAATTTCGCGCCGGTCGGTTCGTTTGGCCTGCCGGAGTACGACTCGCAGAAGGTCAGCTTTCCGCCGTTTCTGGAAGTCATCGAGTTTTTGGAGCGAGAGCGGTTCGGCGAGTTGATCGTCTCGACCCCCGGGCCGCTGGGGCTGGCGGCATTGGCCGCGGGCAAGCTTCTCGGCGTGCCGCTGTCGGGCATCTATCACACCGACTTCCCGCTCTATGTGCGCACGCTGACTGAAGATGAAGCGCTCGAGCAGCTCACCTGGCGCTACATGTACTGGTTCTATGACCAGATGGAAACGATCTACGTGCCGAGCGAATATTATCGGCGTCAATTGATCGAAAACGGCTTCGATCGCAAAAAGCTGCGCGTGCTGCCGCGCGGCGTCGATCTTGCGAGATTCACGCCCGCCCAGCGCGATGCGAACTTCTGGGCGGCCCGCGGCGCCGGCGAGGGGCTGAAGTTCATTTACGTGGGCCGCGTCTCGAAAGAGAAGAACCTCGATGCCTTGTTGGAAGCGTTCGTGGAACTGAAGCGCGAGCCTGCCGCCGCACGGTCGCAGTTGCTGGTGGTGGGCGACGGGCCTTACCTGGCGGCGCTCAGCGACCGTTATCGCCGCGCCGACGTGATCTTCACCGGCTTCCTGGACGGCGAGGCGCTGGCCGCGGCTTACGCCAGCGCCGACGTGTTCGTGTTCCCCAGCACGACCGACACCTTCGGCAACGTCGTACTCGAAGCGCAGGCGAGCGGGCTGCCCGTGATCGTCTCGAATCGCGGCGGCCCGGCCGAAATCGTGGCCGGCGGCGAGTCGGGCGAAATCTTCGACGCCGCGGCGCCCGGCGCGCTGAAAGGCGCCATGCGACGGCTGTTGTTGGATGGCGAACTACGGGCTCGAATGTCGGTCAACGGGATTGCCAGCGCGCAAGCCAGCAGTTGGCGCCAGGCGCTCGACGATCTCTGGACGCCGCGCACGCCGGTCGATCGCGCGGTCGAAAGCTATCGTCAAATTCGGAGCGGCTCGGCGGCCGGCGTTAGCGCGATGGCTCGCTGACGAGGGCCAGGATGCGTGCGGCGACGTCGGCCGGCGACAGCGATGCGTCGAGCGGAATCCAGCGGCATTCGCTCAGGCTGCGAAACCAGGTGAGCTGCCGCTTGGCGAATTGCCGCGTGCGCGTCTTGACCAGCTCGATCGTTTCCGCCAAGCTGCGCTCGCCCGCCAGGTATTCGAGCGTCTCGCGATAGCCGAGCGCTTGCCGGGCGGTGCGACCGAGAGTTTTGCCGCGGTTCAACAGGCCCTCGACTTCCGCCACCAGTCCGGCGTCGAACATCTGCTCGACGCGGGCGTCGATGCGGGCGTAAAGCGCGTCGCGGGGCCAATCGAGCACGAAGACTTTGCAGGCCTCGGCGGGCCGGGCCCGATCGAATTGCTGCTGCCAGCGGCTGATCGGCTGGCCTGTCTTCTCGTAGACTTCCAAGGCCCGGATCAGCCGCCGGGCGTCGTTCGGGTGCAACCGCCCCGCGGCGACCGGGTCGACGGCGGCCAACTGGGCGTGCAGCCATTCGGCCGCGTGCTCGCGAGCCTGCGTTTGCCAGCGGCGGCGCAGCTCCCAATCGGCAGCCGGCCCCTCGAAAACGCCGCGGAGCAATGCCTTGAGGTACAACGGCGTGCCTCCGACGAACAGCGTCAGCCAGCCGTGCGAGGCGATCTCGGCCGCCGCCCGCTTGGCCGCCTCCAAATACTCAGCCAGGCTGAATTCCTGGTCCGGCTCAACCAGATCGAGCAGATGATGGGCGAGCAGCCGCTGTTGCTCAGGCGTCGGCTTGGCCGTGCCGATCTCGAGCCCGCGGTAGACGGCCATCGAATCGAGCGAGGCGATTTCGGCGCCGATTTGCCGGGCCAGTTCCAGCCCGACCGCCGTTTTGCCGCTGGCCGTCGGCCCGGTCAAAAACCAACCATCCTCCAGCGGCGGGGCGAGCATGGGAAATACTTCCTGTAGAAGCGGCATCTTGCCGTTTTTTTGCGTAGAAGCGGCATCCTCGCCGCTTTTTTGCGTAGAAGCGGCATCCTTGCCGCTTTTTTGCGTTGATTCCGAAACGCGGCAGGGATGCCGCGTCTACATGCCGCTTCTACGGGGACCATTTGCCCCTGAGAGCGGTTCGACTTACATTTGAAGTCTTGCGTACGATTGTCGCCTCGCACAGGTTGTTTGAAAAGGCTGGCTGAAGAGTGAGCGGTTCGGAGAGCATATTCGCCCGGCTGATGGCGACGATCGAGGACCGCAAAGCGGCGCCGTCGGAGAACTCCTACACCAGCCAATTGCTGGCCGGGGGCGCCGCCAAAATCCGCAAAAAGATCGTGGAAGAGGCCGCCGAAATCTTCGAAGCCGCCGGCGAGCCCGACGATGAAGGGCGGCGGCGCCTGATCGACGAAGCAGCCGACCTGATCTACCATTTGTTCGTCTTGCTGGCTCAGCGCGAGATCGCCCTGGCCGACGTCGAACAAGAGTTGGTCCGTCGCTTCGGGATTTCGGGCCTGGCCGAAAAAGCGGCTCGCAACCAGCCGGGCGACACGTGAAATCATTTTGGATTTTGGATTTTCGATTCAATCCGAGTCCCGAATTCATAAATCCAAAATCCAAAATCCAAAATTGCAAATGACGAACTTCCGCATTGGCATGCCGAGCAAGGGCCGGCTGTCCGAAATTGCCGGCGAATTGTTGAAAGAGGCCGGGCTCAGCTTTCGGCGGTCGGAACGCAGCCTGTTCGCGCGGTGCCGCGATATTCCGATCGACGTCACCTTCTTGCGCACCGAAGACATTCCGGTGCTGTGCGCCGAGGGCGCCATCGACATGGGCATCACCGGCAGCGACCTGGTGGCCGAGAGCGGCGCCGACGTGATCGATCGGCTCGACCTGGGCGTCGGGCAGTGCCGGCTGGCCGTCTGCGTACCCGAGGACAGCGAGATTCGCGAACCGCGACAGATCGACGGCCGCCGCGTGGCCACCAGCTTTCCTCACAACACGCAGACCTATCTCAAGCAGCACGGCGCCGCGGCGCACCTGGTCACCCTTTCGGGATCGGTCGAAGTGATGATCGCCCTGGGCGTGGCCGACGCCATCGTCGACCTGGTCGAGACCGGCAGCACGCTGGCCGCCAACCATCTGCGAATCCTCGACGAAATCGGCCTTTACCAAACCGTGCTGATCCAAAGCCGCGGTTGCCAGCAGACCGAACTGGCCGATCGGGTGGTGCGGCGGCTGGAAGGCGTCGTGATCGCCCGCAGCTATTCGCTCTTGGAATACAACGTGCCGCGAGCGAAACTGGCCGAGGCCGAAAGAATCACGCCGGGCTTCAACTCGCCGACGGTCAGTTCGCTGGAAGACCCGGCGTGGTGTGCGATTCGCGTGATGGTCAAGCGCAGTCAAGTGATCGAGATCATGGAGCGTCTCGAAGCCCTCGGCGCCAGCGCGATCCTGGAGACGCAGATCACGAATTGCCGGCTGTGAACTTATGCCGCACATCAAGGGCGATCGCCTGTACGTCGAGTTGAACGCCTCGCAGGTGCGGCGTCGGCTTAAAGGCCGCGGTTTCGGCGTGCGGAAAGTGGAAAGTGCGGGCACGCATCGAGCCGTTATCATCCACACCGCCACCGGCGAGCACTTGCGGTCGCTCGAAGCCTTGTTTCGCGACGTCATCCCCCCGCCCCCGTAGAAGCGGCATCCTGGCCGCTTTCCGGTACCTCGTAGAAGCGGCATCCCTGCCGCTTTCCGGTACGCGGCAAGGTTGCCGCGTCTACTTCTCGTACGCGGCAGGATGCCGCGTCTACATTTGATTGACCCCCGCGGCGGGAGCGGACATACTGTCCAGTAAGGTCGTGAGCCGTTGGAATGCGGCCGCAGCCGGGCGGATTTTGATCTTCTTGGCACAAACTTTTGGAGCGCGCCCCCGATCGTGTTCGCTCGACGCGTTGCCCTTGGCGTGGTTGCTTTGGTATGGGCGTTCGGGGGCGGCGCACGCACGGCGACCGCCGACGTTGTGGTGTTGGCCAATCGCGCAGGGCAGGCAGTGCGCTATCGGCTGGCGGCGCCGGACGGCGCCGAGGCAAAGCCGGCGACGGCTAAGCCAGACGCCTGGTCGAAGGTCGAAGCGGGCGATATCGCCACCGTTCCTGTCGCCGGCGCGGCGACGCTCGAATTCCTGGCCGGCCAAATCGCCGAGCGATACGATCTGGAAGCGGACCGTTGCTATTTTTTCTATCAAGACAAAGCCGGCCGCTTGAAGCTCGAAGCGATCGGCCTGGCGAGCGAAGCCGCTCAGGCCGCAGACGGCGATCCCCCACGCGACGAGCCGCGCAAGGCCCGCAAGCCCGCGGATGTAAGCGAGCCGCCCTCGGCGAAGCTGCTCTCGATTCCCGTCAAGCTGCTGGTCGACGACGATGAGCGAGCCGCGCGCCCTCGCTGGGAAGCCCGGCTCCGCGCGCGGCTCGAAACGGCCTCGGCGCTGTTCGAGCGCTGCTGCCGCGTCAAATTCGTCGCGGCAGAGGTCGAAACCTGGGACTCGGACAACGCGATCAGCGACTTCGAGCAATCGTTGGCCGAGTTCGAACGGAAGGTCCAGCCGCGGCCGCAGCGATTGGCGATCGGCTTCACGAGCCAGTACCCGCTGGTCGCGGGACGCGTCCATCTGGGCGGCACGCGCGGGCCGCTGCACTCGCACATTCTGCTGCGCGAATGGTCGCAGCAGATTTCCGAATCGGAACGGCTGGAAGTGTTGGTCCACGAATTGGGGCACTTCTTGGGCGCCGTTCACAGTCCCGAGGCGAATTCGGTGATGCGTCCGACCTTGGGCGACCGGCAGGCCCGGGTTCGCAAGTTTCGCATCGCCTTCGACCCGCTGAATGCGTTGGCGATGTGCCTGGTCGGCGAGGCCCTGCAATCTCGGCCGGCGCCCGCGTTCTCTGCGCTGCCGTCGCCGGCGCGCGGGCGGTTGATCGCCATTTATCGCACGCTGGCCGAGGCCCTGCCCGACGATCCGGCGCCGCCGCAATACCTGGCGCTGCTCGGGGTGCGCGCTGCCGCCTTGCCATTTTCCCTGGGCGAATCGGCGCCGCAGTCTCCGCCCGCCAACGACGAGGCGCTGCCTCCGGCTCGTCGATCCGCGGCCGGCAACGCGCCCGCGCCGGACAGTCCCAGGTCGTCAAACAGGCCGCGTATGCCGAACGAGCCGCGTTTGCCAAAGCTTCCGCTCGCGGGCGGCCTGGCCGGCAACGACTTGAACGAGGCGACGCAGTCGGTGTTGCAGGCCATCGTCTCCCAGGCGCGTAGCAACCGGGCCAGGCCGAGCGGCCGGCAAGCTGCGCACGAAGATCTATTCCGCCGCGAGGGGGACGATCTGACCGACTCTTGCGTGCGGGCGGCGGCCGAAGCGGCGGAGGATCTGCCGCAAATCTATCGCCAGCAGGCGTTTTGCCTGGGTTTGGCCATCGGCCTCGACACGACCGAACAACTGCGCGGCCTGCCGCTCTTGGGCGAGCTGGTTCGCACGATCGAGCCCGCCGAAGCCCGGGCCGCCCGGCTCGAGACGCTCGGCGTGCCGACGATGCGAAAGCGGCACGACCTGGCGCAGCACTTCTGGGTCTCCGCGGCGATCGCCTCGATCGCCGGACCCGCGGCGGCCGAAGCCGCCGGCGTGGCCAAAGAACTGCGCGACTCGGGCGGCGGCAGCGGCTTCAGCTTTTGCGATCTCTGCGCCGATCTGGCCGGCATTTCGCTGGCCGAGCGTTTGAAATCGGGCCAAACCACTTTTTCCGCGTTGCGGCGCCAATTCGAAGTCGCCCGCCATTTGCCGCCCCTCGACGATCTGGTCGAAGGCTTGAGCGCCAAGGAATTCTCCGAGCGGTTCGGCTCGACGAGCGATCCGCGGTTTCTCGAAGCCCGGCAGAAGATTCTCGACCGGATCGCAGAACTGCGCCGCGAGCGTTGATCGCCGGGGAGAGCTTTCGGTTCCGTTGCCCAGGCGTTTACGCCCGAGCCAGGCAAAAAGTCGATTAGCCCGGATTGCGCACCAGCCCACACCAACCCGAAGCGCAAGCGAGGACGAGAGAGCGACTTACCTCGCTAGCGCTTCGGGTTGGTGTAAGGCGCGCTGTCGCGCAGTTGCGGGGCTGGTGCGCAATTCGGGTTAGCGGTCGCTCGCTTCGGCCGCGAGCTTCTCGCGCGTGCGGGCCAACAATTCCGGCTCGCCGGGCCCTCGCTGCTCGACGAACGGATTGAGGATCGTTCGCGGCGCCTGCGTCGTGCGTCCTGCGGGCGGCACCGCCTTCTTCGGCTTGCCGGAGTTCGCCGAGGGCGCGGCGTGCGGATTGACGATCGTCTTGGGCGCCGGCAGCATTTCGACTTCCGGGGTCATATAACCGGGCGGATAGGCGAACGGGCTGTGCCCGTACGTCCGCGGCACCGGCATGCTGTAATAGACCGGCGGATACAGCGAATAATACGGCACGTGCTCGTTGCCGTTGCTATACGGCAGGCCGTTCAGGCCGAAGAAATACAGGAGGTTGGGAGATTGGGCTTGCGCCGCAGCCGTCAGCGCCCCCCACGCGGCCAGAACGCCGCACGCCAGTCGCAATTTCGCTTGAATCGTCATGGAAGTCGCCTCGTCGGATGCCTCTCAAACAATAAGCCCTTGTTTCCAGGCTAATCCGCCGGGCGACCGTTACAATCGCAAAAGCCGAAAAATCACTTGCCGCCCGGAGGATCCTCGCCGTGCGCATGACCCTCGTGCGGCGGATGATCGGCGCCGTCCGCGGCCGATTCGCCGCCTCCCGCCTTGCCTTTGATCTCGGGCAATAGAAAGCGTTTGTGGGCGCCCGGCATTTGGTCGGCGTCGAACACGACCTTGCCCAACTCGGCGGAACTTGGCGGCGCCGGAGAACAGCCGCCCACGGATGCCAACAGCCCGCCGACCGCCACTCCGCAAAGCGCCGATTTCGACCTTCGCCAGGCGCCGGCCAGACCAGGAATGAAAAACCGCATTTACACCCTTTCCGCTTGCTAACATTCCCGCATTGTCGCTACGCACCGATCCTCGGCTCATTTTGTACTGCCAGGCGGCTGAGATCCAGTCCCTCGCCTCGAAGCAGCATAGAGTAGCCAAAAGTAGCAGGCACACTCCTGTGTGCCGTCGCCGACCCCGCGACGGAGCCGAACCTGCTCCGGCGGACGGCACATGGAACGTGCCTACTACTTTGGCGTTCTCGCTCAGGCCCGAACGGGTGCGCGTGCAAGCGATTCGCGCCCCCGCCCGCGCCAACCTAGGCACGCCGTAGGCCGGTCTTTACAATACCGAATTCGTTGAACTCGTTGACCACTTGAGTCTACTCGGATTGCACGGGAGTCGGCATTGCTTCGGACCCATACTTGCGGCGAATTGCGGGCGGGCCACATCGGCCAGGAAGTCACCCTTTGCGGCTGGGTCGATTCCTATCGCGACCACGGCGGCGGCTTGTTCGTCGATCTGCGCGACCGCTATGGCAAGACGCAAGTCGTCTTCGCCCCCGAGGCCGGCCCGCAGATTGTCGAGGCGGCCAAGGCGTTGCGCAGCGAGTTCGTCGTCTCCGTAACCGGCAAAGTGGCCCACCGGCCCGAGGGCACGGTGAACCCGAAGCTCGATACGGGCGAAGTCGAGCTGCGAGCCACGCGGCTGGAGGTGCTGAATAAGAGCCTGACGCCGCCGTTCCAGCCCGGCGCCAAGGACCTGCCGGGGGAGGACCTGCGGCTCAAGTACCGCTATCTCGATCTGCGGCGGCCCGAAATGCAGCGGACGCTCGTGCTGCGGCACCGCATGATCAAAGGCATGCGCGACTACTTCGACCAGCACGGCTTTCTGGAAATCGAAACGCCGATGCTCGGCCGCAGCACGCCCGAAGGCGCCCGCGACTATCTCGTGCCCAGCCGCATCCACCTGGGCATGTTCTACGCCTTGCCGCAGTCGCCGCAGCTTTACAAGCAAATTTTGATGATCGCCGGCTACGACCGCTACGTGCAGGTCGCCCGCTGCTTCCGCGACGAAGACTTGCGGGCCGACCGCCAGCCCGAGTTCACGCAGTTGGACGTCGAAATGTCGTTCGTCAACAGCGAAGACATCATCGGCGCCATCGACGGCCTGGTCGCCAAGCTGGCGAAAGACATTCTAGGCGTCGAAGTCAAGCTGCCTTTGCCGCGGATGACTTACGACGAGGCGATGGAGCGTTTCGGGCACGACGCGCCCGACTTGCGGTTCGGCCTGGAACTGGTCGACGTCACCGATCTGGCGCGCGAAGCCGAGTTCCGCGTGTTCCGCGAAGCCGCCGAGTCGGGCCTGCGCGTGCGGGGGCTGAACGCCAAGGGCGCGGCGGCCAACTATTCGCGCAAAGCAATCGACGAGCTGACCGAGTTCGTCAAGCAGAACTTCGGGGCCAAGGGACTGGTCTGGTTCAAGGTCGAAGACGGCCGCACGCTGGCCTCGCCGACGGCCAAGAACTTCGCCCCCGAATTGCTGGCCAAGATCGCCGAGCGGATGCAGGCCGAGCCGGGCGACTTTTTGCTGTTCGTGGCCGACTCGTTCGAAGTCACCTGCAAGGCGCTGTACGCGCTGCGCAAGCGGTTCGGCGAAGAGCTGCGATTGTACGAGCCGGGCTCGCTGCACTGCTCGTGGGTCGTCGAATTTCCGATGTTCGCCTACGACGCCGAAGAAAAGTGCTGGGCCGCCATGCACCACCCGTTCACGGCGCCGCGGCCGCAGGATCTGGCGATGCTGGCCACCGATCCGGGCAAGTGCCGCGCGCAGGCTTACGACCTGGTGATCAACGGCTCGGAAGCCGGCGGCGGGACGATTCGGATCCACGACAACGAAGTCCAGCAGCAGGTGTTTTCGCTGCTGGGCCTCGATCCGGCCAAGGCCCGCGAGCGGTTCGGCTTTCTGCTCGACGCATTGCAATTCGGCGCCCCGCCGCACGGCGGCATCGCGCTGGGCATCGATCGCTGGGTAATGCTGTTCGGCGGGCTCGACAACATCCGCGACTGCATCGCCTTCCCCAAGACGCAGAAGGCCGCCGACCTGATGACCGAAGCCCCCGGCGCCGTCGACGCCAAGCAATTGAAGGAACTGCGGATCAAGATCGACAAGGAGAGTTGATCGGCGGGACAATCAGCGGCGGAGCGGGGAAAAAGGAAGGCGCGAGTCGCAACGACGCCTTGTCGTTACGGCTCCCGACCCTTTTTGACGTCTGGAGACGGAATTCCGATGACCGACGAGCAGTACCGGCTCTGCGTAGCGAAAAACCTGGTCCGCGAATTCATCGCCGGCCGAAGTGCGTCGCCCGGCCCGCTCGAATCGCCGCGAGGCGCTAGTGCTCTGTCAGCCATGTTTTGACGAAGGCTATCGCCCAGGGTGGCTGGCGGCAGAGCCTAGGCGATGCCCCAGCGAACTGGGGCTTCGCCTAGGCTCAGACCCAGCCACCCATCACTCGGACATGCATCAACTCTCGGCTGACAGGGCGCTAGGCCAATCAGACGCCGCAAGACTGGCGACGGCATACGGAGGATGCCTGCTACATTGGCGCAAGCGCCGGGAACGACGCCGCAACGCGCAGCACTACGCGGTCTTGGCGTAGTATTCGGCAGAGCCGGCCAGCCCGGCGTTCAACTGTTGGTCGGTGGCGCCGGCTTTCAAGGCGTTGAGCCAGAAGGCCAATCCCCCGGCGTCGGCGTTGCGGCCGAGCAAGTGTTGATAGGCCGATTCGATGAGGTTCTGACGGTACTCATCACTCGCGAGAATCGCATTGGCCACTTGAGTGCGCGACATGCCCGCGACGAGTTGGGCGTTCCACCAGGCCAGGCCGCCCGCGTCGATCGGCCGCCCCAGGGCGTCTTGATAGAACGCGTGCAGGAAGCCGTCGTTCGTGCCGCCGCCTTGCACGATAAAGAACTCGCTGGAACCGGCGAGCGCGGCTGCAACCTGCTCGACCGTGACGCCCAGACTCAAGAGCTGCGTGAAGTAGCTCAACCCGCCGGCGTCGGCGGGCCGGTGCAAGTAACGGCTGTAGAGCGATTCGACGACGTCTTGCTCGTATTCGAGCGACTGCTCGATGCCGAGGACGACCGCGAAGCGGCTTTCGCCCGCGGCCAGCCGCCCGACCCAGGCGGCCAACCCGCCGGCATCGACGGGCCGGTTGAGCAAATCGCTGTAGACGTTCGAAACGAACTGCGCGCTGCGCGCGGCGTTGAACGTCACGGAGATCGTGAACGCCTGCAAAGCCGTCAGTCCGCCGGCGGTCGCCTGAACGATGACCGTATACGCGTGACTCGGATTGACGTCGTAGATGATCTTGCCGCCGTCGGCCACCGTCACGCGCCCGGAGACTGGATCGATCTGAAAACCGCCGCCCGAGCTGTCGCCCGCCAGACTATAGCTGACGGCGGCGCCTGCGGAATCGGTGGAGTAAGCCGTCAAGCTGACATACGTGCCCGTCGGCGCTCCTTCCGCGACCACGTTGGGCGCTGGATCGATGTCGATGGGAGTCGTCAGTCCGATCTGGAATTTGGCGACGAAGGCGTCCTGGGCGCCGCCGGAAGTCGTCTGGTAGGCGCCGGGCGTCGCGGGAAAGTTCGTCGAGAGCGTATAGCCGGTAACGTACGCGCTGCCGGAGCTGTCGATCGCGATGCCTTGGCCGGAATCTTCGGCGCTGCCGCCCAAACGGCTCGAGTATTGCAGCGCGCCGCCGCTGGCGCTCAGTTTGGTTACGAAGGCGTCCGCGGGCCCGCCGGGACTCGTCTGGAAGGCGCCGGGAGTGGTGGGGAAATTCGTCGAACTGGCGTAACCCGTCAGATAAGCGGCGCCGCCGCCGTCGACCGCGATGCCCGTGACATAATCGCTGCTGCCGCCGCCCAGATAGGTCGAGTAGGTCAGGCTGCGGCCGTCGGCGACCAGCTTGGTCACGAAACCGTTTTCGGCGCCGCCCAGCGAAAGTTGAAAGGCGCCGGCCTTGGTGGGGAAGTTCGCCGAACTGGTGGCGCCGGTGACATAGGCGTTGCCCGCGGCGTCGAGAGCGATGCCGTTGGCGCCGTCGCTGCCGCTGCCGCCCAAATAAGTCGAATAGACAAGACTCCTTCCGTAGACGTCGAGCTTGGTCGCGAAGGCATCCTGGACGCCGCCGAACGTCGTTTGGTAGGCGGCGGGGGTTGTCGGGAAATCGGTCGAACTCGTGACGCCGGCGACACACGCCTCGCCCGCCGCGTCGACCGCGATGCCGTTGCCCTTGTCCTGGCCGCCGCCGCCCAGGAAAGTCGAATACAGCAGGCGGCCGCCGCCGGCATCCAGCTTGGTGACGAAGGCGGAGTCCTGGAAAGCTACGAGCGTCGTTTGGTAGGCGCCGGGGGTGGTGGGAAAGTTCGTCGAAAGCGTGTCGCCAGTGACATAGGCGTTGCCGGCGCCATCGATCGCAATGGCGGCGCCGGCGTCATTGCCGTTGCCGCCCAGATAGGTCGAGTAGATCAGGCTGGCGCCGTCGGCGCTCAGCTTGGCCACGAAGGCGTCGTTGAATCCGCCGCTTCCGATCTGGTACGCGCCGGGCGTCGCGGGGAAATTCGTCGAACTGGTGAAGCCGGTAACGTACGCGCTGCCGGCGCCGTCGACCGCAATGCCTTGGCCTTCGTCGTCGCCGCTGCCGCCCAAGAAAGTCGAGTAGAGCAGGCCGCCGCCGTCGGCGCTCAGCTTGGTTACGAAAACGTTCTGGGCGCCTCGCAGACTGACTTGGTAAGCGCCGACGGTCGCGGGGAAGTTCGACGAGGCGGTGACGCCCGTGACATAAGCATTCCCGGCGCCGTCGACGGCGATCGCCTTGCCGGAGTCGGCTCTCACGCCGCCCAGGTAGCTTGCATAGCTGAGCGTTGGGTCGATGACCAGCGGCCGCGACGCGTCGTAGCTTCCGAGGGCGAAGCCGACTCGATCGCCTTCGAGCACGAAGCGGCCCGAAACTGCAACGCGTGCGCCATTCGCCTCTTGATAAATGGTCGGCGCCTGCTCCAGCAACTCGCCGCCCGCCGTATGGATCAGCAGATTGCCCGAACCGTCGAGGCTCAACCCGCTGGCGCCGTCGAGTTGCCACTGAATCTGTTTCGGGTCGGCGCCCGGCGCCACGTTGAAATCGTATTCCACTTGATGTTGGTCGCCGTGGAACACCGCGCTAATGCCTGCGTAGAGATTCTGGTATTCGACCTGGCCGAAATTGGCGACGCCCGTATGCCACTGGCTAGGATCGTTGCCGATGAGATAGTTGCTGACGGCTTGCTGTTTGTCGAGGCCCGTCACGCTCGCGCCCGGATTGGCGTCGACGAACTGCATGCGGATCGCCGTGCCCGAGATTTCGCCGGTCGGGCTGGCGGCGGTTGCATTGCCGCGCGAAGGCGGCGGAGCTGTTGCCTGCTGCAAGTCGATCACCGCGCCGCCGCCGGTCAAGTAGACCGCATAGCCGGCGCCACGGGCGAGAAAATCGACCTGGCTATCGGTCTGGCCCTGGTTGGCCTCGAAGGCGAGCGGCAATTGCCCATATTGGGCTTGTACCGCTTGCTGTGGTATGGCAGCCGTCGTCGCATCGGCCGCCAGCAACCGCCGGTCTTCGAGCCGCTCGAAGGCGCCAAACGGTCCCGCGAAGCCATCCCAGCGGCGTTTCCGGCTGCCGCGGGGTTGACACCGCCTCCTTGTAGTGCGCGTTCGATAATTTTGCGCCCTGCCGCCTAGATTAAACCAGCACGTCATGGGGCGCCTCACGAACGCCTTTGAACCGATCTCGCCTGCGGTTTTCCGGGCAATCGATAGAACTGCCGCCAGCACAGTTTCTTCTTGCAGTTCTAATGCCGCGGTCGGCAACGCGCGGCGGAGTTGCAGAAAGCGCAAGAAATTCGCTGGCGATGCGCCGCCGAGCCCGCGGCCCGGGCGCCACAAGTTCACCAAGGGCGGCAATCCGCGCCGCCGCAATTGGGGAGCGTCGCCCGACTGCGCGCCGATTCGCACAGGAACTGCGATGAGTTGCACACTTGCGGGCAGGCGCTGCCCGCCACGCTGCGCTCAGACATCGTGTCTATAAACGGCAGTCTTTGTCAAGCCGCCGTGGCGAGATTGCCGAGGGGCGAGAACCCGAATGGGCGAAAATGCCGACCGTCGAGAGGTTCGCCAACCGCGGCGCGGCGGCGCCTTCAGCGACGGTCGCCCAACTTGTCCAAGGCGCCGAGCACGGTTGGCCAACTTGGGGCGAGCCACCCGCCCTCGAAGAGGCTCGGCGGGGATGGCCATCTTCGGAGAAGCGGCGGCCAGCGCCTATACCCGGGCGGGCGAACGGCAGATTCCCCTCTTCGCCAAGAAATCCAGCATGGTTGGCCGCCTTGGGGATGATTGGCGCCTTCTCGTCCTCATCGAGCCGTCTTCCCCGGCCACCTTGGCGAAGACTGTCTTCACGGTTGGCCATCTTGGGACCTGCTCCCATCCCGCCCGGTGAATCTCCGGCCTAATCGGCGATCCAAGGCGGCCGTCTTGGCGAAGACGTTCGACGAAGTTGGCCATCTTCGGGTGCGATCGTAGGGCGGTCTTCCCAGACCGCCAATTCCCCTCTTCGCGAAGGCCGCGGGCGCGGTTGGCCATCTTGGCGTGCTCCCTCATTTTCATCCGGCGCGGAGGCCAACTTGGCGGTCCACGATGGCCGTCTTGTCGATGTTCACTCGCACGGTTGGCCATCTTCGGTCGCCCCCGTTCGGGCGCCCTTGTCCAGCCGGCATTCGGTCGGTCCGCCGCGCGCAGCCGTGTTTACGATACCGGCGAACTGGCTTGGACTCCCAGGCGAAGGGCAAAGGCCGTAGGTCAGGCTTTCCAGCCTGACGCGCGTCAGGCTGGAAAGCCTGACCTACATATTGCCGCCGCCAACCAGCCCATCCACCGCCCGGGCGTTGCCGTAGGGTTCGCGATGCGCTGCCATGACGTCGCTGCCTTGTCTTATGAGGCCGATCGGATTCACGTTTCGCCAATGCCCTCGCTGCGGAGCTGCGTCCTGCTCGCGCCGCTCGCTTAAGGAGCGTCCATGAGTCGGCGGTTTTCCCGCGCTTCGTCATAGTCGCCGGCCGCGCGATGACGGCCGCGGTGATTTATATTTCGGCCGATTTATTTATATCGCCGCGAGTGCGCACGTGCGCTCTCGGCGCCGGATCGCGAGATTCTCCGAGAAATCCAGGCTTTTCCGCGCTGCGAACCCGCCGCCGCAAGCTCTGATGGGCCGGTATTATGCCTGACAGGCGCCCTAGAAACGCCCGGCTGGGCGGCATTGTGGCTTATGAACGGCACGGCCGCCGCGGCGCCGCGAAAAGCGCAAGTCGACGTGACTTCTCGACTTGCCGCCTTGTCGGCCGCTTCGCACGATAAAGCAATGTGTCTGGGCGTATAAATCAAGTAATCGCCTCCGGTTCCAGCGCGCACCTTCGCCGCAGTGCGCTTTAGCTCGCTCGACCATAACGCCTCGCCCGTTCGCTTTCCAAGTCATGGCCCAAGCCGCCGCTGAAGTAGAAGCGGCATCCTTGCCGCTTTCGAACGCGGCAGGGATGCCGCGTCTACGAGCAAAACGCGGCATCCCTGCCGCGTCGAGCATCATACCGGCCCAAGTCGTTTCTGCTTGGCGCCGGGCCCATGCTCGGATTGGCCCTCGCTTCGCGCCCGGCCCGCCGAAAGCCAGCCGCCGGTGCGCGGTCGGGAGTTTGGAGCGGGAGGTCGCTTCGGTTTCCACCGCTAGTTCGACCCGCGTCGAGTCCAATCGCGGCAATTCTTGAGTGCCAGACGCCGAACCGCCGGAAATCTACTCCCAATGCCCGAGCCGCCCGCGGCTTTAAGCGTTGGATTTCGTCGCAAAAGGAATTTCAACTTTGGCGGCGATCTTGCGAGCGAGTTGACGGAAATCCTTGTAGCAGCTTTGAACCGCATTTACATGGCCGCCAAGTGCGCCGTCTCCTGGCTTTAGATAGAACATCGGTTTAAGTGCGTCTTGGGCCAAAGGCATCAGGCTTCGATAGTTTTTTAGCAAAGCCAAGCAATTTGGATCTTCCGTCGCGGGAGGTACGCAATCCGCCGGCTCATCTAGAACTTCGGATCGGTAAATCGCAGGAATCCTAGCCATCCACCGTTCGTAAGCCTTGACTGGACGATCGAGCCTGACGGCGTGTTGAAGAATGATATAACCGATCGGACTCATGTCTCCGGCAGGAAGTAACAGCGTTGGGTCGCCGGGACGTCGTTCGAGACGATCGTGCCACTCGCTCCGCCAGTCGCGAAGATTGGGCCCAAGATTCTTGAGGCCTTGCAACGAGAACAGATCCGAAGCGAGCGGGACCACAACGAAATTGGCCGCGATCAGCGCCGATCGATTGATGGCGCCTAGGTTGGGACCGACATCGATCAGCGCCAATTCCGCGTCGCGTTGCTTTGCGGCGTCTACGATCACACGATGAAACGACGAGACAACCCGAAAAGCCGCTTCATCGCGGTCCATGCAACCGGGCCACGCCGCTGAAAGCTTCGCCTCGAATCGCGAAAGTCCCAGATCTCCTGCGATCAGACCCAGCCGGTCTGAAATAGGCTCGACGTGCGGGGCGGCAATGTCGCCGATGCCTCGCAAAATCGGACCGACGGAGCCCAAAATCGTCAGCGGATGATGGTCATCGGGCCACAATTCCTCCAGACGATCTTCCGGCAAAAACATCGCGGTCAGATTCGCTTGAGGGTCGAGATCCGCCGCGACGACGCGAACTCCGCGGTCGGCGTACATCCAGGCCAGGTGATAGACCAATGACGTCTTGCCAACGCCGCCCTTGTTGTTGAAGAAGGCGATTGTTTTCATGGGCGCCTCCGCAATATCGCGAGCACCGCGTTGCCGGTCACCACGTGTTCCAAAGGCGGATTGCCATTCTTTTCAAGTTCCTTTCGAGCGAGAGGAATTCCAAGGCCGAATCGCTGCACGAATCCGAGCGATTTCATAGCCTCGGCGAGAAGTGGATTGCGGTAATCCGTTACTCCGGGCTGACCGAAATTCTCAGCATTCACTTGGCCGTATGGTCCGCCCGGACTGTGGATCTCAATTCGGTCCGAAAACCAGTAAACTCGCACCGGGGCGTTCGTGGAATCGAAAGCCCTATGCAGGATTGCGTTTCGACTGAGCTGCTGAAGCGCGACTATGGGGTAGTCCGGCTGCTTGGTTTCCGTGGCCGCTGACGTTACGTCGCTGGCCACGGAGACATTCGCCTCCAACACTTCGTCCGTCAGCAAGAGCTGCTCATGAAGCCGCCCGGTAATCTCCTTCTGGTGCTTTATCGGATCGGTGATTTCCACCCCGTCAAAGCGAACGAATTGCACGTAGGCTCCAGGAATCCAGGCGGTTGGGTCTTTGCCAAAAACCAAAAGCGATGCGATGTTGGGAGTTCCATCAGGCGTCAAAAAGTGAAGTGATGCGAGCTGCTGCATGCGAGGTCGATCATTTTCGGCCAGGACATCCGGGGCCACCGCCGATGGGAGGTAAATGCGGCTAAAGAGATCGAGATCGAGGTCATCGATTCCGGCTCCGCGAGCTGGCTGCTGATCGAAGGGCAAATCGCCGGCGCGTCTTCGTTCCGCCAAACGTCGTTCTTCGTCGGCCGTGGCCGTACCGCGCCTGGGACCGATTCGGATCCACACTCGGCCATTATAACGAACCGGCGGTGAGTAAGATGCGTGAACCTCGATCACCGCCATTTCACATCCGTCGAGCGACCTCTTTTGAACGCTCATTATGGGAAATGGCAAGATGTTCCCGTCAGATCTGATATCGGCAAGGGTCCTGAGGAGTTCGTCGGTGATCGGAAGGTTGGCGCACGTGCCGTCATCGTGTACGCCAACAAAGATGACTCCGGGCTTTCGGTGATCGGCCAGGTCGTTAGCAAACGCACAGACCGCTTGACGAATTCGGTCGCGATCGGACAGCGACGCTTTTCGCTCGGACCGGTCTGACTCCAGGTCGGTCAGCAATTCAAGCAGTTCCGGGTCGTTCATCATCGAAGCAGTGTTTCCAGAGACTCGAAAGAGCGGAGGCGGTGTACGGTAGGCGGCTTCGTCTGCAATTGACCTCGAATCGGACGGTCATCCATCAAAAGTCTAGTGTATTTCATGTCGGGTGAAAAACGGTTCGACCGCCCTGGTTCCATCCTCCCGCCTGACCCGCTAGATTAAACGAATACCACTCGTGCTAGCAACGGAATGCCTATGACCGCCCGCTCGTTCGTCCATCTGCACTGCCATAGCCATTACAGCCTGCTGGATGGCGCCAGCCCGATCGGAGGGCTCGTCGAAAAAGCCAAGGCGCAGGGCATGAATGCCCTGGCCCTGACCGATCACGGCAACCTGTATGGGGCGCTGGAGTTCTATCAGAAGGCCAAGGCCGCGGGGATCAACCCGATCCTGGGCTACGAGGCCTATGTGGCGCCGGGCGACCGGCGGCATAAGGAAATCAGCAAGGACGAAGATTCCAGCTACCACCTGACCCTGCTGGCCCAGAACCGCACCGGGTTCAAGAACCTGATCAAGCTGGCGTCGAGCGCCTTTCTGGAAGGCTTTTATCGCAAGCCTCGGATCGACAAGGAACTGCTGGCCGCCCACAGCGAAGGGCTGATCTGCCTCAGCGGCTGCGTCTCGGGCGAGTTCAGCCGGGCCTTGCTCCGCGGGCAGGCGGCCGAGCCTGATTTGAAGCAGGCGATGGAGATCGCCGCCTGGTTCCACAAGCTGTTCGGCGAGCGGTACTTCGTCGAGATTCAGAACAACGGGCTCGAGATTCAGCGGATGGCGATGGAGGGCGCCGTCGACGTCGCGCGGCGGATGGGCCTGCCGCTGGTGGCCACGAGCGACGCCCACTACGTCAACCGCGAAGACGCCGAGGCGCAGGACGTGCTGTTGTGCATCAACACCGGCAAGTTCCGCACCGACACGAACCGCATGCGGATGGAAGGCAGCGAGTTCTTTCTGCGCGGCCCGGCGGAAATGTACGAGGCGTTTCCGGGCTTCGAAGAAGCAGTGCAGCAAAGCCAGGCGATCGCCGACAGCGTGAACATCGAGTTGGAACTGGGCAAGCGGCACTTTCCGGCTTTCACCCCGCCCGACGACAAAACGCCGACCGATTACCTGCGCGAGCTGTGCCTCGAAGGGCTCGTGCGGCGCTACGCCGACGAGCCGGAGATGTACGCTGGCGGCGAGTTGGCCCAAGTGGTGCTCGACCGGCTGGAGCGCGAGCTGGGCGTGATCAACACGCTGGGCTTTCCGAATTACTTTTTGATCGTCTGGGATTTCGTCCGCTTCGCCAGCGAGCAGAACATTCCGGCCACGGCCAGAGGCTCGGGCGTCGGCTCGCTGGTGGCGTTCGCGCTGGGGCTAAGCCACGTCTGCCCGTTGAAATACGACTTGCTGTTCGAGCGGTTTCTGGACATCAGCCGCTTGGAAGCGCCCGATATCGACATCGACTTCTGCAAGGATCGCCGCGGCGAGGTGATCCAGTACGTGAAGGACAAGTACGGCGAAGCCAACGTGGCCCAGATCGGCACGTTCGGCACGCTGGCCGCGCGGGCCGCCATTCGCGACGTCGGCCGGGCGCTCGGGCTGCCGATTGCCCGCGTCGACTCGATCGTGGCGATGGTGCCCGACACGCTGGGCATCGAACTGGCCGAGGCGCTCGAACAGAGCGAGGAGTTGAAGAAGGCTTACCAGGCCGACGGCGAAGTGCGCGAACTGCTCGACCTGGCGCAGAAGATCGAAGGGCTGGCCCGCAACGTCGGCACGCACGCCGCCGCGGTGGTGATCGCCGACCGGCCGCTGACCGAGTACGTCCCTTTGCAGCGCGTGACGGGCAAGGAAGAAATCATCACGCAATGGGCGATGGGCGACGTCGAGCGCGCGGGCCTGCTGAAGATGGACTTCCTGGGCCTGCGCAACCTGACGATTCTGGCCAAGGCGGTCGATCTGATCGAGCAATCGCGCGGCGAGCGGATCGACCCCTACAAGTTCCCGCTCGACGACAAGGCGACCTTCGCCCTGCTGTGCCGCGGCGAGACGAAGGGCATTTTCCAGCTCGAAAGCGGCGGCATTCGCGACCTGCTGCAGCGGATGAAGCCCGACCATTTCCGCGACATCATCGCCACCAACGCGCTCTATCGGCCCGGTCCGCTCGAAGGGGGCATGGTCGACGACTACATCCAGGTGAAGCACGGCCGCAAGGCGGCCGAGTATCTGCACCCGGTGATGAAAGAGATCCTGGAAGAGACCCACGGCGTGATGGTCTACCAGGAGCAGGTGATGCGGATTCTCAACCGCCTGGGCGACATCGAACTTTCCAGCGCGTATAGCTGCATCAAGGCGATCAGCAAGAAGAAGCTGGCGGCGATCGCCAAGTTCCGCGTGGAGTTCATCGCCGGCGCCACGGCCAAGGGGCCGACCAAGAAAGAAGCCGAAGACCTGTTCGGCATGATCGAAAAATTCGCCGGCTACGGTTTCAATAAGAGCCATTCGACGGCGTACGCTTTGATTGCGTACATGACGGCGTATCTCAAGGCGCATTACTCGGTCGAGTTCATGGCGGCGCTGCTCTCGGGCGATATCTCGGGCCGCAACTTCAAGAAGAAGGACTCGCTCGTCGAGCACCTGGAAGATTGCCGGCGGATGGAGATCGAGGTCGTGCCGCCGAACGTGAACCTCAGCTCGGGCGATTTCACGGTCGCCGACGGCAAGATTCTGTTCGGCCTGTCGGCCATCAAGGGCTGCGGCGGGCAGGCGGCCGATGCGATCGTCGCGGCGCGCAAGGCGGGCGGGCCGTTCCGCGATCTGTTCGATTTCTGCGAACGGGTCGATCCTTCGAGCGCCAACCGCACGGCGATCGAATCGCTGATCAAGGCCGGCGCCTTCGACTGTTGCGGCGGCAAGCGCTCGCAATGGATGGCCGTGCTCGACAAGGCGCTGCAATCGGGCGCCTCGGCCTTGGCCGACCGCAAGAGCGGCCAGCGCGGGCTGTTCGACGACGCCGAAGAAGAACCGGCCGCCGCGGCGAAAGCGGCGCTGCCCGACGTGACCGAATGGAACGAACGCGAGCGGCTGGCCAATGAAAAGGAAGTGCTGGGCTTTTATCTCTCCAGCCATCCGCTGGCCGAATATCAAAAGACGCTGGAAACCTACTGCACGCACACGACCGTCGGCGCCACGGCCTTGCCGCACCGCACCGAGGTAATGCTGGGCGGGATGATCGCCTCGATCAAGTTCTCGCACACCAAGAACCCGCGGCCGGGCAGCACGCACACCAAGTACGCCATGTTCGACCTGGAAGACATGCACGGCATCATGCGGACGATCGTCTGGCCCGAGGATTTCGCCAACTGCGGGCACTTGGTGCAAGCCGATGCCGTGCTGGCCGCCCGCGGCGTGATCGACAAGCGCCCGGGGAGCGAAGAGGCGAACTTCATCGTCAACGAACTGATTCCGCTCGATCAACTGGCCGCCCGGTTCACCAAGGGGATGCGCGTCTGCGTCGACGAAACGAAGCACGGCGAGCGGGGCCTGGAGATGCTGCGCGAGATCGTCCGCGGGTATCCCGGCAATTGCACGTTCCAGTTGGTGCTGGCGTTGGCCGACGGCAGCCGCGTGATTTGCAATTGCGACGAGATCAAGGTCGAGTTGAACGCCGAGATGCGTTCGCGGATCGACGACCTACTCGGCCCCGGCAACCTGCGGCTGTTAGCCGCTCCGCCGCAGGCCAAATCAGCGCCGGCCGGCCGCGGCAGCGGCTTTCGCCGCGCGGGGGCGGGCGTGTAGCGATTAAGGCGCCCTCTCGGCGAGCCGGAGGCGTCAGCCTCCGTTTTGGTTGGCTGCGGCGCATCAATCTAACGATCGACGTTACGCGCCGGCCTTGATTCGACTGACGGATTAATCCTATGACTTCTCGCCGCCGCTGGCTTCAGTTCTCATTGCGGGGCTTTTTCGTCTTGCTGACGACGCTAGCCGTCTGGCTCGGCGTCATCGTCAATCGAGCCCGCGAGCAACGCGAAGCGGTGACGGCGATTGAAGCGCTCGAGGCGAGCGTTGGTTACGACTGGCAAGACGTTCCGCTGGATCCGGCGGATCCATTCCCTATCGATCGGCCGCTCACGCCTCCCGGTCCCGCGTGGCTGCGTCGACTGATAGGCAACGAATTCTTTCAGAACGTCGTGATGACTAGCTTCTTCTCGGAAACGGATGTCCTGAAATCGATTGCCCATCTCAAGCGGCTTCGCAAGCTCAAAACGGTAACGGTTACTCCCTTTGCCTCGGATGCCACGATGGACCAACTCAAGGCCGCACTGCCGAATTGCAAGGTCGTGGTGGTCCGGTGAGGGCCGGGCCGCTCGCTTCGCCCGCCGGCGTGCCTGGATCGTAGCGCCGCCGCAACGGGCGTATTTTCGCTTTCGCTAGCCGCGCAGTTTACGGGGCAGAGTGTCGCTTTTCGCTGGAGCGAAAAGCCGCCGTTTCGCTCCAGCGAAACGCGACATTGGTTGCGGCTGGGCCGATCGAGTCTCTCGCCCGTCGCCGGGCGGCCTGATTTGTACGGCCAGAGAAGCCCTGGCTTTTGCCGACGCCACGTTGCCGCGTCGCTTCACGCTCGGTAACGCCCCGCAAGACGCCGCGCTTCGCAAAACCCGTCGGCAGGTTGCCGGGCCGCGGCTCGATCTGAATTCGAGGCCAACGAAACCAGCGAACTCCAACGTCAACGCTGCGGAGCCGGCGGGTCGCGATGAATATCCCGAAGAACGCGAAATTGCCGACTCCAACCGTCCGCTCGCTCGTCATCGACGCCGCTCCGAGTTGAACGCCAGCCAGTCTGACAGGCCGCACGCGCCCCCGACCAAAGGCATCGCTGCCCAACTGATCGCCAAAATCAGGCGATAGCGACGAGCTACGTCCAAAAGGAACCATCGAAGAGTTTCCGTTTCGGCCCAGCTGATCGGGTGTTTAAGGCATTCCGACATGTGAGCGAACACCAGCATTAAGGACACGATGGCGGGCAGGAGCGCCCCGATACAGAAGAGCCTGCGATTGCGTTCAGCCGTGATTGCCCCGGCGAGGAACACGGCGGGGTAAACCAAAGCCTATAAATAGAGCCCCAAGCCCGCCAGCCAACCCGGCTTTGCGACGAGCAACGCCGAGGTGACGGATACGGCGGCGATCGCAGCCAGCAACGTGCGGAGCGAGAATTGAAAGCGTCCCATAAACAGAGCCATCATAGGCCCGCCCGGCGGCAGGTTCAATGCGTTTAGCGAACCGCGGCGACGGCGGCGAAAAACGTCGCCCTGCCGCAGCTAAGAAGGTAGAATAAAGCTATAGTCATGAGCAGCAATCTGACGATCGATGTCGGCGCCCTCGACGCTCCGCACCGCCGTGCATTGGAAGAGGTGATCGGCCGGCCGTTGTCGGCCGACGAACGGCTCGTAATCGAGGTCGCCAAAATCGACGCTCCCGCAGCCGGCGCCGCTCCGCCCCAATCCGTCGAGGACTGGACGCGAATCTATCAGGGACTCAGCGAGCAAGAAATTGAGGCGATCGATAAGATCGCAAAAACCCGGGCCAACCTTACTCGCGATCTTCCCTAGGCATGGACGGGGCGCTGCTTGACACCGATATTCTGTCCGAAGTGCTCAAAGGCAAGAACGCGCAGGCGCTCGCCTCGGCGCAAAAGTATCTGTCCCTTCACGCGCGGTTGTCGTTCTCGGCGATGACCGTCTACGAAGTGCTTCGGGGGATGCTCGCGAATCAGGCCTCGCGGCAGCTTGCCGGTTTTCTCGCGATGGTCGGCTCGAGCGACGTTCGCCCCATCACCATGCCGATTTTAACCCAGGCCGCAGAACTTTGGGCCGAAGCTCGGAACAACGGCCACCCGTGCAATGACGCCGATTTGATTATCGCGGCTACGGCGATCGATTCGCAGCGCGTACTCGTCACCGGAAACACGCCGCACTTTGCGTGGATCGCCGGCTTGCGGCTGGCCGATTGGCGGATGCGCACGCCCTAATTGCTGCGTCAGAGGCCGTGCGCTCGCGGCTGTGGAGAATTATCGATCAAATCATGAACGCGCGGATCCGCGCAGGTTCATTTCATGATGAAGCACGCCTCTCGCCCGGCGGGATCGCTAAGCACGCAGGGGCGGGACTGCTCCGCGGCGAAACTCGACGCCACCTTGATGAGCCGCCTGTTACCCCAATCCCGCGATCGGCGCCGCGCGGTAGAACTCGTGCGGCCGGCCGTCGACGTCGAGCCATTGGGCGTCGCGCGGAATGCCGAGCGCGTCGTAGATGGTGGCTGCGATGTTCTCGGGCGTCTGGCGGTCGCTGGTCGGGTAGGCGGCGATCTTGTCGGTCGAGCCGATCACCTGGCCGCCGCGCACGCCGGCGCCAGCGAAGAAGCTCGTCATCACCGGCCCCCAATGGTCGCGGCCGGCGTCTTTGTTGATCTTCGGCGTGCGGCCGAACTCGCCGGTCATCACTACCAGCGTCGTTTCCAGCAACCCGCTGGCAGCGAGATCGTCAAGCAAGGCGGCGACCGCCCGATCCATGTAGGGCAGCAAGTTGTCTTTGAGGTTGACGAAATTCCGGCGGTGCGTGTCCCATGACGAATTCTTGCCGAGATTGACCTGCACCAGGTTCACGCCCGCCGCGACCAGCCGCGAGGCCATCAACAGCGACAGCCCGAACTTGTTCTTGCCGTAACGCTCGAGCGTGGCCGGATCGGCTTGCTCGACCTCGAAGGCCGAGCGGACGCGCGGATCGGCCAACACCGAGATCGCTTGTTGCCGGTGGCGACCGAAGGCGGACTGCTCGGCCGCCGACTCCAAGGCACGCTGCTGGTGCTCGATATATTCCAGCAAACCGAGCCGTCCCGCCAGGCGAGCAGCGCCGCCCTCGGGCAGCGTCAGCGCCGGCGTATCGAAAATCGTGCTCGAACCGTGCTCGAACGGCGTGCCCTCGAAGCGGAAGCAATGCGGGCAGGCGCCGTTACCCAAAGCGCAGGGCGAGGCGACGTTCATGTGCCAGGCCTCGAAGCGCTTGCCGAGCTTGCCGGCATATTGGCCGGGCCGCACGGCGCCGATTTCGTTGATGCTCGGTTGCGGCAGCACGACGGCCGGCGGCAGGTTGTTGCGGCCGCGCGTGGCGTAAGTCGCTTGCGCTGCGATCGAGGGCCATTCGTTCGGGCTGGGAGGCGTGCCGAGGCTTTGGCTGTTGGGGATATCGAGCCGCCCGCTGAACAGGATATGGCACGCTTCTCCATGGCCGTTGCTGTTGGTGGCCACCGAGCGGACCAAAGCGAAACGCTCGCTGCGTTCGGCCAAGAGCGGCAGGTGTTCGCAGATTTCCATGCCCGGCGTGCGCGTGGCGATGGGGCGAAACTCGCCGCGCACCGTCTCGGGGGCTTGGGGCTTCAAGTCGAAGCTGTCCTGATGCGCCAAGCCGCCGTTGAGGAAGATGAAGATCACCGACTTGTCGGGAACGCTTTGCCCAGGCGCCGCCATGCTCCGCTCGGCGAGCAACTCCGACATGCCCAGTCCCAACAGGCCGAGAGAACCTGCTTGCAGCGCCGAACGCCGCGAAATTGCCGGGCGAAAAGCGACTTGGCCGCGAACGCCTGCGCTCATCGAATTACCTCGCTGACACCGGTCCGTCGTTGGATCGCCGACCGCCCGAGGCGCAGCCTAGCCGATCCATGCGCGTCGATGCAACGCAATTTCACGGCATTATACAGGGCGCGATTAAGAACGAGACGTGCGTCGGAAAACGCCGTTGGCGGCGCTTGCGAGAAAGTAGCAGGCACACTCCTGTGTGCCGTCGCCGGCGCTCGAATGGCGCCCAACCATGGCGCGGTTACGGCATACGGAGTATGCCTACTACTTTCGCTGCGGCTTCGCCGCACGAGGAAACCACGCGCGGTCTACCTGTTCGGCAGACCGCGGCGATTGTTGTTTCAGCCCGCTTGCTTGCTAGACGAGTTTACCGGGCGTCGCTTTTACTTGGCGTCTCTCGCCCGAGTGCGAAACTTGTCAACGACGGGCTTGAGGGGCACGCCCCAGCGGCTTTGAAAGTTGATGTCCGTAGCGTCGTTGTCGGGCGAGATCGAAGCGATTTCGGGAACCTTGACTCGCGATTCGACATCGGCCGCGGCGCCTTTCTTGGCGAGGTACAACACGGCGGAGTTCGTCGTGCGGATCGGAAAGACTCTGCCGGCCGGCGATCGCCCTGCCGGGCCTGCCTTGCGCCGCTGAGGCTTTCTTCCGAGCGCGCCGCCCCTTATGATAGGCGTTTTCCGTGCGGCCTCCCGCGGCCGCGCAGAGAAGCTGCGGCCGATTTTTTTCATTCAACTTCATTCCGTTCGGGAGTTCGCGATGGGTTCTGTTCGCACTCGGCTGTCCATCATGATGTTTCTCCAATATTACGTTTGGGGATCGTGGGGCGTCGAGATTGGCGGATACATGGGAGGCACGCTCAAGTTCACGGGCCTCGAGATCGGTGCGGTGTACTCGTCGACCGCCATTGCGGCGATGATCTCGCCGTTGTTCATGGGCTACGTGGCCGACCGTTGGCTGTCGACGGAAAAGGTGCTCGCCATGCTGCACCTCTTGGGCGCCGTGCTGTTGGGGGCGGCCGCCTTTTCGCACGGAATCCTCGAGCAATTCCCCGCACTCGAAAACCAGTTCAACGTGCTCTACCCGCTGATGATCGCCTATGCGTTGTGTTATATGCCCACCTTGGCGCTGACCAACTCCATCAGTTTCGAAAACATCCAGGAGCCGGAAAAGGAGTTTCCGATCATTCGCGTGTTCGGCACGCTCGGCTGGATCGCGGCGGGCTGGGGCGTCGGCCTGTTGCTGAAAGTGAAACCGGACAGCGTGCTCTACGGGCCGATCACGGCCGTCATTCCGGCCGACAGCTTCCTGTTCAATCCCAACAACTTCATGGTCATGGCGGCGGTTTCCTCGGTGCTGCTGGGAGCGTTCTGTTTCACGCTGCCCCATACGCCGCCCAAACGAGCCGCCGGCGCCGAGCCGCAGGGCGATCGCAAGAGCATCCTGCGCTTGTTGGCCGATCCGTCATTCCTGGTCTTCACGCTGTCGTCGTTTTTGATTTGCATTCCCCTGGCCTTCTATTACAACCTGGCCAACGTGTTTCTGCAGGAAACCGACGCTCCGGCGCCGACCGCCTTGCAAACGCTGGGACAGGTTTCCGAGGTGGGGTTCATGGCGGCCATGCCGCTGTTCATCTCGCTGTTGGGCGTCAAGCGGATGCTGGCCATCGGCATGCTGGCCTGGGTCGCACGATATTATTGTTTCGGCACGCTGAACTTGCCGCTGATCGTGGTCGGCCTGGTGCTGCACGGCGTGTGCTACGACTTCTTCTTCGTCGCCAGCCAGATCTACGTCGACGCCAAGGCCCACGCCTCGCAGCGCGCCAGCGCCCAGAGCTTCATCGCCTTCATCACGCTCGGCCTGGGCATGTTCGTCGGCGCCTACGCCGCCGGATACGTTCACGACCTATACCCTTCGCACTATTCCAAATTGCTCGTGGTCGATGAACAAGGCGAACCGAGGCACGCCAAAGAAGGCAGGTTGCTCACAACCGCGCTGCCCAATTGGGATCCGACCGGCAAAACCGGCATCGCGAAGGCGTACGGCCTGTCGGCCGAAAAGGGCATCTCGCTGTCGAACATCCCCGACCCGTTTATCGATCCCGACGCGCACTACACGTATTCGCAGCAAGGCATCGAAATGACCTTGAGAAGCATCGACCAGAAAGTAGGCGACGGCGACGGCGTGGTGACGCGGGCGGAATGGCGCAAGGCGCAAAGCTACGATTGGCAAAAGATTTGGATGTGGCCGCAGGCCGGCGCCGCCTTGACCTTGATCTTCTTCTGGTTCGGCTTCCGCCAGCGGATCACGCCGGCCGAGAAGGCCGAGATGATCGAAGAAGCGGTGCTCGGCGCGGGCGAAGGGCCGGAACCCCAAGTTGGCTGAGGCCGTGATGACCGCCGCATTCATTTACGACCGGGCGCCGTTTCCGAGTTGTCACGCTTCGACGATCGTCGAAACCGAGCCGGGCAAGTTTTTGGCGGCCTGGTTCGGCGGCGCTCGAGAAGGCGCCGACGACGTGGCGATCTGGATCGCGCGGTTCGACGGCCGCTGGTCGGCGCCGGAAAAGGTCGCCGAGGAACGCGGCCGTCCTTGTTGGAACCCGGTGTTGTTTCGCGAACGAACGAAGGGCGAAGTACAACTTTATTACAAGGCCGGCCCCAGCCCCAGCACCTGGTCGGGCTTTTGCAAAGTCAGCGCGGACGGAGGCCGCACGTTCGGCGAAAGCCGCATCCTGCCCGCAGGACTGCTGGGGCCGATCAAGAACAAGCCCGTGCAGTTCGAAGACGGCGCAATCCTGGCGCCCAGTTCCGTCGAGTCCTATCGCGCGTGGGCCTGCTGGGTGGAGCGCAGCACCGACGGCGGCAAGACCTGGACCAAGCACGGACCCATCGACCACCCCGAACACGCCGAGGGCGTGATCCAGCCGTCGATTCTGCGGCGTCGCGACGGCTCGCTGCTGATGCTCATGCGCAGCACGCGCCGCATCGGGCAGATTTGCCGGGCCGAGAGCCGCGACGGCGGCCTGACTTGGAGCCGCGCCGAAGCGATCGACTCGCTGCCCAATCCCAATTCGGGAATCGACGCCGTCACCTTGGCCGATGGCCGGCACGCGTTGGTCTACAATCCCACGCATCTCGGCCGTACGCCGTTGGCCTTGGCGCTGAGCGACGACGACGGCCGCACCTGGCGCACGGCGCGCGTTTTGGAATCGGAGCCGGGCGAATACTCTTATCCGGCCGTGATCCAGGCGGCCGACGGCGGCGTTCACACGACTTATACGTGGAAGCGCCAAAAAATCCGACATCAGTGGTTTACGCTCGACGAATTGGCGACGACGGCGTAGTGCATTGTCAGGTCTAGGAATTGGGGTTGGCAATTTCAAGCAGCGCGGGGTGGCTGGCGGCAGAGCGAAGCGATGCCCCAGCGAACTGGGGCTTCGCCGAGGCTCAGCCTGGGCTGTGCAAAATGGTCGTTTTTGGGCGGGCCTCTTGACGGGGCGATCATCGAAGCGAGCGAGAATACGATCGAGCCGGAGATGATCCATATCGGCGTGCTGACTCGACGCCATGGAAAAGGCGCGTGGCGCCGATGCCTCGCAGGCATGGGACGTCTGAAATCGCCCCTTGCCGGGGGGACAGAATGGGCGTACAATGGGTACACAAATGAAAGGCTTGAGATGGCCAAAAACCGATCTGTGTCGATCACCAAAGAAAGCAGGCTGAGCATCCGGGTCGACGCTGTACGCAAAGCGGTAATTGCCCGCGCGGCGAAACGGCACGGAGAGACCATCAGCGAGTTCGTTCTCGAAAGCGCTTACCAGGCGGCCGCCGAATTGCTGGTCGACGAAGAGCCCATATCGCTCAGCAAAAAGCAGCTTGCGCACGTCTTTGAGACGCTCGACCATCCGCCCGCAAAGAGCGTGGCGGCCATCCGCAAGTTGCTCTCCGAACGGTCCATTCTGGATGGCTGAGCCCGCTTATTCGCCGCTTTGTCCGTTGGACGGCGGCCACGATCGGGCCGTTTTCGACTGCGGGGCGCCGGCGCTCGATCTTTATCTTCGCAATTACGCGCTGCAAAATCAAAAGCGGGGTATCGTTCGCAATTACGTCACGACTCGCAAGGACGACAATATCGTGGTTGCGTTTTACTCGCTTGTCTACGGCTCGCTCGATCAGAAGTTGCTTCCGGCGATGCTCGTCAAGGGGGCGGGGAAGTACGACATTCCGGTGATGTTACTCGCCCGCTTGGCCGTAGATCGTCGCGAACAGGGAAAAGGACTGGGCAAGGCGCTGCTCAAGGACGCGATTCTACGAACGATGCAGGCGGCCGAGATTGCGGGCCTGAAACTCCTCCTCGTTCATGCCAAGGACGAGACCGCCGCCAGGTTCTATCAAAAGCACGGGTTTGAGCAGGTGCTGGGCGATCCCTTGACGTTATTCCTGCCCGTACCGCTGTCGTCGTGAGGCGAAGCGTTCCATTTGCCTCCAGCGCCAACGACTGACGCTCAGCGTTCCGCTCGCTCCGCCGCCGGGCGGATTGGGGTGAAATCGACCCAACGCCTTTTCGCCGGCGGCCGCCGCTGCGACAACTCGGAGCCGATGGCCATTCGCAACCGCCATAAGTCTTCCGGCAACAACTTCGCAAAGCGAATGCGGCCGGCGTCTTCGGCCTCCTGCCGCCCGTTACCGGCTGGTTGGCCGTCAATGCGCCGCTCGCCGGCCAACGCCAGCGCGCGGCGAACTGCTTCGCCGACCGCCCAACGGGGCTGCCCGGCAAGGCGGCTCCACAGCACCAGATACTCGACGTCCTGCTGTCCGCGGCGATAGGCTTTCAATCGCAAAGACGGCGCCGGCTTGCCGCCCGTTTCCGCGGTCGCGGGATAGAACAGCGACAAAGGATCGGCCACGCGCCACGACTCGGCGCGTCCGATCGTCTGCCAAGGCAACACGCCGTCGGCGCCCAAGGTCCAGGCGTCGAGGCACCAGGCGGCCGGTTGGATGTTGCTTTCCTCGATCGGGTTCGAGCCGCCGTATTCGACGACGACTTGCGCTCGCTGGGCCTGGCGATCGAGCACCATCCGGCGGTAACGCCGAAAGGCGCCGCCGACGACGTTGTAATCGAGCACGTCGTCGAGCACGTCGCGTTGCCACTCGGGCCGCGAAATGTCGCAGCGGAAGAGCATTTTCGCCTGGCCGCCGGCCTGGGCGACGCCTTCGTGAAACACCAGGCCAAAATAGCGCAGCGCCCAGTAGTCCTGGAAATGGGCCGGTTCGTCGAGCAGCCAAGGACACGTGCTGCGCGACCAGCCGCCGGCTTTGAAGTTGTTCTTGCCGTTGAAATAGCACTGAAACTGCGTGTCTCGCCAGCCGCGTTGCGAAAAATGCTCGGCCATTTGCCGCGAGACGTCGACGAACGCCTGGCGATAAGCCGCCGGGAAGGCCCGATCGGCCCAGTAGCTCTCGTTGTAATTGCCGGCCATCGGGCTGGGCCAATTCTCGAACAGCGGCAGATAGAATTGCTCCAACGGCACGCTGCGACGCGGCAAATCGGCGAATGCCGAGCCGTCGAGGTACGGGCCGAAGCGGCGATCCCAGTCGCGCCAAGCCAACTGCCGTCCGTCCCAATGCGGCGCGCAGCCAGGCGAGACGGCGCCATTATGATGATAAGGGACACGATTGAGCGTCGTGCGGTGCCGATGCGCCAGGCGATAATACTCGCGCTCGTCGGCCGGCAGGTCATAGCAATTCATTTCCGGCACGAAGCTGAGATAGTCGGGCAGCGTGAAGTCCCAGATCTCCAGTTCGATCGGCAGTTCGAGCGACTTCCCTGCGGCGGCGCTGAGTTTCAGCGATCCGCGCTGCACGCCCGCCGGCGCCTCATGTGGCGCGTAGAGTTCGACCAGCAGGCTTTGGCAGGTTTGACCCGGCAATATTTGGCCGGCGCCGCCTCGGTTCGCCGGCGAGGTTTCGACGACCGGATCGGGCCAAGGGCCGCCCGGCGTTTCGACATAGCGCAATTCCGAGATCGAAGTTTCGATGCCCGCGTCCGCGGCGAACGCCGCTTTCGCCGCAAGTCCCGGCGCCGGCTTGCGCACGAGCAGTTGAAAAGCGACGAATTCATTCTTGGCGGCCTTGAGCCGAATTGTTTTCGAAGCGGCGTCCCAAAGATGGTTGGCGGCCAGATACCCGGCCGGATGAGCCGGATTCAGTTCGCCCGTCAGCGGCTGCACTTTGTCGAGCGCGTCGATGACCGCCACTTCGGCCTGCCCGAGCCGCGGCAGTTTGCCGTCGCCGGAAATATTGGGCGGCGGCAGCTTGGCCAGCGCGGGCAGTTCCGGCGACTGCCGGCGAGAGACTTCGAACTCGAGCGGCGCCGCCGGTCCGCGATTGCCGGCGGCATCGACCGCGCTGACCGCCGCCCGCACCTTGGCGCCCGGCGCCAAGGCGAGATCGCGGACGTGCATCCGCACCGTGTCTCCGAAAGCCGTGTCTCCGAAAGCGGTCTCTCCTGAAGCAGCGCCGCCCGGGGCCAAATTGCCGGAAACTGCGGGGATCAAATAGCGCGGTACGGCACGGCCGTCGATCTCGACGAAATACCCCAGCACGCCGGCCGGACCGCGGTCCGCCGGCGTGCGCCACGTGAGCCAGGCCTCTCCCGCCGGCAAATCGCCGGTCTCCGCCGCCAAGCCGTCCGGGGCCGGCGGCGGCTCGCGATCCTCCGGTCCCTGTTCGACGGAAAAATAAGGCGCCCGGCCCCACTCCGCTTCGCGACTGTAAAGAAAACGGTTGGGGAACATCCGCAGCGTGAACTTCTCGCCCTCGCGCGACCATTCCGAACCGGTGTCGTCGAACACGAGGCAGCCGTAGCTGACTCCGGCGACGCGGGCGGAGATGACGCGCGGATCGACGGGGATCTTTTGCCAGCCATCGACGTCCGGCTCGCTGGCGTCGGTCGAACGCCACAACGTGCCGCTACGGCCCAACATCACGTCGCACAGGTCGCTGCCGGGAAAGCTCCAAGGTACATCGGGATGCTGGCGGTGATTGAACGTCGAGCTGCCGTTTTCAGGCTCGTAGCCGGCGGCCGTGCCTTCGACCCACGGCGCGGTGAAACTGCTGACGGTGATACGGTGCAGGCGCTCCGGACCGGCCGGGCGCACGTGCAGCCAGGCGGCCCGCACGACGCGCCCCTGCAAGACGCTGGGATCGAAATCGACCAGCGACATTTCCTGGTTCGACTTGACCTTCAATCGCTCGGCCCCGCCGCAGTTGCCGTCGGCCTCGCGGCCGACGTTGGAGAACCACGTGTCGCGAATCACCGGCAGCCGCACGCGCGGAGCGGCGGTGCGCGGCGAGGCGGCGGCGGAGGCGGTTTGCTGCTTCGGCGCCTTCATTGCGGCCGCGGAGGCTTCGCGAGGCGTCGCGTCCCAAACGAGCCGTTTGACCTCGGCGAGCTTGCGCACCGACAGCCAGCCGCGCAGCAGATATCCGCTTTCGCGCAGATGCTCTTCCGTCGGTTCGCTGGTCGCGGAAATTTCGCCCCGCGCGGCCGAGAGGTGGACGTCGTTTTTCTCCAGCAGCGTGCCATTCCAGTCGTCGGGCCGCCGCGCGAGAATCTCCCGCTCCAGGTCGATCAACGGCAGCCTTCGCCGTCGCGCGGCCTGGCGAATCGCGTCGTTGTAGGCGGCGGCCAAGCGAGGCTCGCGCGGATGAGGCGGAATCGTGGAGACGATCGGAATCACGCCTGCGGCGAGCGTCTCATCAATCGCCTTACTTAGGTTTGCCGAGTAGGCCGCCAACGGACGCCGCTGGTTGGCGTCGTTCGAACCGATCAAGAGCACGATCATCTGCGGCCGGTACTTGGCGAGCAGTTCGCCGAGCGACTCCAATCCTTGCCTGCCGCCGGCTAGCAATTCATCGCACGTCAGGCCGCCGGCCGCTGTATAGGAACGCCCGCCGGCCGGGTGATCGAAGCGGCACAACCACCAGCCGTCGGAATCGTCGTCGCTTCCGGCATGCATCCACTCCAGCGCCGCCTTGTCTTCGGGCGTCTTTCCCCGCCCGAGCCGCGCCCACTGCCCGTAGGGATTGGAATAGGTCAGCGAGTCGCCGATGTGCAACACTACGCCGTGGCGGCCCCGAGACTTGGCCGCCACGGCGCGCATCGCGGGAGCGTAATCCCAAGCTTCCGCCAGGGGCGTGGGCGGCGCCGGGGCATCCGCCGCGCGGCCGGTCGCGATCAATCGGCCGGTCGCGATCAATCCGACCCAAGCCATGAATGTTAGCGCCGCGATCGGCGCGACTCTAGCGCTACGACATGCGAAGTTCATCTCGAGCATCTGCGCGAACCCTCATCAAGCAACTTCCCGGAAGCGCGTCGAAGTTTGTATTGTAACCATCTGATCCAGAAGAGGTTAGCGCTGGGGCCGATTTCGCCCCGAGTCCGGACGACCAGGGTTTGAAGTCTTGAGGACTTTCTTCTTGACTTCCTACACGAGAGGATTATCATGCTCTTTCATAGTAATAGTGATGGGTCGGCAGAGGCCCTATTGGGGTTGATTCTACCCAGATTTGCTTGAACCGGAGGCATGCCTATGGCAGGCATGCGAGCGATCATGAAGTTGCCTTTTTCTTCACGAATTTCCGTTGTTTTCTGGGTGATTCTTGCCGCCATGTTTTGGGTGGATGTTCGCTTCTCTGAAGCGGGCGTCGTTCTTCTTGAAACGCAGGTGGGCGCCAATAACAACGGGGCGCCCGTTAGCGCCGAGGCCGTAGTCGCCACGGGTAATGGCACGGTGACGATCGACTTGACCAACACGGAGAATCCGACCTTTAGCACAACCCAAGTGCTGACCGGCTTTACGTTGACGCTTGGCAATGGCGCGACGTCGGGAAATGTGACCCAAAGCAGCGCCGACGTGGTCGTTGTCCATAGCGACGGCACGATACAAGACCTGGGAAGCAATCCCATTTTCGGTGACGTGACGATTAATCATACCACGTACACAGGTTGGACGCTCGGCGCCGGGCCTTACCTGAGCGTGTTCGGCACGGGCAGCCCCAACTTTGGCGGACTCGACTACCAGACGCATTACGATGCAAACGGTTCGATCAGCGGCAACTCGCCGCACAACCCGTTCAGCCGAGGAACGATACAGTTCGTGATGAGTGTTGCTGGAGTCACGGCGGACACCAGCGTCACTGGCGGCACGTTTCAATTCGGAACCAACCAGAACGGGGGGTATGTCGTTACGGTCCCGGACGGCCTCACCCCGGTTCCCGAACCTGGGACTCTGGTCTGTTGGTGTCTGCTAGCGTTCAGCGCCGTCGGTTGCCGGCGTTTTGGGGCAAAACCGCGCTCGTCAATCGGGTGATTCGGCAAGCAGCGTCGCGCCGTGGTTTCCCGAGCGAGCCGGTTTCCCGAGCGAGCCGGTTTCCGCTTCTGGCCGCTGGACGCGCCTGCTGGGCGGCTGGCGGATGTTTGTGGAGCCGCTGGAGCCTCGGCTGGTGCTCTCGACCGTCGGCGAGACCGAGCCCAACGATGGGCGAGAAACAAGCCGCCTGGAGGCGCGAGGCCGCCCGGACGCTCGCCGCCGCAGGTCCGCCTTGCCGGCGGCGTTTTTTCTTAAGCGAACTACGTGCCGAATTGGGGAGGATGGCGCTCGTCGCGTTCGATCTGCCGCTCGATCAGCGCCTTGTTGGTCCGGATGACTTCCAGCAGCAACGCCTTCAACTCCAACTGCGCGCCGGCGAGGGCGTTTACCCGTGATTGTAATTCCTTGAGTCCGTCGATCAGCTTCGCTTGCTCTTCGAAGTTCATTCCGTCACGTCACTCCAAGCCTCCGAAAGTCGAAACGCCAAGTCTGAATCGTTCGCTTGCTCCGAATATTGCGAGATCAGCCGGTTACCCTCCTCGATAGCACTTTGAAACATCGCGTTCATTCGAGCCTGCACTCGAACCAGGGCCTCGGTTTGAGCCTGGAGTTGGCCGATCAGGGCCGCAATGACCTGCGCTTGATTTCCGTCAATGGGCGGGAATCCAGACGCTATCACCTTGACTTGTCGCTCGGCGGTTTGCAAGACTGTTTGAGGCGCGCGGCGGCCGATCGCCATGAGCGGACGCGGAGAGCCGCGTTGAAGCACGGGCGGCGGGCCGACGGGTCGATCGGACATGGACGTCTCCTTTTCAGCGGCCCTCGCACGTCTGGCCGACGTCTTCCGAAGAGTCGGACCGCGTTTGGGGGCGCGCCCTTGACGTGCAAGTGCCGTGCCAAGTCGAAATCGGCGACTACATTCCGCCCTCAACGGTCGCCACAAGCGAGATGGGGCCGGGTCGATGGCCGCAAAGTGTGCGATTTGCTCTCGCTTTTGTGTGCTATTTGGCGCAGTTGCACGATGCGCGAGTCATAATTCCATTCTCTCGCCGCTGCTCGATTCGCTCACTGCCGAGTTCCCGTAAGGTGGGCGCCGCCCGCCGGCGCCGCCGCGACGTGTTCCCGAGCCGCGAAACCATCAACAGCCGCTCGCGCGTTTCAAGCCGCCGCTGCGGCGATCAATGGCAATCTCAGGAATTGATTGCGGCCGTTGGCGAATTGATTGGAGCGATGCCCGTAAGAACGGCTTGGACCGAGCCGCGCATTCGACTTAGAATGGGCGAAACACGAAGCGGCGAAGCCGCAACCAAAGTCGCTTTTCGCTCCGCGAAAAGCGACTCTCTGCAGCTTGAGCCGCAGGACGAAATCTCCGCGGCGCGGAATGAAGGATAACGTTTGTAATACGAAGCACCCAACCGGGAGGGCATCATGCGTACCGCACTGGCGTTCGTCGTAGCCGTTCTGTTTTCGTCGGCGGCCTTTGCCGCCGGCAAACCATTGCCGCCCAAGAAAGCTCTCGACGCCGCAAAGCAGCTCGTCGCCGAGACGTTCGCCAAGGAGCTCGCCGAGTCCGACAAAACGGGCGCCGTCAAGGCGATGCTGGAAGCCGCCGAGAGCACGACGGGCGACGATCCGGCCAAGGCTGCGCTCTATCTCTCCGCCGCGGAAGTGGCTGCCAGAATCGGCGATACCCGGTTGGCGTTCGAGTCCGTGGAAAATCTCGCCCGCGTGTTCGACGTGGACGAACTGGCGACCAAAGGCTCGATTCTGGAGATCGCCGCCGGCAGCGCCAAGAGCAACGACGCCCGGCTGAGCGTGGCCAATCGCGGTTTGGAACTGGCGGACGACGCGATTGCGGCCGGCAAGTTCGATCTGGCGGATTCCGCGCTCAAGACCGCCGCCAGCGCGTCGGCGAAGGTCCGCGATGCCGTGCTCCGCAAGGAAATCGTCGCCAAGCGCCGCTCGGTCGAAAAGGCGCGCAAGCAAGCGGCGCACGTCGAGGGCGAAATCGCCGATGCCCGCAAGACGCTCGCCGAGGATCCCGGCAGTCCGGCAGCCAACGAATCGCTCGGCAAGCATCTGGCGTTCGACCGCAACGATTGGGCGGGCGGCTTGAAGCACCTGACCAAGGCGGGCGATGCACAACTCCGCGCGGTCGCCGTAATCGACCAGGAATCGCCCGGCGAGCCCGAGACGATGGCCAAGGCCGGAGACCTTTGGTGGGCGCTGAGCGTCGACGCCAAGGATCCGCGCGACCAGGCGGGTTACAAGAGCCGGGCCGTGTTTTGGTATACCCGAGCGGCCGACCAGCTTACGGGCTTCGCCAAGACGCGCGTCGAAAAACGCATTTCCGAGGCGGGAGAGGAAGCGTTGGCCGCGGCAGCCGGCCAGAACGGCGGGACGGGCGGCAAGTTCCTCGACATCACGCTGGCGCCGGGCGTGGTGTTGCGGCTGGTGAAGATCCCGGCGAGCAAAGACGGCAAGATCAAGGAGTTTTATTTGGGGCAGACCGAGGTGACGCAAAAGCAGTGGGTTGCGGTGATGGGCAGCAATCCAAGTTCGGTCAAAGGTGACTCGTTGCCTGTTAGCTACGTGAGCATCAACGATTGCAAGGCCTTCTTTGATCGTATAAGTCCGACGAACCCTCGCTTGAAGTTCAAGCTCGCGAATAGCGACGAATTAATGCACGCCTTTCTCGCCAACCGTCCGATTTCGCACTATATGGATCGTGCAGGAGAGTATTTTTGGACGCGAGAGAATAGCGGCAAGGCGCCTCACACCGTAGCATCGCTCAAAGCGAACGAATGGGGACTATACGACATGGTTGGCAACAGCGCCGAATGGTGCGCTTCCGGCAATATGTGGGGCGGGAGCGTATGGGACAATGCCGCCGATCAGAGGCAGGCGCCCGTCGATCGCCCGCACGATCAACCGACCGATGGCGCAATCGGCTTCCGCGTCGCGGCTGACGCGTTCTGATTGGAGCTAAGAACGCTGGATTTCAATTCGCTTTGCGAGCACGCCGCTCGTTCCCGCGCGTTCTCGCCGCAGGCTCGATGCTCATGCGCTTCCGCCCCTTCGTTGCCTTCGCGCCTTAGCCCAACTCCGGAATCGGCCGGCCGCCTTCGGTGACGATCGGCGTCGGGCGGCCGGAGGGGTTGACCCAGTGGCAGGAAAGGTCAATCCGCAGGTGGCGGAAGACGGTGGCGGCCAGGTCGGAAGGCGTGACGCGGGCATCTTTGACGGCGTAGCCCTTGCTGTCGGTGCTGCCGATGACCTGCCCGCAAGGCAAGCCGCCGCCGGCGACGACCATCGACATGCAGTTCGTCCAGTGCCCGCGGCCGCCGTCGGACGAGAGCATGGGCGTGCGGCCGAATTCGCCCAGCATCAACACCAAGGTCGTGTCGAGCAAGCCGCGCTGGTCGAGATCGTTGACCAGCGCGTACAGCACGCGGTCGATCGTCGGAAGAATCGGCGTCAGCCCCTTGAGGATGCCGCCCCAGGGCGGAACGTTGTCGCCGTGATGATCGAAATAGCCCCAGCGGCCGCTCATCGTCACGAAGGTCGCGCCGGCCTCGACCAGTCGCCGCGCCAACAGCGCCTTTTCGCCCACGCTGATGCGGCCGTAAGCGTCGCGCGTGGCGTCGCTCTCCTTCGAGATGTCGAAGGCTTCCTTGACTCGCTCCGAAGCGACCATGTCGAAGGCCATCTGCTGATAGCGGTCGGTCTGCTCGACGGCGGCGGACCGTTCGAGCGAGCGGCTGAGGCGATCGAACTGGCGCCGCAATTCTTCGCGATTGGCCAGCCGCGGCACGTTGACCCCTGCGGGCAGCGCCAGCCGGCCGCCCAACTCGCCTCCTTTGACCGGCTCGAACTCTCCGCCCATGTGACCGGCGCCGTACACGTCGGCCTTCCACGAATCGGCCAGGCCCACGAAGGCCGGCACGTGCGGATCGTTGGGGCCGCGGAACCGCGCGGCGACCGAGCCCATCGAAGGATAGCCCTGCCCGTCGTTGCCGTCGTCGCTCCGCCGGGCCAGCGCATTGCCGGCCTGCATGGTGATCGGCGTATGGTTGCTGGCCGAACAATCGACCGAGCGAATGATCGACAGCTTCTGCATCAATTTCGCCTGCAGCGGCAAATGCTCGCAGACCTCGATGCCCGGCACGCTGGTGGGAATGGTTTGATACGGGCCGCGAATTTCCTGCGGCGCTTGCGGCTTGGGATCCCACATGTCGATATGGCTCGGCCCGCCCGAAAGCCAAATCAAAATCACCGAGCGCTTCTCCGGCCGTCCGCCGGGGCCGCTGGCCGCAGCCGAGCGCCGCAACAGTTCGGGCAGCGACAACCCCGCCACGCCCGCCATTCCCAACTGCAAGAACCAGCGCCGCGAGCCGACTTTCACCAGATCGCCGGCCGCCGGGGCCAGCGGATTCGCACAGTTTCCCCGTACGTGATCGTAGCGATGAATTGCGGCTTGGGTGCGCAGCGGCTGGGCATGGGGCGACTCGGTATGCGGCGACATCGTCGCGGTTCCTCCTGACAAAAAACGATCGATCGTCTCAAAAAGAATCCATCGGCTCCGCCAAGCATCAACGAAGACTAATAGATCGGGCGGAGGCCGCAAATGTCAAGAGAATTCCTAGGCAAACATCAGTCGGATCGCAGCGCGACGGCGCCGCCGTTCGGTCGCCGCTAAATGCTCGCCAAAAAATCTCAGCGAGATCTTATTGACAGCGTTGATGGACTTTGGATGATTAACGGAAGTCGGGGGCAACCTCGACACACGCCTATCGCAGGTACCTGCCCCGCCTGCGGTAGGCTTTTTTGTTGCGCCTCGACGATCTTCCGATCCAAGCCGGAAGACTCGGCAAGCACGCTCGGTTCGAGGCCCCGCTCGGTCATCCATTCGCAAAGAGTCTTGAGCTTGGTCATCGGTCCGCCCTCGAGCGTTGTCGCGGAATACGCCAATCCGCCTCGGGCGTAAGCATCGGTTCGCGCGGCTCGTGCTGTAGGGAACGCCCTCCGTGATACAAACGTTCGGTTTCTCCGCGGCTCGCGAAGATTCTATGCTGCCGGCGGGACAAAGGGATCGAAACAGGCATCACCCCGGCAGGCCCGAGAGCCCAGGGAACAGAAGAGAAGCGGAAGTGGACTGTCGACGCTCGGCCGTCGCGGGCTCCTTCGAGTTTGCTGACTCTATCGGATTGCAGGTGTGTGGTTTCTTAAGCCCATCAGTGAGGTTGACGCCATGAGGTTGTGGAGCCAATGCTCATGGTAGCGTTTGCCGTTGAGTCGATGAGCCGGACTGTCATGGGCGCGTGGCTGGTT
>DATKRK010000179.1:0-14924 GCA_035532215.1 Pirellulales bacterium | reverse complement strand
ATCGAGCGGATGCTGACCGTCAGCGAGACGTGCCGCCTGCAAGGCCGCTCGATCTTCAGCTACCTGACAGCCGCTGTCGAAGCCCACTTCCGCGGTCAACCCGTCGCCTCGCTCCTCCCCGGCGCGTGAACGGTTACCGTTATGAGCTTGCGAAAATCGACGACCCGGCGACACAGGCCGATCTGGCGCAGCGGCTGGCCGAAGGGAAGATTACCCGCGATGGCGTCGCCGGCGCCCGCAAGGCGGGACGAAAGGAAGCGAACGGCAAGCCGCAGGCGGCGGTGAAGCGATTGACTGCGGTGCTTGGGGCCGGCCGATCAGTGACGGTTGCAACGACCGGGGACACGCTCGACGACTTCATCACACCGCTGGAAGAAGCGCTGGCGAAAGCCCGCAAGGGCCGGCTGCAGGGCTTTGGGCTGGACACCCTGCTCCGCCTGTTGCGCGATCAGTCCGAGGCTGCGTGAGTTGAAGGCGCCGCCGGGCGAAAGGCTGCGGTGTTATCCACCTTGCCTGCTGCGCCACGGAAGACGTGGCGTGTGGGAATCGGAGATTTGGCCGTGAATGTTGAATACAGCAGCGCGCTGCACCCGCTGACGCGCAATCTGATTGCCGCGATCCTGGAGGACGGCTGCCCGAGCCGGGAGGCGATGCTCGCCTTTGGGATCGAAACCGAGTGGCATTTCGAGGCGCTGGCCTATCCGTTCTGGGAGGGCGATTTTTCCGCCGGGCAGCTCGACGAAGCGCGGGGAAACGGCGAGAAGCTGACGGAACTCGTTTTTAAGGCTCCCAATAACCCACATCGATTTATCACGTTCGTCATGCGGGAGCAGCGATGACGATCGACGAACGGCTGGAGCGGATCGAGTCCAGGCTGGCGGCGTTTCAGGCCGCGATTGCCGCACTGCTTCAGCGTGAACCGGCCCGCGAGTGGTACACCACGGAGGAATTCGCCAGGGCGGTCGGCCTCTCGGAACTTACCATACGCGAGCATTGCCGGCTCGGGCGTTTGGGCGCAGTCAAACGGCAATCCGGCCGGGCGCCGCATCGTGCGTGGGCCATCTCCCGCCGGGAATTGTTGCGTTATCAGCAGCATGGCCTGCTGCCGGCGACGCCTGCGGAGTTAACGCGGGCGAAATAGCGTTTGCGGGCATGACGTTCCGCGATGTGTTTTGCATGACGCACTGGCAGGGGAAATCGGAACGGGATGCACCCTCATGTTGCTCAAGGTGAGCGAGGTAGCGAAGCGGCTTAATCTTTCAGCGTCGAAGGTTTACCAGCTCATCGAACGAAACCGGTTGCCGCACTATCGGCTCGACGGCGCCATCCGGGTAAGCGAGGAGCAACTCGCCGACTATCTCGAAAGAGCAAAGCAGGAGCGGGCGGAGCCGCGACCTCGCGAATCGCGCCCTGCCCGCCCCCGCCCCCGCCTCAAGCACGTCAGGCTTTGAAGGTGCTTCCCCCTCCCCTGCGCTATGCTGCGGACATGCGGCTGCGACGCGGCCGCCCGCCGCATTGGACAACATCCCTCACGCCGTCGCCTTGCGGACTGCCTCGCGCAGGTAATCGGGGGCGTGGCTGAGGTGCGAATAGACCTTGGCCACCATCGAACAGTCGGCATGGCCCATCAGCACCGAGACCGTCAACGCATCGAGCCCGCGCCGCAGCGCGTGATGGCACCACGAGTGCCGAAGCACCGTGAGGCAGTATTTCGGGGCGTACTCTGCGGATTTGCGGTTCCAGAGCTTCCGCCGCGCCTCTTGCCGCAGCTCGGCCTCGCTCTTTTGAACCAGCCTGCCCTTGACCGTGCGGGTGGGTTTCAGCCCTGCGAGGCAGGTTCGGATTTCCTCTTCTTTCAGCACCGCTTCCTCGGTCTTGAGACGCAGCCGGCCGAGGCGGTTGCGCACCGCGACGAACGCGCAGTTCACGGCGTCCGTCGTCCACGGGGCGCCGTTGTTGTTGCGGAAGAGCGTCCCCTTGGGATGCCGCAGGCAGAGCTTACTGATGACCGCCATTGCCGCTTCGTTGAGGTAGATGATCCGCGGCGCCCGCTCCATCTTCTCCTCTTCCACCGGGAAAACGATCCGGCTCCCCTCGAGATCGACGTGGCGCCGCTCCACGGCCAGGCACTCTGCCGCACGCGCCCCCGTCTCCCAGGCAAACGTCAGCAGCTCTCGGAACTCGTCGCTGCGCGTCAGCGAGAGCAGTTCATCGAACTCCTCGCGGCTGAGCACGGTCGACCGCGTCCCGCCCTTGGGCTTGCGGAAATCGGCGATCGGGTTGGCGTCGATGCAGCCCATCTGCGCCGCCCATCGCATGGCCCGCTGGATCGTCCGCGCGTAGTTGCGTTTCGTGCCGGGCGAGCCGTCGAAGCTGTCGATCCATTCCTGCACGTGGATCGGCCGCAACTCCTCGACAGTCAGGTCGGGGTAACGGGTGACGAACAGTTGCAGCCGGCTCTGATACCAGACGTAGGTGTCCGGCGCCCGGTTCTTCTCGACCCAGTCGAGGAAACGATCAACAACGGCCGCAACATAGTCAGCCCTCGCAGCCGGCTTCGGCGCGGGCTTGCTCATCAGCGCATGAAATGCCTGGTGCGCCTGTGTGCGATCAGAGCCCAGATTGTGGCGGACGCCCCGGATGGTGACGTACCAGGAGCCTCGCTCCTGCCAGTACCAGGGCTTTGGGGTACGAGCCATAGCAAAACCCTCCAGCTTGAGTGAATCACCCAGCAAGCCGAGAGGTTTGCGGCCCTCGGTCGGTGGCTGCCGACCGGGGGCTTTATTCTGTACCCGAATTCTGTACCGCGTTTACGAACTCGTCGTAAGTCATTATCCCCGACAGGGCTCGAACCTGTAACCTTCGGCTCCGGAGGCCGACGCTCTATCCAATTGAGCTACGGGGACAAGATCTGCTATCTCTTGGCTGGCAAGCAGTTATGGCGGTTGGATTCGACTTGGCGTCAAAGTCCGGCACTCAATGCGCCCTGGTTTCCGATCAGAACTATCGCCGTGGCCCAGAATTGTACTAACCCAACTCGGAGCCAGCAACCGTGCATCGAAACTCCCAGTGCCGCCACTGAGGCGGGCCAGAGCGCATGGCCGTTTGGCGAGGATGAATTCGACTTGCCGACGGCTGGCGCAACTCACCGGCAAATCCGCCATGCAGCCGTTCTCGCCGGCGAGGTCGCCGTTCCAAGAGCCAGCTCTTCGTGGTAGCGTGGTGCAATTGCCCCAGGCCAGGGATGAGGTCCCAGGCTGAGCAGCCATCCGCTCGATTGCGTCAAATTCGACCCCAACGTCCTTTTCAAGCGACTTCGAAATGAATCGGCAAACCGTTCTCGTGACGGGCGGCTACGGTTGTATCGGCGCCGAAACGTCAAAGTGGCTCTTGAGGAATTCAGACGCTTCGGTCGTCGTTTGCAGTCGAAGCGTCAGCGAGCAACGCACTGAACGGGTCTTTCACGACGGCAATCGCGAGCGTCTCGCCGTCGTAAGAGCGGACGTAACCGATCAGAAAGCGATGCAGGAGATCCTCTCGGAGCATCAGGTCACGCACGTCGTCCACCTGGCCGCACTGCAGACGCCCGACTGCAACGCTCGCCGGAACCTCGGCCTGCAAATCAATGTCGCCGGCACATTGAACGTCATCGAGGCGATGAAGGCCAGCGGATTGAAGTTGGAGCGATTCATCTTTGCCAGTTCGATCGCAGTTTACGGCCCGCGAGCGACGTACCCGGAAGGCCGCGTTCCGATGCTCGTCGAGCCCAACCCGGCGAATCTCTACGGCGCCTGGAAATTGGCCGGCGAGCACATCTCGAGAATCTTCTGCGAGGAGACGGGGGTTGCGACGCTCAGCTTGCGTCCCGGAGTGCTCTACGGCCCAGGTCGCGACGCCGGCCTGACCTCGAGCCCAACGACGGCCATGAAGCATGTCGCACTGGGGCGAGCTTTCGAGATTCCTTTTCGCTCGCGGCAGGATTACCTGTTTGCACCCGATGTCGGCGGCGCCATCGGGACTGCCGTTCTCGAACCGTTCGACGGCTACGGCGCGTTCACGCTCCCCAGCTTGACGCTGACGACCGACGAGATTGTCGCAAGCATGCGGCGGGTTGCGGCTGGCATGGGACTTGGCGAGCGATTTCGAATCACGGTTGGCAATGAAGACGTCCCGTTCATCTGCGACCTCGAGTACGAACCGTTCGTCAAGGCATTTCCCAATGTGCCGCACACCCCGCTCGATGAAGCCGTGCGAAAGTCGCTGGAAGTCTTCCTCGAACACGCACGCCGCGGCTGGATTGGCGACTGACCTGCGCCCTTTCGGCGGGATTTCGATCGAACAAGATGTGGAGCCGGCATCGACCGAGGCAAGTCGACAAGGATGGAACCGAAGAAATCGGGCGCGACGCTACCTCTATTTACGATCGCTGAGCGTGCCTGGGACTCGCCAGCGTCTCTTCATCGAAAATGCCTTGGAGGTCGTCGGCAATATCGTAGCTTCTTGCAGATCTCCGGGCGCCAGCCGACTTCGGCCGCCTGGCGTCCGGCCGAGCACGGCCATCATTCCGCCAAGGAATAGTGCGCCGCGAATCAGCGGTACGCCAGACTCGCTTCCCTCCGCACTTGTCGGGATCGCCGTGTCAGCCGCGGCGCCGTCAAGCACGTTGCCGCAGGCCGGATCGCTCAGACAGGCATCGACCGCGCGCGCCCGTTCGACGGCTGCTGCGCTTTCGACAAACTGAGCGACAGGCGCAGCAATTGCAACCCCGACGGCGGCATCGTCCGTCGCCGGCGCGAGTCGCTTGACGCCGGTTCCGCGCACATCCAGCAAATCGTCCAGCGAAACTTCCCAGGAGCAAGGAAACGCCGCCAACGCCTGCACGGCCTCCGACAGAAAGTACCGCTCGCCGTCTGCGGCCGTATCGCTCCAGAGGGCGGCCGAGGCGACCGCCGGCTGCAAGTTGCTCGGCGCTGCGTTAGGAAGCTGCGGGGTCGCGGGGCCCGACGAAAAAAAGGCAGCGCTGGCAGTGGTCGCGCTGGCAGTGGTCGCACTGGCGAGGCTGGCGGCTTCGGCCACTGCGGAAATGTCCGCGTGTAGTCCCCCCTTGTGTTGTCCGTGGCCCCCGCCGCCTCCCGAGCCGCCGCTGGAGGTCGGAACCGGATCGTTGGTCGTGGCCGTTACCAGGGCAGGGATCGCGGCGTCGGCCACCGGGCTGCCCAGCCCCGTCACCAGGTCGTAACCCGGACCCGCGGAAAACGAACCGGCCGTGCCGCTGGTGATGTCGTGGAAGTCGGCGCTCGTCCCTGTCGCTCCCGCCAGTTGATAGAGGCCGTCCTGCACCTGGGTATTGCCCAACGATCCTTTGCCGCCCGCGGCCTTCTGCTGATCGACGAGCGCGACCAAGGCGGCCCATTGCGGAGCGCCGGCGCTGGTTCCGCCGACTTCGTACCAGGTTCCCGCATCATAGACGTAAACGCCGGTATTCGGGTCGGCGTTATAGGCCACGTCCGGATTGCTGCGCGCGCCGGTGCTTTGGATTGCCGACTGATAGCTGGGCTCTTTTTCATAGAGACTGTAGCCGCCGCCGCTGCCGCTCCAGCCGGTCTCGGAGTTGTAGCTGTTGTCCGAGTTGAGCGTGAGCGAAGTCCCGCCCACGGCCAGGACGTTCGGCGAGGCGGCGGGCCAGATCGTCTGGCCGCCGGTGTCTCCCGACGAGGCCACGAACGTGACTCCGCCCGGCAACCCCGAGCCTCCGATATGATTCGCGGGCGTCGTGAAGTAGCTGTCGTAGGAGCTTTCCGACGAAAATTCGCTGCTGCCCCAGCTCATGGAGACCGCCACCACGCCGGTTTGCTGGGCCGCGGTCTGCACGGCCGACAACAAGTTGCCCAAACTGGCGCTGTAGGCTTCGACGAGCACGATGTTGGCCTGGGGCGCCACGGCATGCGCCCACTCGACGTCCAAGGCCGTCTCCATGGACCAGCCCGAGTTGCTCGAGGGCAAGCGGTTGTGCGAGGTCTGGACCTTTTGCGTGAATGTCGGTCCGCCCGCGTTGAAGGCGGGCAGGCCGAACTGGCTGTCGAAGGCGGCCACGTCGCTGGCGATCGTCTTGTCGTAATAGGCGTCGACAATGGCAATCGTCTGGCCCGAGCCATCGGTGGGCTGGCCCAACGCATCGGCGCCGACCTGGTTGAACGTGTACGCCTGCTGGATTTGGCTGGGCGTATAGGGCGGGGCGGAACTCGTTAACGTCTGGGGCGCGGCGAGCGCGGCCAGCGGTTCCGCATTTGGCATGGGGGCGCCGGAAAGGAACAACCTGGGTTCCAGCGCATCCATCCGCCGCCAAACCGTCCGCCGGAGGGAACTTCTTGACCAAGACAAGCGAGAATTCGACATGCCGCCGACTCCAACGTGATGTGCTGTGGGCGCCCTTGAGATCATGCCAACGATCACCTGTCAAGCTAACCTGCGCCGCGGAGAAGTCAATACGAGCGCCGCCGCGTCGCGAGCCATTCCTATACGTTCGAAGGGCGTTCCGCACGGGAGGGGCAGGATCTTCTATTCAAGGGCCGGTTCTTGAGACGATCGTCGGACGCCGCCGATGCAATAAAGGTGCGTGGCGGTGCGCAGGTAGAAGCGTCCGTCGCAAAACACAGGACTGGCCAGACATTCTTCGTCGAGTTCGTTGCGTGCGACCAACGCGAAGCGGTCGGCGGCTTCGAACACGAAGGTCGCGCCCGATTCGCAAGTGGCATAGATATTGTCGCCGACGAGCAACGGGGAGGCGCTGAACGTCCCCGGCAGTCGCTTCTTCCACAGTTCCCGGCCCGTGGTCGCCTCCAAGCAGCGCGCCACGCCCGAATCGGTGATCACGTAGAGCCGGCCCGCGTGCGCCAGCGGCGAAGGAACATACGTCACCTGTTGAGCGGTCCGCCAAACGACATGCGTGGCGGTCACGTCGCCAGTGCCATCGGCTCGCACGCACAAGGTCTCCTTTTCCGGCACGTTGCCGCTGGCGAAAACCAAGTCCCCGTCGAACGCCATGGTGCATGCGGCGACTTCGGTGGGATGCTCGACGTGCCACAACTCTTTTCCAGAGGCGGGGTCAAAACTGGCGACCGACCAAGCGCCGTGCAGCAGCAACTGCGGCCGCCCCGCCACTCTGCCCACAATCGGCGTGCCGGAGTTGTCCGACGGCTTTCGCGCGACGCGCCAGGCCAGTTCGCCGCTTGTCCTGTCGTAGGCCGCGAGACAGGCGTCGGCTTTGTTGTCGCTGGCCACGATCACGAAACGCTCGAACAGCACCGGCGAACTGGCGTAACCGTTGGCGTGGGAATAGGCGCCCACTCGCTGCCTCCAAACCGTCTTGCCGGCCAGGTCGGCCGCCGTGAGCCAGAGGGCGCCCTCGTTCATGAACGGGACGTAGATGCGTTCGCCGTCGCAAGCCGGCGTCGCCGAGGCGTGAGAGTTCTTCTCGTTTTTGGGTAAGAACTGGCCGCGATGCACGTCGCTGCGCCAGAGCTGCTTGCCCGTGCGCCGGTCGTAGCAAACGAGCATCTGAACCTGTTCTTGCTCATCGGCCGTGGCGATGAAGATTCGATCTTCCCAAATGCAAGGGGTGGCATGGCCGCGCCCCGGTATCAGCGATTTCCAGACGACGTTGTCGTTTTCGCTCCATCGGACCGCCGGCCATGAATCGTCGCTTTGGTTGTCGCCTTTTGGGCCGCGCCAGCAGGGCCAACCCGTCTTATTCGACGGCTCCGCCTGCGCCGCTTCCGGGACGTCGGACAAATAAAGATCGGTCTTGCCATCACGCTGGCTAACCGTGACCGGACGCCGCCCGTCGTCGTCACCCCAGCGTGACGGCCGCCAACGGGCGCCGATCGGTGTTTCCGCCGCGCGAGAATCATCGCCGGACTTGGCGGGCTGAGCGGCTCGGCCGGTGGATTTGTCGGCGGCTTGATTGGGCGGCCGTTGAGGCGGCTGCTCGGCGATGGCAGACCGCGAGGTCGTCCCCGGATTGGATTGCCAGGCCGCGACGACGGCTCCGGCAGCGATCGTAGCAACGACTAACCTCAGACGCTCGGATCTCATGGCAGTCTCCGGAGTCTAAAAGAATTCAGGGCGATTGGTTGACAATTCTAGGAACGGCGTTTAATCTACGAACAATGATCGAACATTGCAAGAACATAAAGGACCGTCATGCCGAAGACTTTTGTGGAGGGGGACGAAACCCTGGCTCAGAAGGCACATCGTCACCTGAGACAGCGAATCATCGAAGGCCGGTTAACGCCAGGCCAGAGACTGCCGTTGCGGCCGCTCGCGTCGGAACTGGGCATGAGCATGGCGCCGGTCGGCGAGGCATTGCGTGAACTAGTGCGTGAAGGACTCCTCGAAACGGAACGTGGCTGGGGAGCGCGCGTTCGCCGGCTCGATTCCGACGAACTTCGGAATCAACACATTCTGAGAACCGCCGTGGAATGCGAGGCCGTTCGCCAGTGTACCGGCCGTGTCTCGCGGACGCAGCTCGAGGAGCTCACGGGTTTGGCCCAAGAACTGGACAAGCTGATTGATTCTCATGGCGATTGGAAGCAGGCGTCCGAACGAGATTCACGATTTCATTTGCGAATCGCGCAGCTCTCGGGTGCTCGCGCGCTGGTCGAGACGTTGCGTGCGAATCAGCTCGTCCGGATGCTCGCACGCGGTAGTGCGATCGCCCACCAAATGGAGCGCCCGCCGCGCCAGCATCTGCTGCTTGCGGAATTGATCGGTTCCGGCGATCCCGATGCAGCCGAGCGTGCCATGCGAGCGCATTGCGTGCAGTCGATGGAACTGCAATTAGCCCACCTTTCGACGTCCGATTTGGAGGCCTGAATGGACAAGCTCATCATTACCGTCACCTGCGATTGCACGATGGCCTTTCCCAGCAATCCGCACAATCCCACGCCGAAAGGTTACGACGAGGTTGCTCGCGAGTACGTTCGATCGGTGAATGCCGGGGCCAGCATCTGCCACCTGCACGGACCGTACACGATCGACGAGAAGATCCAGCCGGACGGCACGCGTCTGTCGGACCTCGATATACCCGGCTGGGCCAAGCTCCGCCAGGACATTCTCGATGGTTCCCGCACGAAGCCGATCATTCAGTACGGCATCGCCAACGGTCGCTTTCCGCAGCGCCGGCAGCTCATGATCGAGCAGAAGCCGGACATGATTTCGACGTGCTTCAACCCGCACGACGAGTGCTTCGACTACGAGCCGGGCCGCGAGCCTGTCGAGTTGTACGGACTGCACAACCGGCCGGAGTTGGAGGAATACTGCCGGGTCACCTCGGAACTCGGCGTGAAAATCGAGGCCGAGTGCTTTCATTACGGCGGCGTCTGGAACGCCCAGCGCATGGTGCAGAAGGGATTGCTCGAAACGCCGGTCTGGATCACGTTCTTCCTGGGTTGGCGCGGCGGCAGTTACACGCCGCCGACGGTTGAGGCCATGCTGTTCAACCACCACCACCTGCCGACCGGCTTCCTCTACAACACGAGCGTGATGGATCCGGCAGAGCAATGGAAGGTGCTGACGACGGCGATCATTCTCGGCGGCCATGTGCGCGTCGGCATGGAGGACAATCCGTTTCTGGCCCCCGGCCAATACGCCCGCAGCAACGCCGAGCTTGTCGAGAAGATCGTGCGCATCTCGCGCGAGTTGGGGCGTGAGATCGCCACTCCCGATGAAGCCCGGCAGATGATCTGGCCCGAGGGCAAACAAGCGTAATCCTACCGAGTGGACTTGATGGCATAGCATGGCCCGGATCAACGCAGTGAGTTTTCATGAGAACCCGAGCATCGAGGCGATCTGTCGCGCCGTGCGGCAGGCCGGCTTCGACTCGTTGGAGCTCTCGCGCCCGCCGTTCTTCAATAAACTCGCCACGCCGGGTTTGCGCCGCCGGTTCGCCGATTGGTCGGCATCTCTCGGGCTGAATCTCCATGGCTTCGATTGCTGGGTCGACGTGCAACCCTACGAGCGGTTCGACGAGACGCTGGCCAACTTCCGCCGGGCGATCGACTGGGCCGCCGACCTGAACTTGGGTTTGATCATCAGCCACGATCCGTGGGCGTCGGTAAACGGTCATCGCAGACCCGAGCAGTGCCGCAAAGCGTGCGTCGAGCTGTTTCGACCGGTGGCCGAATACTGCGTGGCGAAAAACCTGCGACTGGTCTTCGAGCCGCACCCAGACACGTTGAGCATGGACGACGCTTGGGCGATCGACTTCGTCGATGCGGTCGCCGAACGGCAGCCGCCGGGACAGGTCGGCATTTTGTACGACGTCTGCCACTACGGCGTCGGCCAGCCGCAAACCTACGTCGACGCGATTGCGACGCTTGGCCAACGCATTCGGCACCTCCATTTTTCGGATGGCGACCGGCGGACCTATGCGTTGCACCTGCCGATCGGCGATGGAGAACTCGACCTGCGCGCCGTGGCGGCCGCGCTGAGGCAGGTCGGCTTCAAGGGTACGCTTACGAACGACCTGTTCAACTATCCGTTGCTGGAGGATGGGGCACGGCACAACGCACCGCGCATCCGCGAAGTGGAACAACAGTTGGGTCTGTGAAGAATGGAGAGCGCCTCATGGCGGATTTCAACCTGTTAATGGAGAGCGACTGATGGCGGATTTCAACCCTTTGAGTGGCATAACTCGCCGAGATCTGTTGCGCATCGGCGGCCTGGGTTTCCTAGGACTGAATCTGGCAGAGTTGTTTCGGGCTGAAGCGGCAGAGGCGGGCCGCGCTGGAGACGGCACGGCCGCCTCGCCGATCAAATCTTGCATCCTGCTCTATCAAACCGGCGGACCGAGCCATCTCGACACCTGGGACTTGAAGCCCGATGCGCCGCGCGAAGTGAGAGGCGAGTTCAAGAGCGTTTCGACCAGCGTACCAGGGCTGGGCGTCTGTGAGCACTTGCCACGGTTGGCGAGCCTAGCGCATCGGTTGGCCATTGTGCGCAGCATGCACCATCGCATGCGCGACCACAATGCGGCGGCTACCGAGACGCTCTGCGGTCACACACCGCTGGAGGGGGACATTATTTTCCACGATGGCCCGAACAGTTATCCGTGCTTTGGGTCGGTTCTGAGCCGTTTGATGCCGCAGCAAAGCCTTGTACCGCCCCATGTCGCACTACCCCAAGTGGTGAGCAGGCTTGGCAAGCTGCCGGGTCAAGGGCCGGGGTTCTTGGGCGACTCGTACAGTCCCTTCCAGCTCTCGCAAGACCCCAACGCCGCGAATTTCGGCGTCCCGGAATTGACTCTGCCAGGCGGCATGCCGCTCGCGCGCCTGGAGCACCGTCGCAGTCTGTCACGCCTCATCGACCAGCAGGTACAAGCCGCCGAAACGGGGACCGCTCACAAGTCCATGGATGCGTTTCGCGAACGGGCCTTCGACCTGCTCCGCTCGGACGCAGTGCGCCAGGGCTTCGACATCGCGCAGGAAGACCAACCTACCCGTGAGCGTTATGGGCGGCACAGACACGGGCAAAGCCTGCTGTTGGCGCGCAGGCTGGTGGAAGCCGGCGTGCGGTTCGTGACCGTCAACTCCATTGGCGACCCGGAAATCGGCGGCGGCGACGACTGGGACACGCATTCCCAGAATTTCAGCGTCCTCAAGGACGACCTGTTGCCGAAGACCGACCAGGCATTTTCCGCGCTGATCGAGGATCTGGAGGCCCGGGGCCTGTTGGATTCCACGCTGATTATCTGGATTGGCGAGTTCGGCCGCAGTCCCACCGTGACCAAGGCCGAAGGCGGCGGCCGGGACCACTGGCCCGATTGCTTCAGCATGGTTCTGGCCGGTGGCGGCGTGAAGGGCGGTATCGTGTATGGAACCAGCGACAAGCAGGGCGCCTATCCAAACTCAGACCCCGTCTCGTCCGGCGACCTTGCGGCGACGCTCTTTTGGCGTTTCCGTCTGGATCCCGCCAGCGTGATCCATGACCGACTCGGCCGGCCAATCCGCGTGGGTGAGGGAGAGCCGGTTCGCAAACTCTTCCTGTGAGGAGCCGGAAAATCGTCCATGAAAGCAGCAATCCTCAAAGAGATTGGCAAGGCATTTTCCGTCGAGGAGGCGCCGGACCCCGTGCTCGCACCGGACGAGGTCCTTGTTGAGACGCACACTTGCGGGATTTGCCGGACGGATCTGCACGTTCAGGACGGCTTGGCTTACGTCCCGTCCTTGCCGCACATTCCCGGTCACGAGCCAGCCGGCGTCGTCGTCGAAGTCGGTCGCGAGGCGAAGGGAGTCGCGCTCGGTCAACGCGTCGTGCCGCATCTGTTTGTCAGCAGCAGCGAGTGCCGCAACACTCGGGCCGGCGAGCACGCTCAGGCCCGACATCTGCGCGGCATCATCGGCGTGACGCTGCCGGGCGGTTTCGCGGAGTACTTCAAAGCGCCCGCCCGCAACCTATTGCCCTTGCCGGACAACGTGCCGTTTGATGTGGGAGGATTGACGAGTTGCGCGGTCATCACTGCCGTCCACGCCTTGCGCAAAGCCGACCTTCAGCCCGGAGACTTGGCGGTCGTTTTCGGCGTCGGAGGAATCGGGTTGCTGCTCGTCCAACTACTGTCAGACGCCGGCGTACGCTCCGCGGCGATCAGTCGTTCCGCCGCCAGCCTCGACTTGGCTCGGCAAGCCGGGGCGAGTTGGGCAATTCCCGCGGCCGCCGAAGATGTCGCCGATCGGGTGCGCGCCTGTTCCATCGACGGCAAGGACGGCGCCGATTGCGTCTTCGAAATGATCGGCCTCGCCCAAACCATGCGGCTTGCGGCAAGCCTTTGCACGCCCGGCGGCAAGATCATCGTCATCGGCGAAGAGGCGGAATGCCCGGCGATCGACACGATCCAAATCGCTCAGCGCGAACTGCAAATCATCGGATCGCGGAACGGCGGGATGCAAGACGCACGGGATGCCATCGACTTGATGGCGCGGGGATTGATCCGGCCGGTAATCTCGGCAACCTACCCGCTCCGTCAAATCAACCAAGCCTTGCGAGCGGTTCGCGGCGGGCAAGCCCACGGCCGCGTGATTATTCAGGTTCGCGAGTGAACGCCTGACGAATGTTTATAAACAACCACCCGCCTGAACGACAGAAACTGATCGTCTTGCAAGGCGAAAGGACACTGGGCTCGTATCGACGCCGCCGGGCGGCGGGCGGACAATGGACGCGCCACTTCGTTCCGAGCATTTTTTACAGGAAGTAACATGCTCCCAGCATGAGGCCCGATACTATCATCGCTTGCCCCACGCGCGAAGGAATTTGCGATAATAAATAATTCTTGACGACCGCACGGTCCGATCTAATCGCCGGTTCCGACGCGATCCGTCGAATCGAGGTCAATTTCATTGCCCAATCTCCCCTGTTTTCCCAGCTTGAGCCGCTGGGAGCGAATCGGCCTGGGGGCGCTCTTGGCGACCGTCGTGGCGTTTAGCGCGCTGGTCCTGTTCCGCTCGACGATGCTGCCGCGGCGGATGGGCGATTGGAATGTGTTTACCCGGGCAGCCTGGGCGGTGCGGACGGGCGGCGATCTGTACGACGTCGCCGACGAAAACGGATTCCATTACCTCTATCCTCCGCTGTTTGCGATTCTGCTGGCGCCGCTGGCCGATGCGCCGGCCGGCGCGGCTCGCTCGTGGATGTTACCTTATCCCGCGACCGTGGCCATCTGGTATGCGTTGAACGTGGCCTTCGCCGCCCTGGCGATGCACCTGCTGGCCGGCGCGTTGGAACAGACCTCGCTTCAAGCGGATTCGCAACCGCAGCGAGACCGCCGCTGGTGGCGTTTGCGCATTTGGCCGGTGCTGGCTTGCCTGCCGGCGATCGGCCATACGCTCATGCGAGGTCAGGTCGGTTTGCTGCTGTTGCTGTTGCTGTGCGGCATGATTGCCGCCCTGTTGCGCGGCCGAAAGTGGCAGGCCGGCGCCTGGCTTGCCGCGGCGATTTGCATCAAGGTGATTCCGGCGTTTCTGTTGATCTATCCCCTCTGGCGCCGCGACAAGCGCTGCCTAGCCGGCTGCGCGGCGGGCTTGGCGCTGGGACTGGTCATCGTGCCGGCGGTCGTCCGAGGTCCGCGGCAGACCTGGGAAGACTACCGCAAATGGAATCAGGTCATGCTGCTGCCGGCGGCGGGCATCGGGGATGATCAATCGCGCGCCCGGGAAGTCATCGACGTGACAGGGACTGATAGCCAATCAATATCCGCGGCGATTCACAACACGTTGTTTCTCGACCGCGCGACACGTCCGCGCCGGTCTCCGGATTGGATTCGTTACCTCGCGATGAGCCTGGTCGCAATGTTGACCCTGGCCACGCTGGCTGCTTCCAGCGGAACCAGGCCTGGCGACGGGATCGCGACGGTGCTTGCCGCGGGCGGTTTGATCCTCGTCATGTTGGCGGCCAGCCCGGTTTGCCATTTGCACTATTTTTGCCTGGCGGCGCCGCTGGTGATGGGACTGCTGGCCTCGGCCTGGGAAAATGCAGCCGCCCCGGACTTGCCCCGGCGCTTGGCGGCGTTATTGGCCTTCAACGCATTCTGTATGACGATCCCTCACTTTCCAGGCATGGAAGTGCTGCGCGATATGGGCGTGGCCACGTACGGATCGATGGCGTTATGGCTCGCCGGTTGCCAGGGGCTCGCCAGGCGCTGGCCGCAGCGATGCGCGTTGCCGCCGCTTTCGCGCGATTGCGTGTCCAAACGGGCAGCTTGACCGACGCCGGCGCCGAGCAAGTCGCTGAACTAGCCCCAATACCGTTCAATTAGTCAAAACGACGGACTGCATAAAGGTTTTCGTCGGCGGACGGGGGCCGCGATGCTGGGGCCGTTTTTTTGGCCACTTCGAGACTTTTTGTTTGATGACGCGCGGGTTGATTCGATTGCG
>DATKRK010000178.1:0-4536 GCA_035532215.1 Pirellulales bacterium | reverse complement strand
CTTGTTTTCATTGGACCAGTCCTCTCGTTGCGGCACTGCCTGAGAAAAAGGATTACCCCCTGATTTCAAAGGTAATCCGCGCCAGACGCGGGCGACTGGTCCAACCATTTTGTCTACAGTATCGGAGCGTTTATCCTTGACACCAGTTCAAATGGTATCACTACCCGAGCGCACAACTGGCGTCGCGGCACTGGTCCCTGGCGAAGCGCGCTTTTATAATCCGCTGTTTAGCCGCAGGCGGTCTCGGCGAAGCGTCTTGGTTTGGCCCCGGTGGAGAAAACGGAAGATGGCAGTCGGATTCGGCATTATTGGTTGCGGCATGATCGCCAACTTTCACGCCAAGGCGATCGCCGACGTGCGCGGCGCCAAGCTGGCGGCCTGCTTCGACACCTTCGCGGCGTCGGCCGATCGGCTGGCGGCGGCGACCGGCTGCCGGGCTTACCACAAGCTCGACGAGATGCTGGCCGATCCGGCGGTCCAGATCGTCTCGATCGGCACGCCCAGCGGCGCCCACCTGGACCCCGCCGTGGCCGCCGCCAGGGCGGGCAAGCACGTGATCGTCGAAAAGCCGTTGGAAATCACGCTCAAACGCTGCGACAAGATCATCGCCGAATGCGACCAGGCCGGGGTGAAGCTGGCCACGATCTTCCCTTCGCGGTTTCACGATTCGAGCCAGGAACTCAAGCGGGCGATCGTCGTGGGCCGTTTTGGCAAGCTGACCGTTGGCGACGCCCAGGTGAAGTGGTTCCGCCCGCAATCGTATTACGACAGCGGCGCCTGGCGCGGCACCTGGGAACTCGACGGCGGCGGAGCGCTGATGAACCAGGCCATTCACAGCGTCGATTTGCTGACCTGGTTGATGGGGCCGGTCGTCGAGATTCGCGCCATCACGGCCACGCTGGCCCACGAGCGGATCGCCGTCGAAGACACGGCAGTGGCCACGGTGCGCTACGCCAACGGGGCGTTGGGCGTGATCGAAGCCAGCACGGCGACCTATCCCGGCTATCTCAAGCGGCTGGAAATCCACGGCTCGGAAGGCTCGGCCATCATGGAAGAAGAAGACATCATCAAGTGGGACTTTGCCAAGAAAGACCGCCGCGACGCCGCGATTCACGCGCAGATGCGCGAGAGCAAGAGCACCGGCGGGGGGGCCAGCGACCCGGCCGCGATCGGCCACCACGGGCACGCCAAGCAGTTTCGCGACCTGGTTGAAGCGATCAAGAAGGACCGCAAGCCGTCGGTCGACGGCCCGGAAGGCCGCCGCAGCGTGGAAATCATCTTGGGCGTCTACAAGGCGGCCGAAACCGGCCGGCCCGTCGCCCTGCCGTTGGCGGGCGACCCGGCGCTCAAAGCCCGCAAAATCAAGGCGAAATGACGCCCAACCGAGCACATCGCCAATCGGTCTAGTGCCTCGTCAAGTCTGAGTTGATGGGGGGTGCCTGGCGGCAGAGCGAAGCGATGCCCCAGCAAACTGGGGCTTCGCCAAGGCTCAGCCGCCAGGCGCCCAACTGTCAAAATAGCTTTGACATAGCTCTAGCCCCGTAGGCGGCGAATTGGCAGAATGTTCGGGCTTCGCAGGGGGGTTTTCGTCAAGGACGCCGGCCGATGCAAGGATTGCTCGACTATCTGACTTACCTGGCGGTGCGAGTCTTCATCTGCGCGATTCAAGCGCTGTCGATGGAGACTTGCCAGAAGATCGCCGCGGGCTTGGCCAAACTGTTCTGCGACGTGCTCCGCGTGCGCGAGAAGGTGGTCGATGACAACCTCGGGCTTGCCTTTCCCGAAATGACGGCCGCCGAGCGGCGCCGTCTATCGCGGCGGATGTGGGAGCATCTGTTTTTGCTGGTCGTCGAGATCGCCCACGCCCCGCGAAAAATCCACGAGACGAATTGGCGCGACTACCTGCACTTCAAAGGCGATGCGTCGCCTCGATTGGTCAGTTTGCTGCTGGGCGATCGCCCGGTGATTATCATTTCGGCGCATTTCGGCAACTTCGAGATGGCCGGCTATCTGCTAGGCGTGCTCGGGTTTCCGACCTACACCGTCGCCCGCACGCTCGACAATCCGCGCATCGACGCGTTTTTGAACCGCTTCCGCAGTCGCACCGGCCAGCACATGGTGCCGAAAAAAGGGGGGTACGAGCAGATCGTCGAGACGCTGGCCCGCGGGCTGCCGATGACGTTTCTGGCCGACCAGTACGCGGGCAGCAAAGGCTGCTGGGTGCAGTTCTTCGGCCGGCCCGCTTCGGCCCACAAGGCGATCGCGCTGTTTGCCTTGAATCACGACGCTCCGCTGGTGATCGGCTATGCCGAACGTCTGGACAAGCCGTTGCACTACGAGATGGGCATGGCGGGGACGGCCGATCCGCGCAGCGGCGAAGAACATGTCTCCAGCGTGCCGCGGCTGACGCAGTGGTACACCAGCCGCATCGAAGACTTCATTCGCGGCGCCCCCGACCAATATTGGTGGCTGCACCGCCGCTGGAAAGACAATCGCCCGGCCAAGCGGCGCGGCAAACTCGCGGCCTGAATGTAGACGCGGCGCCTCTGCCGCGTTTCGATGCCAAATGCGGCAAGGATGCCACATCTACTTCTACGATTTCGGAGTAGTATCTTAAAGTTGAGTTGGGGAGCGGCAAATAGACACTAACCCGAAGCGCCAGCGAGGCAGAATCGGCTCATTTCCTCGCTGGCGCTTCGGGTTAGTGTGGGCGACCAACTCAACTTTAAGACACTACCGATTTTGGCGCCGGCTGGCTGGCTGCGGCGGACGGCCCTATAATCTATCGGTTTGCCCCTGTGGCGTCTTCGCTCTAGACGACCTCTCTATGGCCCGCTGGATCCGTATCGCCCAGATCGACGACTGCCCGCCCGGTCATGGCATCGAACGCGTGGCGGGCGACCGAATCGTGGCCTTGTTCAACGTCGAGGGCGAGTTTTACGCCTTGGACGGCGTCTGCCCGCACCAAGGCGGCCCGCTGGGAAAAGGCTGCCTATCCGGGCCGATCTTGACCTGTCCTTGGCACGGCTGGCAGTTCGACGTCCGCAGCGGACAGCACCAACTGAGCCGGACGCTCGTGCAGCCGCGATTCGAAGTGCGAGTCGATGGCGCCGACGTGCTGGTGGACTTGGAGAGTTGACGTTGATCGAGTATCGCACGTTCCGCAACAGCGACCCCCCGCAGTTGGCTGAAATCTGGCGCAGCCAGCCGCCCGAACGCGGGCTGATGCAGCCCATGTCGGCGGATTTGTTCGAGCAGTTCGTGCTGGCCAAGCCCTATTTCGACAACCAAGGGCTGATCGTGGCCGCCGACAGCGGCCGGCCCGTGGGCTTCGTTCACGCGGCCTTCGGCCCGGGCGACGAGGAAGATCGGCTCTCGACCCGCTTCGGCGTGACCTGCCTGGTGCTGGTCCGCCTGGACTATCAGCGCCAGGGCATCGGCGCCGAACTGCTCGCCCGCAGCGAGGCGTATCTCCGCAGCCGCGGCGCCCAGGTGCTCTATGCCGGCGGCATCGCTCCCTTGAACGGCTTTTACTTGGGCCTGTACGGGGGCAGCGAACTGCCGGGCGTGCTCGATTCGGACAGCCAGGCCCAGCGGCTGTTTTTGTCGCAGCACTATCGCGAGATCGACCGCACGCACGTGCTGCACCGCGATTTGACGGGCTTTCGCGCCCCGGTCGACCGCCAGCAGGTGCAAATCCGGCGGCGTTCGACCGTCGAGATCATCGGCGATCCGTCCGCCCGCAGTTGGTGGCAAGCCTGCGCCTGGAGCCTGTTTGGCCGCACGCGTTTCGAGTTGACGCTGCGCGACGCGCCTGGGGCCGCGGCCTCGGCCACCTTCTGGTCGATCCAGCCGTTGGCCAAGAGTTGGGGCGTACACGCAGCGGGCCTGGTCGAACTGGACGTCGGCGAAGCACATCGGCGGCAAGGCCTCGGCACGTTTTTGCTGGGCGAAGCGTTTCGCCAGCTCCAGGCGCAAGGCGTCAGGCTGATCGAGGTGCAGACCATACAGCACAACGTCGCCGCCCACAAGCTTTACGAGAAGCTTGGCTTCCGCCTGGTCGACCAAGGCGCCGTGTATCGCAAAGACGCCGGGGAATGAGCCGCGGCGAACCGCGCGGCATCGATCAGTCCTGCGGAAGCTGGGCCATGATTCATACCCATGACGATTTATATCGCCGGGCGCCTTCGCATTTCGGCGGCACGGCCTACGGCCGCGACCACAACCCGCAGGCCATGACCATCTGGCTCGCCGGCGGCGGCGTCAATGCCGGCCACACGGTCGGCGCCACCGACGAGCTCGGCGCCGAAGCGGTCGAGTGCGTACACCACGTCCGCGATCTGCACGTCACCTTGCTGCGTCTATTGGGCCTCGACGACAACAAGCTCACTTATTTTCCCAGCGCGGCCTTCGGCCGCAACCAATTGAGCCACGGATGAAACACGGATAAAACACGGATGAAATGCAGAATGAGGCTCTTCCGCAGAATCTATGAGTGGTTTTATCGCCCCTTAGCAGGGTTGGGGTTGCGTTTTC
>DATKRK010000177.1:0-33322 GCA_035532215.1 Pirellulales bacterium | reverse complement strand
GTCCAAACCGAGGTAACGTAAACTTGTTTTCATTGGACCAGTCCTCTCGTTGCGGCACTGCCTGAGAAAAAGGATTACCCCCTGATTTCAAAGGTAATCCGCGCCAGACGCGGGCGACTGGTCCAACCATTTTGTCTACTTCAATTCCCCGGACTCGCCGCCGTCCGGACTTCGGCGTCGGCCAGCCGCAGGGCGATTTCCGCCATGCTGATCGTGCGTCGCGAGGCGTCGGGGACGAGCATTTCGCGCAACAGCGATGCGAACGGCTCGGACACGTCGGCGGCGAGCGCTTCGGGTTCGACGTCGCGCACGCGGCCGAGCACTTCGAGCAGGTTGTCGCCGGCAAAGGCCCGGCGGCCGGTGAGCATCTCGTAAAGAATCAGGCCCAGCGCGAACACGTCGCTGGCCGCGGTCGAGGGGCGGCCGTCGGCCTGCTCGGGCGCCATGTAGCTGGGCGTGCCGGCGACGCCGACGGGCGGCATGTCGGTCGTCGCGTCGGGCTCCAATGGCGCCCGGTCGCGGCGAGCCAGGCCGAAATCGAGAATCTTCGCCTGCCGGTCGCGCGTGACGAATACGTTGGCCGGCTTGAGATCGCCGTGAACGATTCCCCGAGCGTGCGCGGCGGCCATGCCCGAGGCGATTTGCCGCGCGATCTCGGCCGCTTCGTCCGCCGGCAGCGAACGCTCGGCGATCTGCTTCGAGAGCGGACCGCCCGACAGATATTCCATGGCGATGACCGGCGTCGAGTGGTCGTCTTCGACCGAGTAGATCGTGCAGACGTTCGGATGGTTCAAGGCGGCCGCGGCGCGGGCCTCGGCCAACACGGCGGCCGGCGCCAGCGGGCTGTCGGGCTTCATCACTTTCAAGGCCACGGTCCGCTCGAGCCGCGCGTCCTGGGCGCGAAACACGGTGGAAAAAGCCCCCTGGCCGATCTGCCGCTCGATGCGATAGTGCGAAATCACGCTGCCCGGCCCCAGGCCGCGGGCCGCGTCGAGCGTCGGCTTGTCGGCGGTCCAGTTCTCGGCGCACAGCCCGCCCGTCTGCAGCGCCGCCAGAATTCGCAACACTTCCTCGACGTGCCGCCCGACGCTCAGGTTGTGGACGACCTGATACTGCAGCACGCCGTTGGGGTCGATGATGAACAGCCCCCGCAACGCCATGTGCTGGTATTCCAGAAACACGCCGTAGGCGCGGCAGACTTCGCCCGCGGCGTCGCTGGCCAGAGGAAAGTTCAATCCGCCCAGTCCGCCTTGCGCCTTGGGCGTCGAGATCCAGCGCTGGTGCGATTCGAGGCTATCCGAGCTGACGCCCAGCACGTCGCAGCCCTGGCGCCGGAACTCGTCGATGCGAGCGCTGAGGGCCGTGAGTTCGGTCGGGCAAATCAGCGAAAAATCGCGCGGATAAAACACCAGCGTCAGCCAGCGGCCGCGGTAATCGGCCAGCCTGGCCCGCTGCGACGAAGACTCCAAGGTCGTCGTGCAAGGCAAATCGAATTCCGGGGCGAGGCTGCCCATGTGCGCAGTGCAAGGATGCATGCATTCCAAGATATCGAAGCCGTGCGAAACGGCCTAGAGCCGCCGCCCGCGAGGCCAGCACGGGCCGCCCCTGAGAGGCGGGTTGCCGGGCCGCGGCGGTCTCCTTAGACTTCCAATAGCCTCCCCCGCAGCGTTCGCACGGTCGCTGTGGGGGATTTTTTATTTGGGGGGAGGCGCCGGAACATGAAATCGCTGCGGGTGCTGGTGGTCGAGGATTATCCCGACATCGCCGAAATATGGTGCAAGTGGATCGGTCTGGCCGGTCACCAGGCGGAAGTTTGTTGGACCGGTTCGCAGGCTCTGGAGATCGCCGCGGCGTTCCGGCCCGACCTCGTGATTTTGGATATCGGCTTGCCCGACATCGACGGCTGGGAAGTGGCCGTGGCCATGCGCAAAGAGCCCCTGCTGGCCGGCACGAAGATCCTCGCGATTTCAGCGTATCAAAGCGATGAAGACAAACTTCGCTCGCAGGCATCGGGCATTGATGCGCACATCGGCAAGCCCGCCTGCAAGGAAGATTTCGTCAAGGCGCTGGTGCAAATGGCCGAATAGCCGGCTCAGATCAGTTCCGGCATCGGCGCGTGCTGGTCGACGAGATACTGCGGCCGGCCGGCCAGATCGCGCAAGGTGATGGCGTTCGGATCGAGCCCGAACTGGCGGTACAGCGTGGCGAGCACTTCGCCGAAGTGAACGGGCCGTTCGACGGGCGTTCCGCCCAGGCGATCGGTGGCGCCGATGACCTGGCCCGTTTTCAGTCCGCCGCCGGCTAACAGCGCGCCGCCCACTTGCGGCCAGTGGTCGCGGCCAGCGTCTTTGTTGATGATCGGCGTGCGGCCGAATTCGCCCCAGGCCACGACCGATACGTCCTTGTCCAAGCCGCGTTCGTAAAGATCTTCGACCAAGGCGCTCAGGCATTGATCGAACTGGGGGCCGTGCGTGTTCTTGAATTCCGAGAAATTTTGGCTGTGGAAGTCCCAGCGGCCGAAGTTCAACGTCACGCAACGGGCGCCGGCCTCGACCAGGCGGCGAGCCACGAGAAAGTGCTCCTGGTTGCGCGGAGCGCCGTCGCCGTAATTGCGAGGATCGCCTTTGCCATATCGCTCGCGCACGCGCGGGTCTTCCTTCGAAACGTCGAGCGCGTCGGCCAACTTGCTCGAGGTCAGCACGCCCAGCGCCTGTTCGGTGAAGGCGTCGAGGGCCTGCATCTTGCCGCTGGCGTCCAGGTCGCGGCGCAGGCGATCGATCTGCAACAACAACTCCTTGCGGTCGCCCAGCCGCTCGACCGAAATGCCATTGAGCGTCAGATCGCTTTGGCCTTCGCCGTTGGGACGAAAGGCGCCGTGCGCGGGCCCCAGGAAGCCCGGGTGTCCGGGCGAACCGTAAGGCGGATGCCCTGCACGCGGCGACAAACCAACGAACGGCGGGATTTCCGGCGTCGCCGGCCCCAGCAATTTCGACAACGTCGAACCGACCGAGGGCCAGCCGCCCGGCGGCTGCTGGCGCACCGTTCGGCCCGTGTAGCAGATGAACGAGTCGTGGGCCCCGTCGGGCGAGCCGTACACGCTGCGAATCGGCACGAGCTTGTCCATGATCTTGGCCAGCCGGGGCAGATGCTCGCAGATTTCAATGCCGGGGACGTTGGTTTCGATCGGTTGGAACTCGCCGCGAATCTCGGCGGGCGCCTGCATTTTGAGATCGTACATGTCCTGATGCGGAGGCGCGCCGCAAAGGTAGATCATAATGATCGCCTTTTGCGACTTGCCCACGCCTTGCTGCGACTCGGCTCGGAGCAGCTCGGGCAGCGCCAGCCCCCCGAACCCCAAGGCGCCGATGGTGAGCAATTCGCGGCGGGTCAGGCCGTCGCACAGGCGTTTCGGGCGTCCGTAGATCGATAACATCGTCGCCTCGACTCAATGCAGGTGGATCTTCTGGATTTCTTAGCCTGCATCAATATATCGGCAAAGCTTGATGTTTGCCACACCGTCACTTGAGCGTGACGCGGGGTTCGATCCAGACGCAGTGCGAATTGTCGTTGGCGCCGGGACAATTGACTTGCAGGTGCAGCAGCTTGATCCGCGAGACGTTCAGCTCGCAACCTTGCAACTGGCCTTTGGAAACGACCGGCCTCGACTGCCACATCAACTTGCCGTCGCCCCAGACTTCGAACACCAGGGGCGTCGCAGGGCTGCCCTCGGCCGTGTCGGCAATGCCCACCTTGGCCAGAAATCGGCGCGATTTGCGATCCAGGTCGTACGAGACGCCGGCGAAGCTTTTACGCCCCGGCTGCATGAACAAGCCGTGCGGCGATTCGAGGTCCTTGACCTTGATCGGCTCGTCGCCGAGCGAGCGGCCCTTGAAGAAGAAATTGTTGAACGCCTTCGAATCGACTTCCGCCATCTCCGACAGGAAACGGGCGTTCGGGTCGTCGACGATCATGCCCGGCGGCGTCAGCCGCGTATCGGCCGTCTGCTTGGCCTCGCCCGAAAGAAACGGCGCCGCCTTGCGATACCAATGTTTCGCCCGCTCTTCAATCGGCGCTTTCAGCGGGCTCTTTTCGTCTGCCGACAATTTCCACCACTCTTCCGCCAGCGCGAATTGATCTTCCGGCACTGAAGGCTGGGTTAGTTCACGGCGAGCCAGCGCGGCCAGCGCCGCGTCGGCGCCGGCGGCGAGGTGCTTCAAGCCTTGCTCCCAGTTGCCCTGGCTCAAGCAAAAATACTTGCCGACCGCCAGGTTGGCCTCCGGGTCGTCGGGGGCGGTCTTCAGTTTCTCCAAGTCGTTTTTGACCGCCGAATGCGCTTTGGCGATCCGGTCGAACTCGCGTTTCCGCTCGTTGATCTGCTTGTTCAGCGAGGAATCTTTGAGCGGCCGAGCGGCGGCGTGCGCGATTGCATAGGCGCGGTTGGCGTCGACCATGCGATCGGCGCGCGCGCAGGCCTCCATCAACGCGAGCCCGGCATGCGCCTGTTCCAGCTTGCCCTGCGGCGTGGGCAGAGCCTGAGCGGCCAGCTCGAGCGTTTCCAGCTTCAGCGTCAACTCGTCGATCTCGAACCAGCGGCCCAGTTGTTCGACGGCCTCGAACGCCGCCCCCGCGCCGCCTATCTCGGCGGCCGTGATCCGCGAGTAATCGAACAATGCGTAGCGCTCGGACGCCGCGCGCTGCGAATTTTTGGCTTCGTTCATCACGCTGCGAGCCAGGGCCAACCTTGATTGGAACGTTTTCGCCGAAGTCGATCGGGATTGGTTCCGCGTCATGGCGAACTGTCGAGCCGCGGCCAACTCTGCGGCTTCCGGCTTCGGCAGCTTTTGCTCGGGCTCGTTGAACGAGCGGCCCGAGTTGTTCGAACGCAGCGCGAAGACCGGCATGCCCTTCGCCGTTCGCGCCACGTTCGGATCGTCCGCCGTCCAGCCTTCGGCGCGAGCCAGCAACAGGCGGCGTATACGGAAACTGGCGTCGGACGAGATCAACTCCAGGCGCCCGGGGACGGGAGGAGTCCAGCCGGCGGGCCATTTCCACTGGGCAAAGTCGCCGTTCCAATGCACGAAATTCGCCCAATTGGTTCCGTTTCCCTGTCCGGGTTCCAGCAACACGACCCCCGTCTTCCGCACGCCGTACGCCAATCGAATGAGCGTGTCGAGCGCCGCTTGGCGACCGACGTTGCTGATTTCCACGCTCAAGCCCTGCAAGCCGGTGGTTTGCTCGCCCGTGCCGTCGAACCACATCACGGCATGGGCCTGGCCGGCCGAAAGCCCCACGCCGAAGCCGCCTGCCCCGCTGACACGCTGAACGTCAACCACCAGCACGTATTCGTCGCCCGGCGGAACCGGAATCCTCAGCCGCGCCAGCCCCGCGGGCGGCGACAAAAGCCCCTCGGCGTCTTGCCGCCAATCGCCGAGCACGACGTCTCGCTGCAATTCAATGGCTGGCAGCAAATCGATCTGCCCGGGCGTTAGCGGAACGGGCGAAGGCGGGAGCCCGCGAAAAGGGCCGCCGACCAACGGCGGCTGTCCGGGAAACGGCGGGCGACTGCCCGGAAAGGGCGGCTGCATACCCGGCGGCAGCATACCGGGCGGCGACATTCCCGGCGGTTGCACCGTCGGCGGTTGCTGCGGACGCGGCATCTCGCCGGGCGGTTGCGGCGAGGCGTTGCCGCTGGCGACCGCAGTGGGTTGCGCCGGCTGCGGCGTTGAACCGGCCACGGTTGCAGGGGTCGCACTTGGCGCGTCGCTCGCTGGAGGCATTGGCGCCGCGGGCGGCGATCTCTCGGTCGCAGGATTCGCGGGGACTACGGCATTCGTCGAGGCCGGGACGTTCGTCGAGGCCGCAACATCCGTCGCGACCGCGGACGATGTTGCTTGGGCGGGCTCTGGCGATTGATCCGCGACGAGGTTTTGCGCGTCGGAGGTCTTGGCGGCTAGGTGCGCGACGGGCGACGGCGGCTCCCCGGAATCTCCCCCGCCGCCGAACAGATGCGCCCCCAGATACGCCGCCGTACACAAAGCACCCAGCGCGATCGCTACGATCGCCGGCATCTGCCAGGCGACTCGCCGCGGCGCGGGCGCAGCGTCCGTTCCGCCGCGTGCGGACAATGCTGCCGCAGCATCGCCAACGGACGGCTGCTGCACGGGCAACGCCCTCGGCGCCGCCTGCAATGGCGCCGTGGCCGGGCGGGCGATCGGCGCTTGCGAGGCGGGCTGAGGCGTAACGGCCCTCGCCGCCGCCGATTCGGCCTCGGCCAACTGCGCCCGCAGCGAAGCATCATAGGCCGCCTTTTGCTCGGCCTTGAGCAGGCACACGCGCGCCGTCGACAACTCGTTCAACAGTTTCTGCGACAGGGCCGAATGCGGCCCGGCTTGAAAGGTCCGAACGTGGGCCATTTGCCGGTCGGCCGCGTTGGCGATCGTATCGGCGTCCGATTCGAACAATTCGATCGCCAACAGCCGATAGTGATTCGGCGGCTGATGTTTCGGCGGAATGCCGAGCCACTTGCGGTAGGGATCGAACGTTTCGGACATAGCGGCGCCGGGAGCCGAAAGCCCCCTGGGTCGGTAGATTGATGGCCACGGACCACGTAAGCACCGAGGATTAAATAAATTCCCAATACCTGACTGGGGTGCCTGGCGGCAGAGCGAAGCGATGCCCCAGCGATCTGGGGCTTCGCCTAGGCTCAGCCCCAGGCACCTGCGTCTTTGCAATAGGACGTTATTTAGTCCTCGATGCTAACTTACCACTTTAGGCGATCGGCCGCCCGCGGGCAACGCTGGACTGTTTTCCTCGCACTGCGGCGATTACATTGAAGGCGTTTGATTCGATTTTCGTCCCACGGGAGCCAGACATGCGCGGGAGTTGCTTCGCAAGCGTCGCGGTGGTTTTGATTGCAGGCGTGCTGGTCGGCGGCGAAAAGGCCGGCGGCAAAACCAAGCCACTGACGCTTCACACGCGGCGGCAAGTTCGCGTTGAAAAATCGCAGCCGGCGAAGTTCGCAGCGGTGGAGCAGACGGTCCAATGGGATCCGAAGCAGACGGCGATCATCGTCTGCGATATGTGGGACGACCATTGGTGCAAAGGCGCGGCCGCGCGCGTGGTCGAACTTGCCGGGCCGCTCAACCGCCTGGTGGCGGAAGCTCGCCGCCAGGGCGTGTTCGTCATTCACGCGCCCAGCACCACGGTCGACTTCTATGAAGGCACGCCCCAACGCAAGCGCGCCCAAGAAGCGCCCTACGCCAAGCCGCCGGTCGAGCTCTCCACGAAGACCCGCTGGGGCACGTGCTGGTGCTGGCCCGACGAGGCTCGCGAGAGCGAGTTGCCAATCGACGACAGCGACATGGGCTGCGATTGCCGCGAGAAGTGCGAAATCTCCGCTCCCTGGCGCCGGCAGATCGCCGCGATCGAGATCGACGAAGCCGACGCGATCAGCGACAACGGCCAGGAGGTTTACAATCTGCTGGCCGCCCGGGGAATCAAGCACGTGATCATGACGGGCGTCCACTTGAACATGTGCGTGCTGGGCCGGCCGTTCGCCATCCGCCAGTTGACTTATCTCGGCTTCGACGTCGTGCTGGTGCGCGACATGACCGACACGATGTACAACTCGCAAAAGCGTCCGTTCGTCGATCACTTCACCGGCACGGATCTGATGATCGAGCACGTCGAGAAGTATTGGCGCCCGACGATCGCCAGCGTTGATCTCGTCGGCGGCCAGCCGTTCCGCTTCAAGGAGGACAAACGCCTGCTTGTCCAGTCGGCCCGACCGCACGGAAAAGATCGCCCGGAACCAACCGCCGAGTAAAGTAGCCATTTCCGTCCGCCCCTTCGGCCGCTTTGCTGCAAAGCCGAGGTAATCGCCATGCGATGGTCGCTTGCGTCAGCTTGTTTCGCAACGATTGGTTGCATTATGACAGTGTTCGCTGTCGTTCAACCGGCCCTCGGCGCCGAGCCGGCGCCGAGCGACAACTGGCCGCAATGGGGCGGTTCGCCGGCGCGGAACAACGTTCACGACGGACAGCATCTCCCCGAAACTTGGAGTCCGGGCGAGTTCGACCAAGATTCCGGCCAGTGGCTGCCGGGCTTGGCGAAAAACATCCGCTGGGTCGCGCGGCTGGGGACGGTAGCGCATGGTTCGCCCGTAGTCGCCGGCGGCAAGGTGTTCATCGGCACGAACAACGGCGGCGCGCGTTTGGCTCGTTATCCGGCCTCGGTCGATCTCGGCTGCCTGCTGTGCTTTCGTGTGGACGATGGAGAGTTTCTCTGGCAACATTCCAGCGAAAAGCTGCCCGCCGGCCGCGAAGAGGACTATCCGATGCAAGGCGTCTGCTCGACGCCGCTTGTCAAAGGCGACCGGCTCTGGTTCGTCAACAATCGCTGCGAAGTAGTTTGTCTCGACGTCGAAGGGTTTGACGACGGCGAAAACGACGGTCCGTTCGTCGACGAGCCCAACGCATGGTTCGACGAGGCCGATGTGGTCTGGAAGCTCGACATGCGCGACCGGTTCGGCGTCCATCCGCACAATATGTCGAATTGTTCGGTGACGTCAGCCGGCCGCATGCTGTTCGTTTGCAGCTCGAACGGCGTCGATGAAGGCCACACGACGATTCCAGCGCCGAAGGCGCCGAGCTTTATTGCGCTCGACAAGATTATGGGCGAAGTGCTTTGGACCGACGCCTCGCCCGGCGAAAACATCCTGCACGGGCAGTGGGGCTCGCCGTCCTATGGCATCATCGACGGCCAACCGCAGGTGCTTTTCGGCGGCGGCGACGGCTGGCTGTACAGCTTCGATCCGGCCGGCGATGGCAAAGGCGGCTCGAAGCTGCTCTGGAAATTCGACTGCAATCCCAAGCTGCCTGTCGCTCCGCCCGGCGTCGCCCGCCGCGCGTATCGGAATCATCTGATCGGCTCGCCGGTGATTCACGACGGCTTCGTCTATATCGCGACCGGAGAAGATCCCGAGCACGGCGAAGGCGAAGGCCGGCTGTGCTGCATCGATCCTCGCGGCCGCCGCGGCGACGTCAGCAGCGAACTGGCGGTCGATTTGAAGAACGGCAACCGCCTGCTTCCGCGGCGCCTGCAGGCGGTGAATCCCGATGCGGGCGAGGCGGCCGTCGCCAATCCTAACTCGGCCCTCGTCTGGGACTATCTCGTGAACGACGCCGACGGCAACGGCGCAATCGAATTCGAAGAGCAGATGCACCGCACGATCAGCACGGCAGTGATCGCCGACGGGCTGGTCGTGCTTCCCGATTTTTCCGGGCTGGTTCACTGCCTCGACGCTTGCACCGGCGAGGTCTACTGGACCCACGACGTCTTCGCCGCTGTCTGGTCCTCGTCGCTGGCGGCCGACGGCCGGGTTTACGTGGGCGATGAAGAAGGCAAAATCACCGTTTTCAAGCTCTCGCGGACGAAGCAGGTTTTGGCGGAGATCGGCATGGGGCAGTCGATCTACAGCACGCCGGTCGCCGCGGGCAGGGTGTTGTACGTCGCCACGAAGACGCACTTGTTTGCGATTTCCGCAGTCTCGAATGCGAAGCCTTGAAGCGGGAGGTAAACATTCGCAAGACACGCCAGGGAAAACGTCTTGCAGCCGGCCGCGGAATGCCTAGAATTTCAAGCTCGCTGCCGTTTCGTCACGGCACGAACCACGATCATCCCGGAGAGGTGGCTGAGTGGTCGAAAGCGCGGGTTTGCTAAACCCGTGACCGGGTAACCGGTCCGCAGGTTCGAATCCTGTCCTCTCCGCTAAGTTGTTTCGCTATAATGAGTTGCGTATCGCAGGAAGTTACCGCGTGAATCGGGTATTGCTTGGCAAGTTCCGTTTCGCGGCTCGCTCGCATGGCATGAAACAGCCCGGGCCAGGGCTGTAAGCCGGCCCGTTTCACGATCCGCTCGAATTGCGTTCGCCGGTTGCAATTCGCCCACCCGCGCACCGTCATGGCAACGTGATGTTCGGTGTTCGGCGATTGGACCACGATTCGGCCACCTCACGAAACGCTGTACACCTTCAACACCTCATCCCCATAGTGATTGATGACCTTGACGGCAATCTTGCCGGTTTCGCTCACGGCGAAGGGGCGGCTGCGGGTGCTGTAGAGCTGGCTCCAGGCGGCTTCGTCGATTTCGGCCCGCAGGGCGCGCTTGAGCTTTTCGTAGGGCTCGTCGGCGCCGGTGAAGTAGGCGTGGCGGACGAAAAAGCTCTCGCCGTCGTAGTCGGTGTCGATGAACCAACAGGCAATGTCGTCGGTGCTCGATGAGCGAATCGCGCCGGTCGTCGGGTCGTAAACGTCCAGGCCGCGAATCTCGACGGCGATCTTGCTCCCTCTCCCTCTGGGAGAGGGCGGCTTGCGGCCGTTGGGCTTTTTCTTGACCGGCTCGCCGGCGTCGTCGAGTTCCAAAATCTCGATGTCGGGCTCGCCGAAGACCATGAACAGATTGCCGGCACCGGTTTTCTTCAACAGTTCGTCGCCCATCGCCAGGTCGGGGTTCATCCGGGCGGCCAGCACGGTCAGCGTGCCGTAGCGCTTGGTTTCTTCCGAGACGTGCGGGTCGAAGGCGAAGCCGCAGACGATCAGCAAATCGAACCCCACGCCGCGCACCGCTTCCTTGGCCGCCTCTTTCACCAGTTCGGGGCCGACCGTGCCGTATTCGGGGCCGATGCAAATGGCGGCCCGCTTCTCGGTCCCGTCGGCCTCCGCGTAGCGGCCTTCGCCGTGCAACCAGTGGCCGGCGAACGGTTCGAGCGAATCGAACTTGAGCCGTTCGTTTTTGACCGTATTCTGCACGCCGGCTTTCTTGAGGTTGTCCAGAATCATCCGCCCGAACTCGTCGGGGCCGAACTTCTTGATGGTCTGCCCGCCGCGGCCGACTTCGGCCAGCTCGCGTTTTTCCTCGACGCTGATCGTGCGATGGGGCGAGAGGCTTTCGACGGTGAACGGGCCGGCGACGCGCAGCCGCTTGGCGTCTTCGTAGGGCTTGTCGAACAACGTTTCCGTCTCGGCGTGCCGGGCGATCGCCGCGTCGATTTCTTCGCGGGTCATCCCCTCGCGAATGTCGGGGTTGTTGGCGATGCTCTTGAGCGTGACGTGCGGTACGCGGCTGTAGACGAAGCCCTTGCGAATATCGCCCTCGGTCTTGTGCGGCGGAGGCGTTTTGCCGGTCAGCTCAGCCTCTTTGCGGATGCCTTCGGGCGAATCGGCCAGCAGGTAATACGGAAACTTGCCCGCCATCAACCGCGTGCGGGCGAGCGTTAGCGAAACGCGGCTGGTGTCGATCGTAATCCATCGGCGCCCCAATTGTTCGGCGACGTAGGCCGTCGTCCCGCTGCCGCAGGTCGGGTCGAGAACAAGGTCGCCGGGATCAGTCGTCATGAGGAGGCAACGCTGGACGACTTTCGTGCCGGTCTCAACCACATAGAGTTTTTCAGACGCAAATCCCGCAATCACGGTGTCCGACCACGCGTTGCTAAGTGGATATGCCGGGAAGTCGTCGATAAACCGCACATAGTAAAGGCCACCGTCGGTGGCGGCCAATCGCGAAACGCTTTTCAAGCGGTCCATGCCGTCGCTATTGGTCTTCCACTCGCCCTTTCGCGGAAGAAATGATCTGCCATCCAGTTCGATTGGATAGTATCCGGTTCGCGCTTCGCGGACGCGCGGAGAAGTCAGGTTGTCCAGCCTGAATGGCCTTGCACCATTTGGAAGACGCTCGGGATTCGCACGCTCTTCCTCGCTCATCGGCCGCCGTGTGCCATCGCGCAACTCAACTTTGCTGTAGCTGCTGGCACCCAACCCACCGACCGCCTTCTCGTGATAAAGCTGCCGATACTTGACCCGAGTTGCGTCCTTGGCATACCAGAGCAAGAACGCCGTGGTGCCGGGGAGCAGGCGACCTGTCGTTGTGGTTGTCGTGGCAAACGAGATGATCGAGCAGAAGTTATCGCTTCCCATCACCTCGTCAAGCACGCCCCTAACCAAGTGAACATTCTCGTCGCCAATTTGCACGAAAACGCTCCCGCTATCTGTTAACAGCTCTCGCGCGGCGACCAGCCTATCGCGAAGATACGCTAGATACGAATGAATCCCGAGCGACCAAGTGTCCCGAAACGCTCGAATTTGCTCTGGCTGCCGCGTCACATCGTCAACTTTGCCATCCCTCACGTCACGTTTTCGCGTGCTGACTTGCCAATTCGACCCGAACTTTATCCCATAGGGCGGATCGAAGTAGATCGTTTGCACCTGGCCCTTGAGCCCTTCCTTCTCGGCCAGGCTGGTCATGACCAACAGCGAATCGCCCAAAATCATGCGGTTCGACCAGTGCTGGTCGTGATGATAGAAATCGACCTTCTTGTCGAAATCGTCGAGCCCGTTGAAATCGGCGAACAGGTCGAGTTGCTCGTCGCCGGCTTGCGCCTTGGCCGCGCTGCGGCGGAAGTCTTCGATCAGCGCCTGCGGGTGAATCTTTTCCTGGATGTAGATCGGCACGGCCGGCACTTCCAAATCTTGCCGGTCTTGCTCGTCTTTGCCCTTCCACACCAACTGCGGATCGAGCGACGGGTCGCGCGGATAGAGCACCGTTTGCGGTCGCTGCTCCTCCTCCCGCACGAAATCGCGCAGCTCCTCCGTCGGGATGTTCTTTCGCTTATCCTTGTGCCGCACCGACTCGATTTGCGACGACCCATCTTTGGCTTTGCGCTTTGCCATGCTTCAGAGGCTTCCCTTGAGTTCGGCCATGAATTCATTGCCCGCGTTCGCCAGCGCTTCGGCACGCTGCCGCAACCAGCCGTCGAAGCCGGTAAACGAGACTTTCGTAAATTCTGGATCGATCAACTGCTGGCGCAGCTTGTCGGGCGTAATCTGGTAGCGCTCGACGTAGTCGAGCGGCGACTTTGCGCTGATGCGAATGTTGATGCTCGGCCCAATGACCGCGATGTTCGCGACTGCGTCTATCAGGCTGTCGTCAACGTTGCCCTCAAGATACTTCTTCGGAAAGATGTGATGGAACTGCGGCCTGAAATCGGCCAGCAACTCGGCGCCTTCAAACCCAATGCGGTGGCCGTGTTCGTCCCAATCCTGAGCCTTGCGGCGATACGCAAGCAGGTACATGAAGAACGGCCAAAATCGCCCGGCCGTGTACTCGCGTTCGTAGAAATCTTCGGGTTTGAATGGCGTATCGGGGACACTCACTCTCTTAATTAGCCGCTTGACGGCCTCTTCGAGCGAGCCGGCTTCATGGATTTCGCGCAAGTCTTCTTCAAGCGACGTGGTTCCCGATCCGCTATATCGCCCGAACCGCGATGCTTGCAGAAACCAATACAAAGACAAGCTAAATTTGTTCTGGTCATCGAACTTATCGATGAGGCTAATCATCGTCACAAGGGCCGCTTCGGTGGGCATGGGCCGATTGCTGAGAATGCCGAATTCTCGAAATCGCGAGATAAGCCGTTTCCATGCTTCCTGAGTTCGCATCCAAACTGGCACGACGCTATCAGCATCCCAGAAGCTGTCAGCAATTTCGCGAAATCGAACGCGGCGCGACCCGACCCCGGTAATGCATCTGAACAGCAGGTTCGGATCCAGATCGAATCCTACCTGAGCAAGTTGCTTGAGATACGGCAAAAACGTATCGCGGACCCAGCCAGGATTCCGGGCGGCCACAACGCCCAGATAAATGTCGGCCTCGGTCACCCGCGTTCCGCGGCTATTGAGGCGCGAAAAGATTTCGACTACGTCTTCCAACTCGTGATCGACGGTAATCGTCACCATCTCTTTCTCGCGAATCTTGCGAACGCGGTCCAGGCGGGTATAGACCTCCATCGCGTCCATCGAATCGCAAAATCCCTGCAACTTGACGGCCTTCGCAAGCCCTTCGAGCGATTTCTGATCCTGTTCTTTCGCCGTATCCAAGACAAGCAATTTCGTCAGTGGAACGTAGCGATCGCCGTGTGCTTTGCGGATCGCCGCATTTGCAACGAGGAAGAATGGCGGTTCCTTGGCATGAACGTCGAACCGTATGTCGTACTTTTTTAGCGTTTTGTGCCACTCTTCTGCGGTCGGCCACCAGTATGGCTTGCGACCCGACAGAATGCACAAGGCGGTCGTTCGTTGCTGACCATCAACAACCCATAACCGTGGCCGCTGGGCGTCGCGAGCGACCTGCTCTTCGGCGGGGCCGGTGCTGTTCCACACGAGAATTGAGCCGATCGGGTAGTCATACCAAAGCGACTCGGCCAAATCGCGGACTTGTGTTGATTTCCAGACGAACCCTCGCTGGAATTCGGGAATGCTCCAAGAATGGGCGACGGCGCGCTCGACCACCTCGCGAATTTTCACCGATTCATAGGCCATAGCTTCCCCCTTTTTTTATGTTTACTGCTTGAGCCCTGTTCGTCCGCTATCCCTTCGCGCCCGCGGGGGCGGCCTGCGTTTGCAAAAAGCTGCGAATCGTGTTCTTCGCGTCCCACGGATCGCTGATTTCGATGAAGGCCCAGCGGCCCCACGTGCCGGCGTTGTTGACGGCCGGAACCCAGAGCGTGCGGGCGGTCGAGACCTTGGCCTCTTTGTCTTTGTCGCGCTGGCCGCTGACTTCCAGGATCAGGTTCAACAGGTCGTCGTCGCCGCGGCCATCGTCGAAGAGCACGATAAAGTCGGGGATGTAGGCGTGTTGCTGCCCGGCGAGCGTGTAGGGGATCGTGAAGCCGAGCCCTTGGTTTTTGACGTAGGCCCGCACTTCGTCCATGTCTTCGAGCGTCTCGGCCAGCTTCTGCTCCCACGACTCGGTATCGCCGGCGACGTGCGAAACGTGGCACTTCGCCGGGTCGGTGCGATAAGTGGGGCGGATCGTGTCGAACGAAACGTAGCGCGTCGAGCCGAGCGTGTCGTAAGGCTTGGGGATCGGCAGCAGCCGCTGGGGGCCGGGATCGGCCAACACGATCGCCTGATAGATGCGGTCGGCCGCGTCGTGAGCGTTTTCGGCAAACAGCAGCAGTTGTTTGAACGTGTCGTCTTTGAGCGTGACGCATTCGGCCAGCCAGCGGCGCGTGATCGCCAACAGGTCGGGAAAGAGCCACGGCTTGACGTTGTGCTCATCGTCGCGAAAGTATCGTTCGAGCACCAGCTTGGCGATCAGAAACACGACTTCTTGCTCGCGGCGTTCTTTCAGGTCGTCGAGGCGATGAATGCTCGATTCGCCGATGATCGGCGCGCTTTCGACTTGCGTCGGCACGTGGGCCGTGGTCAGCGCCAGTTGCGAGCGTTCGTCGAATTGGGCCGAGAGGCGTTCGGCCGGCAGTTCGTAGCGGTAGCCGTCAATCCGCGGGAAGGTGATTTCGCGGTCGATGCGATCTTCCAAAGCCCGCACGTGCGTCGGCTGCGGGCCGGGTTTGACTTCGCCGCCGGCGCCCGACGACGAAATGAACGAAAACGGCACGCCGTAGACTTCGGCATACTCGACCGGGAAGGCTTCGATTTCGACGATGCCCGACGGCGTTTTGACCTGGCTTCGCTCGGTCGAATAGCTCATCCGCCGCAGGCCGCGGCCGACGACTTGCTCGCAAAGCAACTGCGTGCCGAACGCCCGGACGCCGAGAATGTGCGTGACCGTGTTGGCGTCCCAGCCTTCGGTGAGCATCGAGACGGAGACGACGCACTTGATTTGCTCGCCGAGCTTGCCCGGCTTGCCGACGGTGTTCATGACTTCGCGCAACAGGTCTTCGTCGGTCAGGTCGTCGGCGTCGCGGCCGGGGAAGCGCCGGCGATAGTCGGCCTTGAACTCCTCGATTTCGCGGGCCGCGAACTGCTTGAACTCGGCGCTCATCGCTTCGCCCGATTCGAGTTGCTCGGAATCGACCAGGATCGTATTCGGCTGCACGATGAAGCGATCGCCCTCGACGTTGCTGAACAGCGGCAGCTTGCCCGGCACGGCCGCGGTTTGGCCATCGGGCAGGGGCTTTTCCCAGCCGGCGATGTAGTCGAAGACCATCTTCGAGACGTTCGTATTGTTGCAAACGACGATGAACACCGGGGGCGTCAGGCCGTCGGCGCGGGCCTCGGCGTTGGCCAGCCATCGCTGGTAATACTTGGCATAGTTGGCGTACAGGCTTTGCAAGGCGCCTTCGAGCGGGGCCGGCAGATTTGGCTCGGCGGCCAGCGTTTGCTGGCTGCGGCCTTTCTTGGGCAGGTCGTCGCGGATGCGCAGCCACAAGTCGCGATAGGTCGGCATGGCGCCTTCCATCGCGTTGTCGGCGACCGGCACGCGCGGCACCTTGACGACGCCGCTTTCGATGGCGTCGATCAGCGAAAAGTCGGAAACCACCCACGGAAACAGCGTGCCTTCCTTGTAGCCCGAACCGCGCAGGAAAAACGGGGTGGCCGACAAGTCGTAAACCGCCTTCACGCCCAGCTTGCGTTTGACGGCTTCCAAGCCGTTGATCCAGATACGGGCCTCTTCGTCGCGGCGCTCGGCCTCTTTGCGTTCGTCGCCGACCAGTTTTTCGCCGTCTTCGCTTTCGGCCTGTTGCCGCCGGCGGTAGCAATGGTGGGCTTCGTCGTTGATGACGATGATGTTCTTTTTGGTTCCCAGCCCGCGGCAAGCCCGGCGGACCATTTCGCCTTCCGATTCGGTGAAGGGCGATTCGTTGCCGTTGGCCAGAATGGCCTTGGTCAGCTTGGCGGCTTGCACGCGCTCGCGACGCCCGAAGGCGTGGAAGTTGGTGATGATGATTTGGGCCTTGCCCAGCTCGCCCATCAAATCGCTGGGGACGATTTCGAGCCCGCGGTAGTAATTCTGCGGATCGCCCGGCAGCAGCACGCGCAGGCGGTCGCGAATGGTGATGCCCGGCGAGACGATCAGAAAGGCGTCGGTAAAGCGGGCGTCTTGCCGGTTGGCCAGCTTGTTCAGCGTCTGCCAGGCGATGAGCATCGCCATGACGACGGTTTTGCCGGAGCCCGTCGCCATCTTCAGAGCTTGGCGAAATAGCTCGGGGTTGGCGTTGGCGTTGAACTGCCGCAGGTCGTTTTCGATCCAGGCGTCGCCGTATTTCTTGGCCGTCTCGGTGATATAGATCAGCGTTTCGAGCGCTTCGATCTGGCAAAAGAACAGCCGCCGGCTGCGTTCCGGGTCGGTCCAATGCTCCAAGAGCCGGGCCGTCGTGCGCGTCACATCGGGATAGCCGCCCTGGCGCCAAAGGCGGACGCGCTGCCGAATGTCGTTGACCGTCTTGTTCGTCTCGATCCGGTCTTCGGTCCAACCCTCGATGGTGAGCTGGCGCTCTTTGCCCGTTTTCTTGGGCTGGGCGATGGGGATGAAGTAGGAACTCGGCCGGCGCTGTTCGACGACCTGGCTGGTGATGCCGTGTTCGTCGAAGCGAAAATGCCGCTGCGGCTCCTCAAAAGGGGAATTGAGGATCGGATTTTCGATAACCGCCTGTTGCCGCACGTCGGCCCCTCTCGCCAGCTTCCCGTTGCCCGCCTATCCCGCCGGGGCGAAGCGGCGCCGGGCGGGGGATTGTTCGCATGGTAGCCGACGGGGAGCGAAGTGCAAGCAGAAGGCGGGGCGAGCGGGAGGTTAATATTGTGGGAACGCCCCGCGGCCGAAGCATCAAAAGCCAGCTTTCGCACACCGAGTGCCGTCCGGTCGCACGGAACGTGCGGGCTCGGCCGCCTGCGCCGGGCATGCGATGCGGGCGCAAGGTTCTGTGGACAACGTCGAGCGCCGACCTACAGTTCGGTAACGAGACAATGATTGTCCCGTCGGACGTCGAACGCCGCATTCGCGGCCGATCTCGTCCGAGGAACCAGCGTGCTCGAACGCCGCCTCTCGCGCTCGATCCCCGCGAAACTGATGTTAGAAGCTTGCGCCACACCGTTACGGGCCGCACCATGAATTGCCAAGAACTGGCCGCTCGCATCCAGCGGCTTCAACCAGCCGCCACCGAGCGCGACGTGGCTCGGCTGTGCCTGCTGCTGAGCAACTTCGCCGAAGACCTCGAAGCGCTGACCGATGACGAACGGCTCAACGCAGCCTGGCAACAGGCCGCGCTGCGGCTGCAACTCGCCACCGACCAGCACGCCGCCGTGATGCAAGAACTCGAACAACTGGCCAGCAGCGACCCCGAAAAGTTCACGCCCGACCAGGTCTGGATCCTGGTCCGCGCCATCAAGGTCCAGGCGCAAGTGTTGGCGATGTACGTCGGCCAGGCGCCGATCGACGTGTGAGGGTGGTTCGAGGTCGGAGACACGTAGGGTGTGGCGAAGCCCCACGCGCATTGCGGCGAGAGGTTCTTACCGTGTCATCGTCGCGGCCATCGATACGCGAAGCGCGCGGGGCTGCCGCCCTACCCTACGGGCCCCGCGCTCTACCGCCTCACGCCGCCCCCAGCCCGCGATCGAACGCCTCCTGATCGCGCTGATACAGCGCCAGCACCGACTCGAACGTTTCGCTGGAAATCTGCCAGGCGGGCTTTTCGTCGGTGTGGGCGTTCGAGTGCGAGACGAACAGCCGGTAGAGAAACTTGAACAGGTGCCGCGGCACGCGCAGCGTGCGCAAGGCGTCGATCAGCCGCCGCTCGCCGACCGAGGGATCGAACAGTTCGCTTAGCGAGGGCGAGCGGCCGTTGGCCGCGCAGGCTTGCAGCCGGGCGTTAGCGATGTCGTATAACGCTTCGCCCGACCAGAGCAGCGAAGGAACCAGGTTCTGCTTGTCGAGCCGGGCCCGCTGGTAGAAGTCGCGCTCCTCGCGATCGATGTAATACGACAGCTCGATCGGCAGCAGCAGTTTGAAGCCGATGCCGGGGTGCTTGAGAAACTTGTTGTCGAGCATCGGCCAGAGCAAGGCCCGCATCTGCTCGGGCGAACCGTTCACCAGGTGCGGTTCGTCGACGCGGTCGACCAACACGATCACGCCGCCGAAACCGAGCGTCTTGAGCAGCCCTTGGAACTTGACGAGCAGCTCGAAGCGGTCGTCGGTGCGCTCCTTGTTGGGCAGCGGCTGGCTGGCCAGTTCGTCGGGGCGGAACTGCATCAGCACCTGGCGCAGCGGGTTGGCTTCGTGCTTCACCACGCGAAGCTGGCGCGTCACGCCGCGGGCCCGCCAATACCATTTCCAGGACCGAGCCGCCCACGGCAGCCAGCCGGCCGCCGCGAACAGATAGGGCCAGGGGCTGGCCAGCCAGTTTGGTTTTTGCAGGCCCGCAATCAACCCGAACACCACCAGTACCGAGACGACGCCCAGGGCGAAAGGCCATTTCGTGCGCCAGGTCGAGAATTTCAACTTGCGTCGCAACCGATGCCAGCGTTGGCGGAAGGTTTCGGCCGACGATTGATCGTAGCAGGCGGCCAACAGCAGCAGGTCGCGGGCCTGGTTGCGATCGAGCAGCGAGGCGTCCAACGGCCCGGCATCGGCCGGCTTTGACCCGCCGGCGCGGGGCCTTTCGAGAATTCGATCGACCAACTGCGTGACGCCGAGCGACAGGATGGCGTCCATGTGGTCCCACAGTTTCCACTGCGAGAGCGCCTGATCGAGCCGGCGGCGGCGGACGCTGAGCTTGTCGCGAAAGCGATCCAGAAACGGATTGAAATCGTCGTACTCGATGACGAACAGCCGCTCGCTTGGGTGCTCGCGGTTGTAGTCGGTCAGATGGCGGACGATCTGCAGCCGCAAGGCCGTCTTGCCGGCGCCCTTTTCGCCGAACACGATCGAGGTGGCGGGCTCGGCCGGATCGCCGTAGACCTTATCCCAACTCGGATGGTACGTATTCTCGATGCAGTGTTCCTTGAACACCGGATCGGTTTGGGCGTCTTCGTCGGCGAACGGATTGCTGGCCACCCCGTGGTGGTCCAGGAATTGTTGAATTCTCATAATCTTACTTGGCCGATAAACTTTCGATCATCTTCTCGAAGCCCTGGGCGTTATCGGCGACGGTCTTCGCCGGGCCGATGAACTTGATGAAGTAATTGCCGGTCCGCTTGCCGCCTTGCGTGGTCTCGATGATGGCGGCCAGCATGCGGTAATTTTCTCGCAGCACGCCTTGCGCCGCTCGGGGAGGCTTATCCAGATAGTTGCCCGACAGATCCACCAGATGGACTTGCTGGCCGGCGATCTTCTTTTTTTCGACCTTCGAGGCGTCTTTTTCATCGGCGCCTTCGGGCTGAGTGAACTGCGCTCGCCAGCGATCGATATTGGCTTCGATGCTGCCGCCGGCGCCCATCACCGTGACGCGCCCTGGCGTCTCGTCCCCTTCGGCCGCGGGAACCTCGAACTCGGTTTCGACGATAAAGGTGCGCGGCTTTTTCGCGAGCCAATTGCCCGGCGCCGTGAGGTTGAATTTGCCTTCGGCAATCTCGAATTTCTTGCCTTCCGATTTGTCGGCTGCAAGCGCCAAGCCGGCGGCGAGTGCGAGACAGACGGCCGAGGCGCCGCCGAGAGCGACGCGAAACTGCAAGCGAGAACGTAACGCGTTCATGATTCCTCTCCAGGCTGAAACGCTAGTGCTTTGTCAATCGTGATTCGATGGGTGGTTAGGACTGAGCCTTGGCGAAGCCCCGGTTCGCAGGGCTCATTCTACTCGGCTTGCTTTTTTGGGCTAGCCGCTGGCGGCGGGCTGCGAAATTGGTCGCTGACGACCTTCCACACAAAATATGAAAGCGGAATCATCGCCAGCACCAAGACCCCGATCACGATCATCGGCCCGGTATTCGACCGCCGACGATATTGCGTTCGGCGCACGGAAGACGTCGGCGCACCGCCGCCGACCGGCGAAAAGCCGCCCGCGGCCGGGTTCCAAGGCGCTGCGGCATCACCTGCCGCCGGATAGGCCGCCACGCCCACCGGTGCCAGGCCGGCGGCCGTCGGCAGTGCGCCGGCCGCCGTGGGGATGGCGAAGCCGGCAGGCGCCACCGAAGCGACGGGCGCCTGCCCGGCGGCCTGCGGTTGCAACTCGGGAAACACCGCGCCGGCCAGCTTCCACTCGGGCCAGTCTTGCCGCCAGACCAGCGTGTCGGCGGTGACGCGGCCCTCCTTGATCCAATTGCGGAATTCCTCGCCGATGGCCGGTCCGTATTGGCTCGCCGCTCCCGGCGGCATCACGTACCATTGCAGCTTCGGCGCCTCGGAGATTGCATCGCTGGCCGGCGCCGAAGCGCCCGCTGCCGCCGCCACAGTGCTCTGGGGCAACGGCTGCGAGGCCGGTTCGACGGCGGGCGCAGGCCCCGGCGCCCCGGTCGCCGGGCCGGCAACTTGGGCCGCCGCCACGTCGACCGCGCCGCTGCTGGGCGAGTCTTGTTGGGGAATCTCGATTTTCTGCTGACACTGCGGACAACGCCCGCGCTTGCCCGCCAATTCGCTTTTGACGTTCAGCGAGGTTCCGCAGTGGGGGCAGGCGAACTTGATGCCCATGATGCTCCGGCAGACTCGTTCATAAAATGTCCTAACGGATTATACATTAGGGACATGCGATGGCGAGGGGGCAAGCTAAGCGTGCGGGAGCCGCGAAATACCGCGCTGCCGCCTGGCCCTTTTCAGCACGCACCCTAATGCGAAAGCTTCGGGCGATCCGCCAGGATGGCGTCGAATTCGGCAAGATCATCGTCCGAAAAGCCTTCTAGCACGTTGCACCATTCCGGCAGCGCGCCAGCCGCCGGGGACTCGGTCGTCGCCGAAGCGACCGGCAAGACCCGCACGGCCACGGCTTCGTGCCGCGCGGGATCCAGCGGGGCGCCGATGACCCGTTCGAGCGCCGGTAAATCCCGCGGAGCGATTTCGCTTAGCTTCTTGATGGTTTCCATAAGTAGATTATACCACGCATACCACGCCAATTGGCGTCTTGGCGAGACGAGCATCGACTCCGCCGGCAGATCACTCCGCAGCTTCAGCCTTCTTCCTTCTCAGGGTAGGGCGTCCAGGCGACCTGATCGGCCGAGACCATCTCTTGCTTCTCGTGGTCCCAACCCATCATGCGGCCGCTGCGCCAAGATTCGTTGGCCATGTTCACGGCCACCACGCCCGCCAAGCCAAGTTCGGCCGGGCAGGCCAGCGGCACGCCTTCGCGCAGGTGCTGGTGCAGGTTGTTGTGGTGCAACACGATGTCTTCGGCGCCCTGCTTTTCGTGGCTGGCGAGCGTCTTGCCGTCCTTGTCCTTCGCCACCCAGCCGCTGGGCGTGAAGTACAGCGTGCCGCGATAGCCGCGAATCAAGTGATCGATGCCCACGCGGTTGCTCATCGTGCCCAGCACGTAGACCGTCATGCCGCGAGGATATTCGCAGATCATCTCGAAGTTGTCGGGCAGGTCGCGGCCGTCGGGCCATTGCCAGATGCCGCCCATGCCGACCACACGGCGCGGATAGGTCAGCTTGCAGGCCTTCATGATCCGCGTGATGCGATGGATGAACAGATCGGTGCAGATTCCGCCCGAATAGGCCGAATAGTTCCGCCACTCGAAATAATGGTGCGGGTTCCAATCGATCTTCGGCGCCTTGCCGAGCCAGGCGCTCCAGTCGAGATCGGCCGGCTTGGGCTGGTCGTCGGTGACGTCGGGCAGCCGCCAGGGGCCTTGCTTGTCGTAGCGGCGGACGTACTCGATCTGGGCCTGCACGACCTGGCCGAGCACGCCCTCTTCGATCGCCTTGGCCGCCGAAGAGTAGCTGTCGTCCGACATGCCTTGCACGCCGACCTGCAGCGCCAGCCCGGTCTCCTTCTGCTTCTTGACGACGGCCAGCGCCTCGGGGATGACGTGAGTCATCGGCTTTTCGCAATAGACGGCTTTGCCGGCGTCCATCGCGTCGAGGGTCATCGTGGCGTGCCAGTGTTCGGGCGTGGCGATCGTGACGTAGTCGATCTCTTTGAGATCGAGCAGCTTGCGGTAATCGGAAAAATGGTGCGGCGCTTCGACCTTCTTGGCCCCGGCTTCGGCCCGCGCGAGCCAGCAATCGGCGACGGCCACGGCCTCGACGTTGTCGGGCTCCTTGAGCCGGTTGATCGCGTCGAGATGCCCGTTGCCCATGCCCCCGACGCCGATGAACCCGATGCGAATGCGGTCGTTGGCGCCGATCACGCGGGCGTAGCTCTTGGCGGTCATGGCGACCGCGGCGGCCGCGCCGCCAGCCGCAAGAAAATGGCGCCGGGACAAAGCAGAATCGGGACGCATCAGCAAGGTTCCTTGTAGGGCGTGGATGTTTGGGGCCGTGAGTATTTCAGGCAGGCAGCCTCGATTATGCGCGACGGCCGAGGGCCTGCCAAACGCAAAAACCGGGCAGAAATAGCATAAATGGGCCGGCGCCGCGCGGCAAGCGAGGCGTCGGGGGCGATGGCCGCGGAGGAGGCGTCGGGAGCCTCGGACGCGAAGTCGAAAATCGCAAGTCGGATTCGCGCTTTCTCGGACTTTCGGCGCGGCCCCGCCGGAAACGCGTTTTTGAGCAGTCTGGCAGGGGAATTCTTTCCCGATCGCTCAACTGCAGTTGACTCGACTTGGCAAGGCTGGATTTAATTCGCGAACGTTGAGTGGCCCGCAGGTTGCTTATGCGCCGCCCCGACCGATCGCACGGCGATCCGCCGTCGGCCGCGTTGGCTCAACCAAACAAGGAGGTTCTCGATGCTATCCGCGACGTTGTTGACGGCGTTGGTGCTCGCGCCGGGCCAGTTGTTGAAGGGCGTCCCAATCGCAGAGTCGAGTACGATGCGCCTGCACGTGGGCAAGCAGGGACGCTGGACGATGACGTTCGAGGAGAGCGCTCACACGCGGCTTGGCGGCGACGATGCGGCTACGATCAAGCTTGCCAAGAAGATAGGCGAAGAGATGTCCGAGGAGTTTTCGCACGGGCTAGCCTCAGCGGAGTTCACGAGCGAGGTCAAAGTCGTGGGCGAGAATCCAGCGACGGTCGTGGTGACAGTTACGGGAAAAGGGGACGATCCAGCGGACCTGCTGCAATGGCTGCGCTTGATTTTGGGCTGCGAACGATGTGCGTTTTCCTGGAACCGCGAGCGTTTCGAAATTAGCGGCTTTCCTCCCAAGCCGCAAACCAGCCTTGTCGGCTCCGTGCTGGGCGTGATCATTTCCGGCGTCGTCTTCGATCCGCACTACAAGGCTGAGACCGTGCTCACCACCGACGGCCGCTTCGTTGTCGACCACCTGCCGTGCAAGATCGAAGACGACGGCCGCCGTCTGGTACTCGACGTCTCGAAGCTTGCCGACTCGCCCGAACAGGAAAGATCGCTGCGGATCGAAGGGCTCGGCGAGTAGCGCCTTGGGGAACAGATTGCCAGAAACGAACTCGGGGGCCTGAAGAGGCCGGGGCGATTACCTTGCCTTGCCTTTCCGACCTCCGACCTCCGGCTTCCGGCCCGCCCGCCGGCTGACGCAGGCGTTGCCCAACTCGTAAAACCGCCAGGGCAACTCCACGGCCCGGGTGATGCCGATCCGCGGGCCGCAGGCGACGATCGGGGCGTGCTGGCCGGCGAAGAGCTTGATCTCGCGCCCTAGCGGCCGGCCGTTGAGTTCGATGCCGATGCCGAAGGCCTGGCAAAGCTTGCCCGGCCCGCTGGCCAGCTTCTCGGGCTCGCTCACGCTGCGGCGGCGGGCCATGTCGGCCAGTCCGGCCAGCGGTTCGGCGGCGCGGATCAGCACGGCGCCGGTCCCCTCGCGCTCGGTGGTGAAGTTCATGCAGAAGTGGACGCCGTAGCTGTGGTAGACGTAGACGTGGGCGTACGTCTCGCGCATCAAGGCGGCCTTGTGCCTCCGCAGCACCGAGTGCGACGCGGCATCGGTCTTGTAGGCCTCGGTCTCGACAATCCGCCCCTTGCACTTGCCCACGACTAGCACGACGCCGATCAAATCTCGGGCGACTTCAAGCGTATCGCGGGCGAAAAACTCAGGGTCCAGCTTGGCCATCGAAGATTGACTATAGCAAAAACTGCCCTTGTCCGGCTGCGGCGGCGTTCCTATAGTGAATTATCGGACTGACTGGTCCGCAATTCCTTGCATCTCATTTTCGGCCCCATGCTTAAAAACCATCCGTCCCCCGAGTCACCGGCCAGTTCGCGAGCCGGCCGCCCGGTGAACGAAGAGCTCCGCGAGCGGCGCCGTGAAGAGATTCTGGCGGCCGCCGTCAAGCTGTTCGCCGGGCACGGCTACGCCGCCGCCGACACCCAGGCCCTGGCCGACGCGCTGTCGATCGGCAAGGGGACGCTGTACCGCTACTTCCCCAGCAAAGAGGCGTTGTTTCTGGCGGCCGTCGACCGCGGCATGCGCCAGCTCAGCGAGGCGATCGACCGGAGCGTGGCGGAGATCGCCGATCCGCTCGATCAGATCCGCGCGGCGCTGCATACGTACCTGGCCTTTTTCGAAGAACGCCCCGAGGTGGTCGAGCTGATGATCCAGGAGCGGGCCCAGTTCAAGGACCGCAAGCGGCCGACCTACTTCGAGCACCGCCAGTCGCACATCGGCCGCTGGCAAGAAGTGTATCGCGGGCTGGCGGCCGCCGGCCGAGTTCGCGATCTGCCGGCCGAGCGCGTCCACGACGTGATCGGCGACCTGATGTACGGCACGATGTTCACCAACTATGTCGCCGGCCGCCGCCGGCCGCTCCGCCAACAGGCCCAGGATATCGTCGATCTGATCTTTTGCGGCATCCTTTCGGAGAGCGAGAGGGACCGAGAGGTCGGAATTCGGAAATTGGAAACCAAGGCGAGCGGGGGGCGTCAGCCCCCCGGTTGAAGCCCGCAACGCTCAACCCGAAGCCCGCAGCGCCCAACGCGGATCGCAACGCATAATTCTCACTCTTCCGCCATTGTCCTTCATTTTTAGGGAAAGAGGTCGTTCATGGTCCGTCGCGTGATGCGGTGGCTGATGATGGCGATGGCGACCTTCGTCGTCGTCGCGGGGGTCGCCTATGTGCTCAAGGGCGGTGCGGCGCACGGCGATCGCGCGGCAAACTCCGCCGGCGGCGAGCGGCCGGCCGTGGCCGTGACCGTCGCCCCGGTGACGCTTCGCGAGGTGCAGCGCAGCGTGCAGATCGTCGGCACGTTCTACGGCCAGGAAGAAGTCGACGTCGAGGCCAAAGTCGGCGGCCGGGTGGTCAAGATTCTGCACGACATCGGCGACATCGTGCAGCCGGGCGACGTGCTGCTGGAGATCGACGACACCGACTATCGCCTGGCCGCCGCCGAAGCCGAACGGTCGATGGAATTGGAACTGGCCAAGCTCGGCTTGCGCGAGCTGCCGAAAGAGGACTTCGACGCGAGCACGCTGCCGACCGTGGTCCGCGCCGCGCACGAGGAAAAGAACGCCCGCAGCAAACTGGCCCGCCGCCGCAGCATGAAGCAATTCACCACCGGCGAAGAAATGGACCAGATGGAGACCGAATTCAAGATCGCCGAGGCCAACCATCGGCAAGCCGTGATCGAGGCCGAAGCCACGCTGGCTTCGGTGCGGCAGCGGCAGGCGGCGCTGGCCACGGCGCTGGAACGGCTGGAAGAGACGCAACTCCGCGTGCCGCAGCCTTCGGCCGAACGGCTCAAAGAGGTGCAATACGCCGCTCGCTGGGCCGGCTTGAAACCCAAGGATCCGGCCGAGACCGAGTACGTCGTCTCGGGCCGCATGGTTTCCGAAGGCGAGATGATCCACACCACCAGCGACGCGACCATCTTTCACCTGGTCATGGATCGGCCCTTGAAGCTCAAGGCGACCGTGCCCGAGCGGTATGTCGGCGAGATCAAGGTCGGCCAGCGCGTCGAAGTGTCGATCGAAGCTTACCCGGACGAGACGTTCGCGGGGGTCGTGGCCCGGATGAATCCGACGGTCGATCGCGTCAGCCGCACGTTCCAGCTCGAAGTCATGGTCGCCAATCCCGAGCGGCGGCTGAAGTCGGGCAGCTTCGCCAAGGCCTCGGTGTTGACGCGCGAAGACCCGCACGCGGCGACCGTCCCCGAAGAATCGCTGGTGACCTTCGCCGGAGTGACCAAGTTATTCGTCGTGTCGGGCGAACAGGCGCGCGCCGTGCCGGTCGAACCCGGCGTGCGGATCGAAGTTGCCAGCGGCAAGCGCGTCGAGCATTGGGTCGAGGTACGCGGCGAGTTGCCCCCCGGCAGCCCCGTCGTGACCAGCGGGCAGACGCAATTGGCCGACGGCACGGCGGTCCGTTTGCGCGAGGAAGAAGCCGAAATCAGAAGGTAGGGTGGGGCGCAGCCTGGGCTGCGCAAAATGAGCGATTTTTGGGCCCGATGCGGGGCCGAGTCTTCGTCGATTTTGTTCCGCGCCATGACCGCCGCAGGCGCTCTTTTACTTAGCCCAGGCATTTATGCCTGGGATCCGGGAAAGATTTTACCCCCGATCGTGGGGAGGGTCGTGTGTGCCTCGCGAATTCCCAGGCGTAAACGCCTGGGCTACATAAAAGTTTTCCGGGTTGAGTCATCGAACGAACGACGCGTAGTCGTGGCCGAACAAAAACAGGACAAGCGATCTCTTTACGGAATCACGATTTTGCGCAGCCCGGGCTGCGCCCTACCCTACAACGACGACCCAAAATAGAACGCATCCGATGACTATCTGGGACATTTGCATCAAGCGGCCGATCTTCACGGCGATGCTGGTTTCGGCGCCGATCGTGCTCGGCCTGGCGTCGTACCGCCGGCTGGGCGTCGACCTGTTCCCCAACGTCGATTTGCCGATCGTCACCGTCACCACCACGCTCCGCGGCGCCAGCGTCGAGGAGATGGAAACCGGCGTCACCAAGCCGATCGAAGAGATCGTCAACACGATCTCGGGCATCGACGAGTTGCGCTCGACCACCAAAGAGGGGACGAGCCAGGTGGTGATCCAGTTCGTGCTGGAAAAGGACGGCGCCGTGGCGGCCCAGGAGGTCGACGGCAAGGTCCGCACGATTCTCAGCCAATTGCCCGAGGGCACCGATTCGCCGATCATCGACCGCTTCGACATCGACGCGGCGCCGGTGATGACCGTGGCCGTGTCGGGCCGCCGCGATTTTCGCGAAGTGACCGAGATCGCCAAGAAGCGGATCAAGGAAGACCTGGAAACGCTCAGCGGCGTCGGCGCCGTGATCCTCGTGGGCGGAAGGCAGCGGGCGATCAACGCGATCGTCGATCCCGAAAAGCTGCTGAAGTACGAGAACCTGTCGATCGAAGACGTGCGGCAAGCTCTGGTCCGCGAAAACCAGGAACAACCCGGCGGGCGAGTCGACCGCGGATCGAGCGAAGTCGTGCTCCGCACGATGGGCCGCGTGGCCCGGCCGGCCGACTTCGCGAAGCTGATCGTCGCCAACCGCAACGGCCAGCCGGTGCGAATCGAAGACGTCGGCCGCGTCGAAGATTCTTACGAAGAGCCGCGCGGGTTGAGCCGCTTGTGGATCAAGGACGAGGCCGAAGCGACCGGCCGCGAGATCGGCGACAACGCCGTGAGCCTGATCATCCAAAAGCAGTCGGGCACGAACACCGTGCAAGTCGTCGACGTGGTGCGGCGGCGGCTGGCCGAGATCGAACCGCTGCTGCCGGCCGACATCCGCTGCGAGGTGATCCGCGACCAGTCGCGGTTCATTCGCAACTCGATCGACGAGGTCAAGCTGCACCTGGTGCTGGCCGCCGTGCTGGTCAGCCTGACGATCCTGCTGTTCATTCGCGACTGGCGGACGACGATCATCGCCACGCTGGCCATTCCGACTTCGATCGTGGCCACGTTCGCCTTCATGGACTACATGGGCTACACGCTCAACAACATTACGATGCTCGGGCTGATTTTGGCCGTGGGCATCGTGATCGACGACGCCGTGGTGGTCCACGAGAACATCTTCCGCCACATGGAAGAATACGGCCGCCCGGCGATGGCCGCGGCCGCCTCGGCCACGCGCGAAATCGCGTTGGCGGTGGTCGCCACGACGCTTTCGCTGTTGGTGATCTTCATCCCGGTCGCGTTCATGGGCGGCCGGGTCGGGCGGTTCTTCAGCAGCTTCGGCATGGTCGTCGGGTTTTCGATTCTGATGAGCATGTGCATCTCGTTTACGATGACTCCCATGCTCTGCTCGCGGTTCTTGAAGCTCGAAGCCGGCCATTCGAGCAAGGGCGGCTTCTTCTGGCGGTTGATCGACGGCGCCTATGGCGGCATCCTGGCCTGGTCGCTGCGCAACCGCTGGGCCGTGGTGCTCACGACAGTCGGATTGCTGGCCGTCACGCCGGCCATTTTCAGCCGCGTGGGCAAGACGTTCATTCCGCGCGACGATCAGAGCGAGTTCGAGGTGGCGGTCATGCTGCCCGAGGGCTACTCGCTCGAGCGGGGCGATCGCGTGTTCGCCGAGATCGAGCGCCGGCTCGAAAAGCTGCGCGGCGTGACGCACGCCTTCACGATCATCGGCGACACGACGGGCCGCATCACCAAGGGGCAAGGCGACGTGACGACCGGCACGATCTACTGCCGGCTGGTCGACCTGGGCCAGCGCGATTACACGCAGTTCGACGTGATGAACGAAGCCCGGAAGATTCTGGCCGATTATCCCGACTTGCGCGTCGCCGTGCAGGACGTGTCGGCCTTCCAGGGGACCGGCTTCCGGCAGGTGATGATCGACCTGAACCTGCGCGGGCCCGACATGGACAAGCTGCAAGAGTATTCGGCGGAGATCGCGAGTTGGATGAAGGCCGAAGGGCATTTCGTCGACGTCGACACGAGCCTCTCGCTGCGCAAGCCCGAGCTGCGCATCCGGCCCGATCGCGAGCGAGCTTCCGACCTGGGCGTTTCGATTCAGGCCATCGCTTCGACGGCCAACGTGCTGGTCGGCGGCGAACCGGTGAGCAAGTACAAGGAGTTCGACGAGCAATACGACGTCTGGCTGCGGGCCGAACGCGGCGAGCGCGACGATCGCGAGGCGGTCGAGCGGCTGACGGTCCCCTCGCAAAAGGCGGCCGTGGGCGTGGTGCGGCTGGGCAACGTGGCCCGCTTCGAGCAGGCGCAAGGCCCCAACACGATCGACCGCTTCGGCCGGCAGCGGCAAGTGGTCATCTCGGCCAACCTCGACGGTCTGGCGCTCGGCGATGCGGTGGAGAAGCTCGGCGGCCGCGTCCGCGAGCTAGGCTTGCCCAGCGCCTATCGCTGGGAGTTCATCGGCCAGGCCAAAACGATGTCGGAATCGAACGTCAACTTCGTGATCGCCTTCGCCTTGAGCTTTCTGTTCATGTACATGATTCTGGCGGCGCAATTCGAGAGCTTCGTCCATCCGCTCACGATTCTGCTGGCGCTGCCGCTGACGATTCCTTTTGCACTCTTGTCGCTGATGCTGCTGCGGACGAATCTCGATATTTACGCCATGTTCGGGCTGTTCATGCTGTTCGGGATCGTGAAGAAGAACGGCATTTTGCAGGTCGATTACACGAACGTGCTGCGGGCCCGCGGCATGCCGCGCGACGCAGCGATTCTGGAAGCCAACCACACGCGGTTGCGGCCGATTCTGATGACCACCGTGATGCTCGTGGCCGCGATGGTTCCGATGGCGCTCGGCGAAGGCCCGGGCGCCGGCGCGCGGGCCGGCCTGGCGAAAGTGATCTTGGGCGGCCAGTCGCTGTCACTGTTGCTGACGCTCTTGGTCACGCCCGTGGCGTACTCGCTGTGGGACGATTTCACGCAACTTTGGCGGCGCGCCTGGGCTTGGACCCGCGGCGCCGCGTCGCCGGTTCGCGAGCCGGAGTTTGTTGCGCCGCTGTGGAAGGCCGAGCTTCCTCGACCGCACGCCGGGCGGTTCCCCGAGCATGCCGCGGCGGCGGACGCCTGACGGCGCCGGAAGCGGCCTAAACGCCGGCGCCAGGCCGCCTTGCGTCGCGCATCGCGCATCGCGAAGGCGACTTCTTTTATCGCTACCCCGTTCCGAGAGCGGTGCGTCGACGAATTTGCAACCTATCTTTAATCAGACGAAACGCAAATCCGTGTTTTCGAAATAAGGAGCGTGCAGCATGAGCGAAGGCCCTACTTCCTCCGGCAGCGGCGAAGGTCCGGCGTTTTCGCGACCTTTAGGCCCGCTGGGCCCCGCGATGCGGCACGAGCTGGCCGCGCTGCAAAAAGAATGGTGGTGGTTCCTGCTCTTGGGCATCGGCCTGATCGTGCTCGGCACGCTGGCGCTCGGTTCGGCGGTCATCGTCTCGTTTGCGACCGTGGTATTCCTCGGCCTGTTGCTGCTGGCCGCCGGCATTGCGCAAACCATCAGCGCCTTTTGGGCCGGCCGTTGGAGCGGCTTTTTGCTGACGATGTTCATCGGGCTGCTGTATATGGTGGCGGGATTGTTCATCATCAACCATCCGATCAAAAGCACGATCGAATTGACGCTGATGCTGGCCTTCTTGTTCATCGTGTCAGGCATCTTCCGCATCGTCACGGCGCTCGTGCTGCGCTTTCCGCTCTGGGGCTGGCCGCTGCTCAACGGCGTCATCTCAGTGCTGTTGGGGGTCATGATCTACAAGCAATGGCCCGCCTCCGGGCTGGTGGTGATCGGCATCTTCGTCGGCATCGAATTGATCTTCAACGGCTGGGCCTGGGTGATGTTCTCGCTGGGCCTGAAAAACCTGCCGCGCGAAGCGGCGTGAAGCCCGAGCGCCCGCCGAGCGGGCCGATTCGCCTCGCACGCACCGAGATGGGTCGGGGCGGTTGATGTTGCATCAGCCGCCCGGCTTCTGCGTCGCCCCTCGGAAGCGGCAGAAATCCTCTCTCGCCGAATGGCGCTCTCGCAGAACGGCGCGCGAATCGCAACGGGCGATGCGAAATCTCCGCCGTCGCTGGCGCGCGCGGCCCGCTTTTTGCAACCAGCCAGTTTAGCAGGCAATCGGGCATGCTTCCGTGACAAAAACGCACGGACTTGCGCCTTTTGAGTCCTGCTGCCAACCATCGAAGAATAGGAGGTGACCCGTGATGTCGTTCGCAAGAAAATCAAGGAAGGCGATCGCCGGCGCGCTCGTCGTCGCCGGCATGTCGTTCGCGGCGGCCAGCCCCGTTCAAGCTCAAGTCCGCGGCCCGAGAGACGGCTTCGACGACGAAGGGATCGCGAGCGATGGCTCGCGATTCGACCGCGACGATCTTTGGGCCCGCAATGCAATTCGCAATCGCCGAGCCGGGCGGATCGCCGAACTTTCGCAAGCCCGCACTCGCGGAGAAGACGTCAAGCCCTACAATCGCCGCGCCGACCTCGACGCGCCCCGGCGCGATTACGGCGTTCCGATCCGCCGCGGGTATGCCGAGATCGAGGACAGCCGGCATGAGCATCGAGACGCGGACGAGTCGCCGCAAGCTTTCGACCAACGGCCGCTCAGAGCGCCGAGCAGCGGGCGTTACGATCCGCGCATCGGAGCCTACGACGACTTTGGCCCTTATGCGGCGCCGCTGCTGGGCCGGTCGAATCGCGGCGGCGAAGACCGCCCCGACGCTCCCGGATACTTGAACCACGCGGGCCGCGAAAGTTCGCTGGCCAACGGCTATGCGATGCGCGGCGTACAGGAATTCAGCGACGCTCGCGGGCAAGGCGTGCGGCTCGATGATCTCTACCCGCTCGACCCGTCGGTGAATCCGCGGCGCTATCGAGGCCGCTACGATTGGCGGAGGTACGGCATCGGTTATACCGACGAGGACGAGGACCGCGACATCGAAACCTTCATTCGCCGCGAGATGCTGGTGCGTCCGGGCGCCAACCTGCGCGTGTCGAGCACGGGCACGTACACTTACCGCAACTATATCGATTACGGAAATCAGGTCATGTCTCGCTTCCGCTTGCCGGTTCACAAACGGTGGCAATACCATTATCAGTGAGCCCGCCGACGCCCGGTTTTCATGGAGGGCGTCGACGCAAACCAACGAAACCGGGCCGACCGCGGAAGCGATCGGCCCGATTCGTGGAAAAACAAGGCGATTGGCAGCGGGGATTGAATAACTTCCCTATTTCCAGCCCACCGGAAATTCTGTAGCCAGGCCCTTTGCCGTCTGCCACCAGCTTTAGCTGGTGGTATTCGAGCACCAGCACATGTTGTCTTTTAGCCGGCTTTAGCCGGCTTGTGCAAGCGTTGATTGATGTGGAGATAGTTCTCATGGAAGACGTGATTCGACATTGATTCCGTCCTCTTCAAGAAGAAGCCGGCTAAAGCCGGCTGGACGACGTTTCATGGTTGGCTTTCCTACCACCAGCTAAAGCTGGTGGCAAGCGTTGCCGGTGCAAATCCGCTCGCGGTCCTCGTATCTCTTTGCCCGCCGCCTTCTACGCACCGAGGAATAAACAACTCCCCTATATACAACGACTCGGAACTCCAGCAGCCGACGACAATGCGGCGATTTCCCCTC
>DATKRK010000176.1:0-4857 GCA_035532215.1 Pirellulales bacterium | reverse complement strand
GCCGAGTAATGGCAGGCCCGCGAGGCCAGCACGACGGCGCCCGGCCGCACGCCTGTGCGGATACTGCCTGGCTGCGCCTTTTCCAGCCCGACCTTGACGGCATACAACGTGCAGCCCGTGCCGCCGAACGTGAACGCTCCGCCGGCCGATTCAGCGTCGTAGCCGACAAGCCTCGCCGTCATCGCGGCGGCTGCGACTTCGGCGGCCGAGAACCCGCGGCCGCTTTCCTCGCTGCACAGGTTGGGGTTGCACGTCGCCGCCAGCAGCACGCCGATGATGCTGGCGATCGACGGCGGCGGAGCCATGTTGAACTGGTTCGTCGAGTGTCCCGGCAGCCGCGTCCCTTCGAGCAAACAAGCGAGGCTGGCGATGGTTTGCTCCAGCGATTGCGGCGCCTCGTGCATCGGCGCTTGCAGGGCGGCGGCAATATCGGGTTCGGCTGGCGAACCAAGAATCGGCGTCTGATTCTTCAACGCGGCGAAGCGGTCGAGAGTTTGCTGCACGACATCGGCGAAGTAGCCGTCAGACTGCGGATCGACCGCAGGCTGAGGAAACTGCCCGCGCAAAGCATCGAGCCGTTCGCGGTAAGGGGGCTTCGGCGGGCGATCGGCGGCATCGTGATGATCCATCTGCACTCCTCGACTCGGCTCCGCCCCGACTTCGCTGGCCGTCCTGCCCCTTACGCCTCATGTCGGCCATTTGGTGCGAAGAATCGTTTGCTGCGCTCTTCGTGTGTTATCGGCCGCATCGGTTTACGCGTTCCTCTTCTCTGTTCCAGATGATTCCGAATCGTGGCTTTCGCTCGCGCGCTATTGCTTTCGACGCAGCTTTACTTGCCCGGCTGTGACGCATGCCGCAGCCAGAACAGAGAAGAGGAACCCGTAAGTGCCCCAACTTGGCAGTAACGCGCGGTTTGAGACCGGATGCGACGGCTGTTCTTGATGCGAGCGTTCGAGATTGTGTGAAGAAAAAGTGCGTTGGATGGTTTGCCGCCAGCTAAAGAGATTGTCCTGCTTCGCTCGCGCACTGTCGATTGGTTATTTTGCGTGCGGCGTGGGCAGCCGCTTGAACAACGTGGCGCGGGGCGGGGGCAGCCGCCTGAACTCGCGAAGCGGGAAAAATGTCCAAGCCATGAGTGCCGTCCGAATACGATCCGGATTGTCGAGCAGCCGCTCGAATGCATCAAGGTTGTCAAGAGCCGCAATCGTGTATCGAGTCGGCATCGGAAACAGTGACGGGTAGATGTGCAGAAGGCCTCCGATGGTTGCGTACGCCAAGGTTTCGGGGTTTCGCCAACTGAACGGAACAATAACGACGTGCTTTGCGGGGGAGTCTTTCATGACGTACCAACCCAACGTCTGGAAAATGTTGAAGGCAAGAATCTGGACGTGCAAGCTTGTTGGTCCAGCGTATCGAGGGCGGTACTGCAAAGAATAAGCGAACGGCCAAGGCAGTCGTTTTGACTTCGTGCGGAGCAAATTGCGTTTCGGGACCAGCGGAAATTGCAGCGATTCGTGTTTTGGAACCGGCTGAAATCCGGGAGCCTTCGATTCAATCGACTTGATAATGGATTTCGTGCGGCCGAATACTATGGCGTCCGCGACAATTTCAAACGCATCACCCGCGAACAGGTCGATCGCCAGGCGCTGGCCCCGCTTGTATCTGGCAACAATCAAACGCTGATCCTTGGCTGCAACACAACTTGCTTATAGCCTGTTGGACACTGCCCGCCTGAACCTGAGCGATCGCGCAAGTCTGGCTTCTATCGCCGCACCAAGCGATCGAGCGGATGCCCGCCAACGACCTTCCATTCGCCCTTTTCATCCTTGCGGCGGGCGCCTGGCCCAGGGTCGCCGCCCGGTTCGTTCGGCTGCGGAGTTAGCTCGGCCGTGTATTGGGACCTTGGTTCGGCGCCCGACCACTGCGTCCAGTCGGCCAGTAATCGCACGAGCTTGCGTTTCTCCGGAAGTTGCACGCGATCGCCCTTTTGCAGCACCAACTCGTGAGCCCCGTTCCAGCCAAACCAGGAGTAGCAGGCTGTGTGGGCGGGGATCCAATGTCCCTGGTTCTTGTGGTCGACCAGAAAGAACTCGGCCCAAGTGTGATTGGGAATCCAGACCAATCGGGCCGGGACGCCGATCGCTCGGCACAAGGCCACGAATACGCCGGCCATTTCTTCGCAATCGCCACGGAGGTCGTCGAGCGCGGCGGTGACGCTCGTGTAGCTGCCGATCTGCGGCTTGATGTGCTTGGGGACCCAATCGGCAAACGACTTGACTTGCTCCCAAGGGTGCTTCGGCGTGCCGGAAGTCAGCTCGGCCGTCAACTGCCGGACCTGCTTCGAGCGGGTTTGAATGCCCGGACTGTCTTGCAGATACTGCTTACGCACGTCGGGCGGAATTTTTTGCTTGGCCGGAAAATTGTCGGCGCCGTAGCCGTGGTATTGCTTGTAGAGCGTCAAGCGATAGCGGGCCACCGCCGAGACGACTTGCCCCTTGGCAATCTCCGCGGCGGTGAGCACGAGTTGCCCGGCGCCGTCGGCCAGCCGTCGCAGCCGCGCCTGGCAGCCGATGGTTTCGATCTTGACGCTTTCGATCTTCTGCTCGGGGTAGTCTAGCGGCGCGGCGGTCGTGCTCGTCACGCCGCCGGCGTCGCCCGTGCCTTCGAGCTTGATGCCGACGCTCAGGTCATAAGGCCGCGGTTCGAGATAACCCGTCTCGCCGTCGGGCGGTTCCGTCCAAATCCAGCGGCCGTCGCCGACGACGGGAATCACGCTATAGGCCGGCGGGGAAGCGTCGGGCGCAGCCATCGGGTGCGAACGGCGATCGAGTGCCGCCATCGCCCCGCCCGTCAGCGCGACGCCCGCGCCCGCGTACAAAAAATCTCGGCGATTCATGGCTTCTGCAAGGCCTCCCAGGGGGCGATTTTCGGCAAGCTATATTGTAAACTGTCGGCCGCCCGCGTGCAGCGAAATTTCGTCGCCCGGCGTGAGCAACATGGAGGTCCGGGCGCCCCCGCCCGGCAAAGTAGCAGGCACACGCCGTGTGCCGTCCGCCGACTTGCGTTTGGCGCCTTTTGCGGCGCTGGCGACGGCATGCGGAGCATGCCTGCTACTTTGGGCGAGGGCGCCCGGGCCTCCACTATCGACGGGCGAGAGCGCCCGTCCCTCCAACCACTAACCACCATTCGGAGTCCGCCTCATGTCTCGCCACCACGATCGCCGCGAATTCCTGAAACGCTCCGCCCAACTCTCGGCCGGGCTCGGTCTGCTGGGCGCCTTCGCGCCGCCTGCCTCGGCCGCAGAGAAAGAGCCGCTGTTTCGCATTTCTTTGGCCGAGTGGTCGCTGCACCGGGCGCTGAAGGGGGGCAAGCTCGACAATCTCGATTTCGCCAAGACCGCGAAACAAGACTACGGCATCGAAGCCGTTGAATATGTAAATCAGTTCTTCAAGGACAAGGCGAAAGACCAGAAGTACCTGGCCGAGATGAAGAAGCGCGCCGCCGACCTGGGCGTCAAGAGCCTGCTGATCATGATCGACGGCGAAGGCGCCTTGGGCGACGCCGACGAGAAAAAACGCCTGGCGGCGGTCGAGAAGCACTACCCGTGGGTCGAAGCCGCCAAGTATTTGGGCTGTCATGCGATCCGCGTCAATGCAGCCAGCAGCGGCAGCTACGATGAGCAACTCGAACGAGCCGCCGACGGCTTGCGGCGGCTGAGCGAATTCGGCGACCAACACGAGATCGAGGTGATCGTGGAAAACCACGGCGGGTTGTCGTCGAACGGCCAGTGGCTGGCGGCCGTCATCAAGAAAGTCGGCCACAAGCGCTGCGGCACGCTGCCTGACTTCGGCAATTTTCGCCTGGCGGAACGCAAGTATTACGACCGCTACAAGGGCGTCGCCGAGCTGATGCCTTACGCCAAAGCCGTCAGCGCCAAATCGCACGATTTCAACGAGCAAGGCGAGGAAACCGAAACCGACTATCGCAAGATGATGAAGATCGTGCTCGACGCCGGCTATCACGGCTACGTCGGCATCGAGTACGAAGGGAGCCAGCTCAGCGAGCCCGAGGGGATCAAAGCCACTAAAAAACTGCTGGAAAAGGTGCGAGCCGAATTGTCCGCATAAAAAGAATTGGACGGCGCGACCGGCATAATCCGCTCGCAGCGCCGCCAACCGGCGACGAATGAGGTAGGATTTCCGAGCAGTACAATATTGCCGCACGGTCCGGGCTTGCAGGGCTCGGATCGGGATGCGGCGGTCGATCTCACGCCCGAGCACGACGCCGATGCCTTTGGAAATCTGGAATTTTGTCGGACGTAAACCGCGACACCATGTGGCCGACGCCAGCCAGGTGAGCGTGCGTTTGAACCGTGCGAACGCAGAGTTTGCCGGCGGCCTGACGGCGGAACTGATCGACTTTGCTCGCAACGGAGCGCAGTTGCGGGTCGCCGACGAGCCCGACGCTGCGTGGCCGAGCAACGGGGAAGCGGTCGTGCTCGAATTGCGCTCGGAAAAGCCGGGCCTCGACATTCGTCTGCCGGGCAAAATTCGCTGGCAGCAGGCCGAAGGGCCGGGCCAATGGCTGATCGGCTGCGAGTTCGACGAAGAGGTTTCGTTAGAGACCTTGGGCGAGCTGTTTCTCGCTGAAATCCTCTCCGACCGCCGCTCGACGGGCGACGACGAAGCGCCGGGTGGTGATACCATTTGAACGGGAGTCAAGGATAAACGCTCCGATACTGTAGACAAAATGGTTGGACCAGTCGCCCGCGTCTGGCGCGGATTACCTTTGAAATCAGGGGGTAATCCTTTTTCTCAGGCAGTGCCGCAACGAGAGGACTGGTCCAATGAAAACAAG
>DATKRK010000175.1:0-18565 GCA_035532215.1 Pirellulales bacterium | reverse complement strand
TCACCCGTCATTCGCCGACGGGTGAGGAAGGCCGCCCCACGAGGCGCTTAATGTCTCGTTGGCTTCCGCCTGTCGTATTAAAATACGCGGACGTTCTGAGAAGCGGGCGGGGGCGCCCGATCCTCCATTGCGCCGGGCGAGGGCGCCCGATCCTCCATTGCGCCGGGCGAGGGCGCCCGGTCCTCCATGAAGCGGGCGAGGACGCCCTGAACTACCGCCTAATTCGCCGTGCGGCGGGCGATTTCGTCGCGGAGCTTGGCCGCCAACTCGTATTCTTCGCTGGCGACGGCGTCGGCAAGCTGCTCATCCAAGGTGCGGCCGACGTGGTAATGGTCGCGTAACGACTCGCGCAACTGGTCCAGCCGCTCGACGAGCTCGTCGTCGTCGAACCGTTCTTCCAAGTCAAACTCGGCATACAAATTGCGCATCCGGTTCAACCCTCGGTTGATCTCCTCGATCGCCGCCTCGGGGCCGTGCTCTTCGAGCGTCACCAGCGCCTTGGCCTGCGTGCGATGGAACAGGATGAACGGGCGGTACTGCTCGTGCGACATCGTCCAGTCCTCGCTGGGCGAGCGATCGCGGACGAAGTCCATGAACGCCAGGCTATGGTCGGCGTCGCGAACCGCGTGCTCGAACTCGCGCAGCGCCAGCCAGCAAATCCGCCGCTGATAGAACTGCACGAACTCGCGATCGGCCTCGGCGCACTGTTCTTCCGTGAGCACGAAGTCCGTGCCCTCGTGAACCGCAAGAGCCAGCAAGTAGTCGAAATACGTCTCGGCGCCGCCGGGCCGTTCGCCATCGGGGCGGCCGGTTGTTTCCAACTGCAAGAGGCCCAGGTCGATGCGCATTTGCAACACTTCCCGGCCGTCGCCGCCGCGCGCGATCCGCGCACTGACCTCGCCGGGGACGAACTCCCAATCCTTGAGGATCGTGTCGATGTGTCGCCGTTTCGCCATCGTTTCGTTGGTGCGCTGCCACAAGTTCCGAGCCCCCACTCTCGGAATTATATCACGCCGCAACCCAAAAAGGCGAGGCGGAAGGATGGAGATAGAAAGGAGGAGATCGGAGTCGCGAGGCTGCAAAAGCAGAGCGGAGTTCAAGGTTTGCGCATGTCGTGAAACTGCCCTCACTTGGGCCAAGCCGCCCGCACGCTCGCGCCTTAGTTCAGGAACGAACGAAAAATAACTTCGTCCTACAAATCCCTCTCCTTCTGGGAGAGGTTAGGTGAGGGCCAACAAAGTTGCCGAAGTTATTTTTCGTCCGTTCCTAATCCGCATTTCCCTGCTCCTTGCTGCGGATGACTTTTTCATCCGTCCGTGTACATCCTTCCCACTTCCCATCATCCTGGCAGCAGCGCCGCCAATTCCGGGTGGGGACGGGGGATCACGTCGGCCATGATCAGCTTGCCGCCGAGTCGCTCGACGGTTTGCTTGCCCGCAGAAATGGCGGCCTGTACGGCGGCCACGTCGCCGCGGACCATGATCGTCACGTAGGCGGCGCCGATCTTCTCCTTGCCGACGAGAGACACGGCGGCCGATTTGAGCATCTCGTCGGTCGCGTGCAGCGCCGCGACGAGTCCTTGAGTTTCCAGCAAGCCGATCGCATCAGACGGGTTCATCGATTTCTCCAAAGGCGCACGGGCGTCGTAAACGCCCAACAAAGGACTGTAGACCGGCGGCTGGGTCGCCAGCCGCAAAGTTTCTTCTCGGGGGGCCGGCAGCCAGGTCCAAAAGGCGGTCGTGCCCATCCGCCGCCCCAGTTCGGCGCCGGTCTCGGCGGCCTCGCGCGCGTCGTCGGTCGAGCCGGCGAGCTTGATGCACTGGGCCGTACTATCCGTGCTCTCGATCCCGATGATCCGCACGCCTGCCGCCTTAGCGCAACGATCGGCGACGACGAAGGCCGGCGACAGGTTGCCGATTTCCAAGAGCGCGAGGCTGATGGGAACGTGGAATTCGGAAGGCGGAACGCGGAATGGAGTGGCCATAGAAGTTAGTTCAGTTGGGATCGATCCGATGTTTGCCGGGCGAGGGCGCCCGGCCCTCCCTTGATTGGATGTTTGCCGGGCGAGGGCGCCCGGCCCTCCCTTGATTGGATGTTTGCCGGGCGAGGGCGCCCGGCCCTCCCTCGTTCCGAATTTCCTTACGCCATCCCGCGACGCTTCAATTCGGCCATTACGCCTTGCACGATCTGATCGACGGCTTTGGGGTCGGCTTGCGGGGTCGAGGCGGGGCAGCCGCCGACCGGTTCGTCGGTGAAGCCCTCTTCGGCCAGCAGGCATTGCAGCGTGCGGCTGAGCGCGGCGATCTGCACTTGCTGCGCGTCCGAAAGCGGCTGCCGGCCGACGCCGGGGTTGATCCCTCGCAGCGCGAGCGCCGCGCGGAAGCCCTCGGGAAAGTCGGCCGAGTAGAGCATCGCGTCGAACAGGCCGAGAATCTTATATTGCAACTCGCGCGCTTCATCGATTCGTTCGGCGACGGTCAAATCGTAGAGCTTGCGCGTGATCTCCGGCACGACGCCGCTGGTGGCATTGGTGCCGCCGTCGCAGCCGATCAAGAGCATCGGCATCAAGGCGGCGTCCCAGCCGGTCATGAAGCTGAAGTCGGGCCGGTTGGGGCGCACGGCGCGAATCATGCGAATCATGTTCGGCAAGTCGCCCGACGAGTCCTTGATGGCCACGATCTTCTCGAACTCTTCGCTCAGCCGTTGCACGGTCGGCACGTCGATCGGCGAGGCGAACATCGGAATGTTATAAAGCGTCACGTCGATCGGCGTATTACGCCCGATCTCGGCGAAGTAGGCATAGACCGACGCCGGGCTGAGCTTGTAGTAATACGGCGAGACGATGGCCACCGCCCGCACGCCCAGGCTGTGATAATACTCGCAGGCCGCAATCGTCTCGCGGACGTTGGCTTCGGCGGCGCCGGCCAGAATCGGCACGCGGCCGCGATTCTGGTCGGCCATGATAGCGATGATCCGCCGCCGCTCTTCGGGCGTAAATCGCGTGAACTCGCCCGTCGAGCCGTTGGGATACAGGCCGTGCACGCCGCGTTCGATCAGCCAATCGGTATAGCGGCGCAATTCGCCTTCGTTGATCTCGCCGCGGGCATCGAGCGGGACAATGTTCGGGGTGAAGATTCCCCGCAAACGGTTGGTAGCGGAAGACATCAGGCGGGTTTCGGCTGGGGGGGGAAGGGGTGAAATGGGCTGGCTGGGGAACTCTCTCCTAGCTTAGCCCACGCGGGCGGATTGGGAAGGGGTGATCATGCTTGTCGGCGAGAGCGCCAATGTGTAGCTTTGCGGATGAAGAGGCTTGTGCCTAGGTTGCGGAGCAGGCGGGCTCCGCGATTACCCTTCTTGCTCGCACGATTCGCTCGGGCCTCACTGATGACGCGTAAGACAAAATCGACGGATTCGGCTGCTCGATCCGCCCCGCCCGCTCGCCCGCTGTCTGTGGACGTCGGCAGGCCCCTAGCCGGCGCATTATGGGCGGTCTTCGCCTTTCTTGCGGCGTATTTGGCGATCTTTTTCGCTACTCCGTTGCCCAGCTTGTCCGACAACGAACGCTGGGTGAGGCTCCGCAATGTGGCGGTGTTTCCTGTTGAATGTGTGCTTTACTGGTTCGGCCAAGCCAACGGTCCGTTCCTGCTCGACCGCTTGCCGCTCGTGGTTGTGGCCTGCGGCATCCTCGTTGGCGCCTGGGCGGCGGGCGACGTGCTGCTCGGGCTGACGCGGCTCGATCGCGGCATGAGCCGGCTGGAACGGTTCGTGTTTTCCTGCGGCGTGGGACTGAACGTAACGTCTTTATATGTTCTTGCCGCGGGGCTGGCCGGCTATCTGCACGATCGCCGGGCGTTTCTCGTTCCGGCCGGGGTGTTCGCGCTCTTGGCTGCCTGGCGCCGCTGGCGTTATCTGCTGCCGTCGGATCCGGAGTTGCATGGGCAAACGGCGCAGCGCGAAGCCGGCGACTGGCTCGATTCCCGCTGGCTCTGGCTGATGGCGCCGTTTCTGCTGGCGATCTTTCTGGGCGGCATGCTGCCCTCGGTCGAGTTCGACGTGCGCGAGTACCACCTCGAGGCGCCTAAAGAGTTCTATCTGGCCGGCCGGATCGATTTCTTGCCGCACAACGCGTATGGCAACATGGCGATGGGCAGCGAGATGTTCAGCTTGCTCGGCATGGTGCTGATGGGCGATTGGTGGTTCGGCGCCCTGGCCGGCAAGACGGTGATTGCCGCCTTCGCCCCCTTGACCGTGCTGGCGCTGCTCGCCGCCGGCCGCCGCTTCTTGACGCCGACGATCGGACGTTTCGCAGCCTTGATTTATATTTCGACGCCCTGGATCGCCCATGTGTCGACGACCGGCTTGGTAGAAGGCGTTTCGGCGTTCTATCTGCTGCTGGCCGTCTATGCCGTGATGCTCTGGCGGCAACACGCAGCGCCCGACCAAGCAATATCGCAACAGCCGCCGGGGCAGCAACTGCCGTCATCGAGCGGCGCCGGGCTAGTCGCGCTGGCGGGATTCTTGGCCGGCGCCGCCGTATCGAGCAAGTATCCGGCAGCATTATTCGTGGCGCTGCCGCTGACAGTCTGGATCGGCATGCGCGGCGGACGCGGCAGTTGGAAGGCGGTAGGCGTTTTCTTGCTGGCCGTCCTCGCCGGCTGCGGTTTGTGGTTCGGCAAGAACTGGGCGCTGGCGGGCAACCCGGTTTATCCGCTGCTCTACGAGTGGCTGGGCGGCGCGACGCGCACGGCCGCCAAAGACGCCCAATGGGCGCGGGCCCACTATCCGCACGGCTTTGGCTTGGCGCGGCTCGGCGACGACCTGGCGGCCGTCTTTTGGCGAAGCGAGTGGTTGAGTCCGCTGTTGATGCCCTTAGCCGCGTTGTCGCTGTTGGTTCCCAAATACCGTCGCATGGCGTTGACGCTGTGGGCGTATTTCGCCTACGTCCTGGCGGCCTGGTGGCTATTGACGCATCGCATCGATCGGTTTTGGATTCCGGCGCTGCCGGTGGTGGCACTGTTGGCCGGCATCGGGGCGACATGGGCCGCATCGCTGGCGTGGCGGCGCGCCGTGCTCGGCCTGCTCGCCTGCGGCACGACGCTCAACTTGCTGTTCGTCGTGACTCCGCATCCCGGCTTCGACACCGCATACTTCGCCTCGCTCGCGCAATTGCGCGAGGCCCCCTATCGCGTCGGCGACCCTTGGCGTCTGTACTTGAACGATCACGTGCCGCAAGGCTGGAAGGTGCTTGCGATCGGCGATGCGGAGGTGTTCGATTATGAGCCGCGGGTGATTTACAACACCGTGTTCGACGACTCGGAGTTCGAGGCCCTCTGCCAAGATCGCACGCACGAAGAACTCAAGTCCGAGCTGCTCGAACGCCGCGTATCGTGCATTTACGTGCAGTGGGGCGAGATTCGCCGCTATCGACAGCCCGGCAATTACGGGTTTCCCGAATCGATCGACCACGCTCGCTTCGAGCGACTCGTGCAGGCGGGCGTGTTGGAGCCGCCGCTGTTCAGCCGCCTCCATCCGGGCGAGGTCTACCCGGTACGCAACGCGGCGGAGCTAGCTCACGCGGAATCGCTTGCCGACGAACCGAAGAGCGGCCCAGATTGAGTCCGCGGCTGAGGCCGCCAGGCGCCGTTTTGCGCCAACCTGTCGCAAGACAGGCAATTTGGCGAATTTCGCCGTGATGGCGCCTCGTCATTTCGCCCCGTTTACACCGCCCACTGATCTTGTCTGCCATGCCGCGATGCCATAAGCTTTGGCTCGCGACCGGGGCGATTCACGCGTGGGCGGTCGGGCGCAAGCAAGGAAGTTCGCCGGCAAGATTCCGAGAGATTACTAGCATGGATGTAGCAGGCCGGATCGTGCGAGTCGTTCCCGGCGACGGGCGAAACGATGTTCCACAGTTCTCGTTGGCGAACGGATCGAGTTGCGATCGCCTGACGGCCCCGTTGCGCAGGGCGATTGCGCAAACCAGCCAGTGGCTGCTCGACGAACAGCACGCCGACGGCTACTGGGTCGGCGAGCTTGAAGGCGACACGATCCTGGAGAGCGAATACATACTGCTCTTGGCTTATCTCGGCCGGCAAAATTCGACCGCAGCGCGAAAAGCGGCTCGCTACATCGTCAAGCAGCAATTGCCCTCGGGCGGCTGGGCCATGTATCCCGGCGGAGCGGCCGAGATCAGCGGCAGCGTCAAAGCCTATTTCGCGCTGAAGCTCACCGGCCACGATCCCAGCGCCGAATACATGCAGCGGGCCCGGGCGGCGATCCTGGCGCATGGCGGCGCCGACGCGGTGAACAGCTTCACGCGCTTCTACCTGGCCTTGCTCGGACAGATTTCCTACGACGAGTGTCCGGCCGTGCCGCCCGAAGTGATGCTGCTGCCCAAGTGGTTTCCGATCAATCTTTGCTCGGTCAGCTCTTGGAGCCGCACGATTCTGGCGCCGCTGGCGGTCATGTCGGCCTGCCAGCCGGTGACGGACATCCCCGCGAAGCAAGGCATTCGCGAGTTGTTTCTCAAGGCGCCCTCCGACTGGCCGGCGCTGCGTTGTCCGGGCTTGAAGGGCGGCACGGGGCTTTTGAGTTGGGATCGCTTTTTCCGCTGCGTCGACGCCGCTTGGAAAGGGCTGCAACGCGCAAAGCTATTGCCGTTCCGCAAGCGCGCATTGGCCGCGGCCGAGCGTTGGATGATCGACCGCTTCGAAGGCAGCGACGGCCTGGGCGCGATCTTTCCGCCGATGGTCTGGAGCGTGATTGCCCTGCGATGTCTGGGCTATCGCGACGACAGCCCGGAGCTGCGCTATTGCTACGAGCGGCTCGAGGGCTTGTTCATCGAGGAAGACGACACGTTGCGTCTGCAACCGTGCAAATCGCCCGTCTGGGACACCGCGCTCACGCTGCGGGCGCTGACCGCCAGCGGCGTTGCCGGCGATCATCCAGCGATCGTCAAGGCCGTCGATTGGCTGCTCGACATGCAAATTCATCGCCCGGGCGATTGGTGCGCGAAGGTCGAAGCCGAACCGGGCGGCTGGTGCTTCGAACACGCCAACGATTTCTATCCCGACGTCGACGACACAGCGATGGTGATGATGGCCCTCGAAGGTCAATTCGCCGCGACTCCGACGGACATGGGGCCGGCGGGCGCGTCGGCGTCGGAGCTGAATCTCGCGCCGGAACGCTTTGCCGCCGAAGCAACTCGATCGCCCGAAAACGCACGCACGCCCAATGCCGATCAAAGCGAGTCGCTCGGCCGCACGACGGCGGCCATCGAGCGGGCGCAGCGTTGGCTGTTGGCGATGCAGAACCGCGACGGCGGCTGGGGCGCCTTCGATCGCGACAACGACCACGAGTTCCTCTGTTACGTGCCGTTCGCCGACCACAACGCGATGATCGACCCCAGCACGCCCGACATCGCGGCGCGCGTGCTCGAGGCCTTGGGCGCCCTGGGACACCGAGCGGGCCGTCCGCCCGTCGATCGAGCGCTGGCCTATTTGCGCCGCACGCAGGAGGCCGACGGCAGTTGGTTCGGCCGCTGGGGCGTCAACTATATCTATGGGACTTGGCAGGTGCTGACCGGCCTGGCGGCGATCGGCGTGCCGCTCGACGATCCGATGATCGCCGCCGGGGCCAACTGGCTCGTCTCGCACCAGCAGCCTTCCGGCGGCTGGGGCGAATCGGCCGACAGCTATGCCGAACCGCACCTGCGCGGCCAAGGGCCCGCGACCGCTTCGCAAACGGCTTGGGCCGTGTTGGGACTGGTCGCCGCCGGCTGGCACGATCATCCCGCCGCGGTTCGGGGCGTGCGGTATTTGCTCGCGGAGCAACAGCCCGACGGAAGCTGGGACGAAGCGGAATTCACCGGCACGGGCTTTCCACGGGTGTTTTATCTGCGCTATCACCTGTACCGGATTTATTTCCCGCTGATGGCCTTGTCGCGCTGGGCGGCGGCTACGGACGCCGATCCCGAGGCGCTCGAGCCCGGCGTGGTTTCGCTGTCCGAACATGCGGCGGGGGCGTATCGCGCCTAACGAGCGGCGCCTGTAGGGAACGCCCTCTGCGGCGTTCCGGGCGGCGCGTTTGCGTTGGAAATCTACGGGCGGGGCGCGGAACGCCGCAGAGGGCGTTCCCTACGGGTTGCAAAAGTTCGTTCCAGGAGACGCCGATGGCCGTGCCGTTGTCGCAAATGTGGACCGTGGCGACGTACGTGCTGCATAAGAAGCTGCGCGGCGTCGAGCGTTATCCGCTGGTGTTGATGCTCGAGCCGCTGTTTCGCTGCAATCTGGCCTGTGCTGGCTGCGGCAAGATTCAGTTTCCGGCCGAGATCCTGCGCCGCCACCTGACTCCCGAGCAGTGCTTTCGCGCGGTTGACGAGTGCGGCGCCCCGATGGTCTCGATCCCCGGAGGCGAGCCGCTCTTGCACCCGCAAATGGCCGAAATCGTCGCCGGGCTGGTGGCCCGCAAAAAGTACATCTATCTTTGCACCAACGCGCTCAAGCTGGAAGAATGCCTCGGGCAGTTCAAGCCCTCGAAGTATCTCTCGTTTTCGGTTCACATGGACGGCCCGCGAGAAGAGCACGACGCCGCCGTCTGCCGCGAGGGGGTTTATGACGTCGCGCTGGCGGCGATCAAGGCCGCCATCGCGGCGGGCTTCCGCGTGACGACGAACACCACGCTGTTCGATCACGCCGACCCCGAGCGGTTTCGCCGGTTCTTCGACGAGATGATGGACCTGGGCGTGGAAGGCATGATGCTTTCGCCCGGCTACAGCTACGAAAAGGCCCCCGACCAGGAGCACTTTCTCAAGACCGAGAAGACCCAGCGGCTCTTCTCGCGGCTGCTGGCTAACCCCAAGCGGCGCTGGACCTTCAACCAGTCGCCGTTGTTTCTGGAGTTCCTCAAGGGGCGCGTCGAGTTGGAATGCACCCCTTGGGGCAATCCGACCTACAATCTGTTCGGCTGGCAGAAGCCCTGCTATCTGGTCGGCGAAGGCTACGCCCAAACGTTTCAGGAACTGCTCGACACGACCGACTGGAACGCCTACGGACGGCGCAGCGGCAACGCGAAATGTCGCGACTGCATGGTCCACTGCGGCTACGAACCGACGGCCGTTCGCGAAACGTTCGGCTCTCTCGGCCGCTTCTGGCAGACGGCGAAGTTGACCTTGTTCGGGCCGCCCCGGGTTTCTTCTGATGAACTCGCGGCGATGGAGGCGTTCGACGCCACCGATGTTCCCTCTGGCATGCTGCCTCGCGAGTCAAAGCGGCCGGCGTTGCTGGAACTGCCGGTCTTGAACTGAACGCCGTGCCGCGGCCTATCGATCCGACGACTCCTGCCGCTCCTCGGGCGTGCTGAACCGCACGGAAACGACGCCGCGATTGTCGGCCAGCGAACCCCAGTCGTCGCGGCAACGCAAGTAGAGCTTGCCGGCCGCAGGTGCGGTGAACGCGCCGCGGGCGCCCAATTCGAAAGGTTCGCTCAGCTTGAATTCGTCGAACAACGCGCCGACCAACCGGCCTCGGCCTCCGGCGGCGCCGTCGGCCGACAGGGCGTCGCCTTCGGCGTCGAGCGTCCAGGCGCCGGACGCCGCATAGGCGATTCGCTCGCCGGCGCGGACTTTCAGGCCGGACGGCTGGTAGCCGCGCGCCGCACTGACGCTGGCCACGATCGCCGTTCGTTCGGCGGCCGAAAGAAACGACTTGTTCCAGTCCCAGACGCACAAATCGACGCGATACCCTTGCTCGACGTGTTGCAGAAACAAGTCGTACTCGAAGCTCATTTCGCGGCTCACGGCGTCGAATGCCTGCTCGAACTTCGCCGACTGCCCCGTGAGATAGCCCAGCCCCAAAGCGCGAAAGCGCGGCGCGTAATTGGGATTCTCACAGAGCAGGTGGCATAACGCCCAGCTCCACAAATACGACTCGCGAGCCGTTTTCACGTCCTGTTCGTGCTCCGGCCGCCAGGCTTCCAGCGGCACGTTTTTCGCCTCGCCGCTCAGGCCCTGGATCTGCCGGTCCGCTTCGTGCTCGGCCAACAGCTTGTCGACCGATTGGGAGAGTTCTCCGGTGATGCGGCCCCTGTTCACGATCTCGTGCAGCGTGCGGCGTTTGCCTTGCTTCAGGCTCGCCATCGTGTCGGGCGGCAGTTGCACGTCGCGTTCGCCGTGCCGATGGTAATAGGCCCTGTCGGCCATGCCTTCGCGATACCAGTCGGGCCCCGTGGCGCCGAACGCCGACGTGCAATAGGCATGCACCGACTCGTGCTCGGCGACGCCGGGCCGCGCGCTGGCATAGACTTCGGGTTTGTGCTTGATCCGCTTGCCTTCTCGTTGCGAGCGCACGACGGTCGCGCCGCCGACGCCGCCGACAAGTACGCGGGCCAAAGGATGGGGCAGCGCGTCGTCGGACCAATTCGCCAGGTCGTCGACGACGTAGCATTCGATCCGGCCGCGGCTGGGGCGCCCCCAGTATTTCTCCACGATGCGCAGCGTCGCTTCCAACCGTTCGACCAGGGCGTCGGCCCGATCTTTCGCCAAATCGGTGCGCACCAGAAAGTGTTTCGATCGGTATTCGGCGATCGGCGCCTTGGCCGCCAGGGAGTTGTTCGCCGGCGAGGCGTCGTCGGCTGCGCTCGCAGCGGCTGTCTCGTCAGGCGAATGGGCGGCAGGCGTCGGGCAAGCGGCTGTTTGAGCTTGAAGCGGCGCGCTGCACTCCGCGGCCGCCGCCAGCGCCGCCAGGCAGCAGAGACCGAACCGAACGTTCGATCCGCTGCGTCTGACATGGATTCCCTTCCGATTGAATTTCAATCTCGAACTCCCGGGATCAAGAAATTGCCGACCGGCGAGCTTCGCGGCGTCGCGAGTTGCAGAATTGCCTCGCCCCATATCGCCTGCGGAAGCGCGGTCGCTTGCGGACGCTGCCGCTTGCTTGCGAATGGCGAACTTAAACCACCGATGAGCAAAACGCCAGCAATTTCTCAAAACTTTTCGTTAACCGGCTGAGAAACGTTTTTCCAGAAAGACCGGCGCCGTTGCCGAAGATGGGGGGCGGACTAGCCCGGATTATTCACAGCCCGGCTATTACTTGACAAAGCGCTCGATACCAACCCGAAGCGCCAGCGAGGTAAGTGCGTTGCTCCACCTCGCTTGCGCTTCGGGTTAGTGTGGGCTGATGAATAATCCGGGCTAGCTCTCCTAGACATACGCCCTTGCGTCAGGGAACGATCACCTGAATCGCCGACGGCACGACCTCGATTTCGATCGGGGCGAAGCCGGCCGCCTCGCCGTCGATCTCCAACGGCACCGGCTGCTGGCATGAGAGCGCCACGCGCTTCGCGCGGCCGTAGAAAACATCGGCGCGGCGGCGGTGGCGGCCCCGCCAGACGTCGAGCGCGTAGTGAATCAGCGTCATGCTGCCGGGCCGCGCGAAGACCACCCAGTCGAGCAGCCCGTCGTCGGCCAGCGCGTCGGACGCCAGCGGCAAGTCGTTGGCGTATTGCGGCAGGTTGAAGACCATCGCCAACGCCCCCTGGAACTGCCGGCCGTCGACGTCGATGTCGAGGATCGGATAGCGATAGCGGAAAGCGGCGGCGGCGATCGGACGAAAATAGCTGAGACTGCGAACTCGCTTCAGACGACCAGCAGATTGCCGCCACTGGGCCAGGCGATGGGCGGCTTCGCCGTCGAAGCCGGCGCTGGCCACGATGCTGAACAACCGGTCGCCCGCGCGCCCCAGATCGACGGCCTGCGTCTTGCCGGCGGCGATCATGGCGGCCGCGGTCCTGGGATCGGGCGAATGCCGGAATTGCCGGGAAAATAGGTTTTCGTTGCCCAGCGGAAACATTGCCAGCGGGACCGGAACCCGGCAATTGATCACGCAATTCAGCGTGCCATCGCCTCCGGCCGCCACGATTGCGCGAAACTGCCGGGCGAAGTCGGGCTCGACCATCGCCTCGCGCAGTTCGTCGAGCTTCCAGATCAAGCGGACATCCAAGGCCTGCGCGCGCAATTCGCCAGCCAGCGCTTCGATGCGAGCGAGATTGTCGTTGGCGCCGCTGTAAGGGTTGCCCACGATCGCCACTCCTCGTGGCTCGCCCTCCGGTTGCCTGCTCGTCATGGCGTTCGCTTCTCGACTAGCCGTCGCCCTTGGCAGCGAACGTTCGCCTCAGCCAGAATTCCAGTCGATCGGCCAGTTCCGCATGCACGCCGCTGTAAAAATGATCGGCGCCGGCGATCACGGCGACTTTCGAATCGGCGCCTTGCGAAGCTTGCGCTCCGAGCAGCTCGGGCAGCCCGCGAAAGGCCGTGTTCCGCTCCAACTCGATCGCGCCGAACGCGTACAGCGCCGGACAGCGAACGGCCGCGGCGAAGTCGAGCACGTTATATCGTTCCGCCGGGCCATACTTGTCGACGTAACCGGCGGCGGAAACGAGATAGGGCAGCGGAAAGCGGATCGACATCAGCGTTTCGCCGCGGCCTTCGCGCAGGTGGGCTTCGGCCGCGGCCAACTCGGCCTGGAATTCGGTTGCGCTGGGGCCCTGGCAAAAGTGCGAGTACGACAGCCGCGGCGGCGAAATCGCCAACAGGCCGACGACGTTCGACAAGCTGCGCTCGACGTCGTGAGCCAAACTATAAATTGCCTTGACGGCCCCCAGGCTGTGCCCGGCCAGACCAATGCGGCGGTAACCGCGTTCGACGAGCCAGCCAACCCAGGCGGCGACATCGAGACGGCACTCGTCGACGATTTCGAACGCGGCGCCTTGGAGCCGAGGGGAAGCGCTGCCGGAAGCGGCGCATACCAGATCGTGGCCGCGAGTGTTGACCGTCAGCACTGCCGCGCCCGATTTCAAGAATCTCGGGGTCAAGGCGCCGAAGAGCGAGGAGCTGTAGAAACTGCCTCCGGTTCCGTGCAGGCAGATAACCGCTTCGAAGCCCAATTGCGGGGATACATCCGCCGGTGGGACGAACAGAGCGCCATCCAATCGCAGGCCGTCGGAGGCGGCTACGCGAATGAGTTCGGCGATCACGACGGCTGGGGGCCGCTCAGTTGGGCCAGCACTTGCAGCACGCCGTTGAGATGGGCCAAGCGGGGCCCGAAACGGTCGACGAATTCATTGAGCATGAATTCGCCGTCGAGCAGCACCTCGGCGTTGTTATTGACCTCGTCGGTCAGCGTATTGAGGAATTCAGTCTGCACGCGGCTCAGCGTTTCGGCCGCCACGCGGCAGTTCTGCGCCAAATTTGGATTGGCCGCCTTCCACTGCCCCAATTCCTGGTTGCGTTGCTTCTGGGCGGCGCTGAGTTGCGTCACAAGTTCTTCCAGCAGCTCATTTTGCCGATCTTGCGCAGTCAGAATCTCGCGCAGCAGCCGCGTGTTCTCGCCGTCGCCGCCGCCAGCCCCCCCGGCGCCGGTCAGCGGGCCGGCAGTGATATCAACCTGCGTAAAAAGCGGAGGCGTCGGCTGTCGTTCCTGCATCAGCAAATACCCTTTCGAGAGAGGTACGCACAATTATAACCATCAACCTCGGGGAAAGTCGAGGACTTTGCCGAGCTGCCCCGAACGCGCTGCACAGAGCTTAAAGTCGGCAAGCTTAAAGTCGGCAAGGCCGGCGCCCCGATGCTATTGAGCGTCCGACCTTGCCTTACCAGCGGTTAAGGTGGGCAAACTTGAGCAGACTTCAGAGAGTGTCATCCGATTTGGCCAGAGGGGGAATATGAGTTCTCGCGGCGGTAAAGCTTTGCCTACCCTTGGATTTCTCACCGTGGTGCAGCACGCGCAACATGGCTTCTTCGGCGGTTACCTACTGCTGAACGCGGATGCCCGGCCGTTGGAGTTTCACTGCACGGCGCCGGTCAAGCCGAATCGGGCTCAGGAAATCCTCTACGGCCCGACGCTCGAACCTTACCTTTATGGCGAACAAATTGGACAAACGTTGATCGCCAAGAGCCAGCTTGCGCCGTTAGCAGTTTATACCGACTTGCCGGCGGTGCTTGCGGTCCGCCCGCACGTGGGAATGCCGGTGATCCTCGTACTCGGCGACTCGCCCCTTGCCCCGAACGCCGAAGCCCCGCCAGCCGCTGCGACCGGCGCAAATTACCGCGTCGACGACGCGCATGGCCGCGCTGCAACGCTGCCCGCGTTTCAACTCGGTCGCAATCGCGTAACGGCGGCGACAGGGTACGACGATGATCGGCGATTCGCGTCGGCTGAACTGGAACCGCTGGTGCAGCACTTCGACCTGGCCGAGCCCTTTGCGCGAATCCGCGGGGCCATCGACGAAGCGCAGCGGAACGGCCGATGAGTTCGCTAAAAATTCCGCGAGCCGGACAATTCGGCGAGCCGGAGGCGTAAGCCTCCGGGTGCGTTGCGGCTCGACCCGGAGGCTAACGCCTCCGGCTCGCCTGTTCGCAGGCAGCAAAGAAACGGGACGTTCATATCATGCAATGGAGTTGGCACGCCGCGACGGATGACTTGGTCGTGCGGGGCGCCGCCGAGTTCGATTTCGGGCCAGCGAAAACCTTCCAGCGGGAAGCGTTGGAGCTGGAGCCGCCTGCGACGACTGCGCTGGCGGCCGAGCTGGCCCGTCCGGGCGTGGTCTCGCTGCCCATGCGCCCGCCGAAGATTCGAACGCGCGGCTTCGCCTTTCCCGCGGGGCCGGAACGCGCCGCAGCGCTGGCGCCGCCTGCAAAGCCTTCGCTCGCGCCCCCAGCACCAGCTCCCGCCTCGGCGCCCGGCGGCGAGCGCCCGTTCACTCGTATCAAACCGCCGGGCGACGTCATCAAGCTCGAAGACCGGCTGCTCTACGTTTTGCAGCCGCCGCTAGAGACGATCGTCTCGAACCAGGCGCTGCACTTTCCCTTCCATCCGTTCTCGTACCAGTTCGAAGGCGTCGCCTTTCTCTACCCTCGCTACGCGGCGATCCTGGCCGACGAAATGGGGCTGGGCAAGACGATGCAGGCGATCACCGCAATTAGGCTGTTGCTGCACGCCAGCGAGGTGCGCAGCGTGCTGTTGATTTGCCCCAAGCCGCTGGTCACGAACTGGCAACGCGAGTTTCACCTGTGGGCGCCCGAAGCGCCGCTGACGGTGATTGAAGGCGAACAAGCGAAGCGGCATTGGCAGTGGCGCTTGCCCGATTGCCCGATCAAGATCGCCAACTACGAATTGTTGCAGCGCGACCGCGAGGTGCTCGCCGAGCCGGGCATGCACTTCGACTTGGTCGTGCTCGACGAATCGCAGCGGATCAAGAACCGCTCCAGCACTACGTCGCAGGTCGTGCGTTCGATCTCGCGCAGCCGCAACTGGGCGCTGACCGGCACGCCCGTGGAGAACAGCCCTGAAGACCTGGTCGGCATCTTCGAGTTCCTTTCGCCCGGCTACCTGACTTCGGGCATGAAGCCGAGCCGGATGGGCAAGCTGGCCAGCGACTACGTGCTGCGCCGCACCAAGGACAAGGTGCTCACCGAGTTGCCGCCCAAGATGTTCCGCGACGCCGACGTCACGCTCTCGCCCGAGCAGCGCGAGACGTATCGCCTGGCCGAGGACGAAGGCGTGCTGCGGCTGACCGAGATGGGCCAAGGCGCCACGATCCAGCACGTCTTCGAGCTGGTGCTGCGCCTCAAGCAGATTTGCAATTTCGACCCCGCGACCGGCGAAAGCTCCAAGCTCGAACGATTGTCGGCCGACCTGGAAGAAATCGCCGCCAGCGGCCAGAAAGCGCTCGTCTTCAGCCAGTGGGTCAAGACCCTCGACCAACTCGACCGGCGACTCGCGCAGTATCACCCGCTGTCGTACCACGGCGGCGTGCCGCAGCGCAAGCGCGACGAGATCATCCGCGAATTCAAGGAGAATCCGCAGCGGCGCTTGCTGTTGATCAGCTACGGCGCGGGGAGCGTGGGCTTGAATCTGCAATTCGCTCAGTACGTGTTTCTGTTCGACCGCTGGTGGAACCCGGCCGTCGAGGACCAGGCCATCAACCGCGTGCACCGCATCGGCGCCGCCGGCCCGGTGACGGTCACCCGGTTTCTGGCCCTGGGCACGATCGAAGAGCGGATCAATCAGGTGCTCGAAGAAAAACGCGAGATCTTCGACACCATCTTCTCCGACGCCGAACCGCACCAGCACGCCGGCCTGACGCGGCAAGAAATCTTCGGACTGTTCCAGCTCGAATGCCCCAGCGGGCCGATCAATCTGGCGGCCTAGGGGCGAAGGAATAGCGAGGTTCAATTCTCGCCGCTTGAGTCGTCCGCCGGCAAGCGGGCGACGATCGCTTCGCCCAGCGCCTTGCCGATATCCGCCCCGGTGTACGGACCCGTGTGTCCCAGGTCGTAGAAATCGGTCCGGCCGTCGTGATCGAGGAGGTGAGACAAGTCCACGAAGTCAGGACAGTCCGCCATGACGACTCTCGTCCTGGCGTAAAATCCTTCCACGAAGTCGGCAAACCCGTTCTTGGCCAGCGATTCGTAGAGTTCGTCCTCGGCGCTTGTGCGGCCGCGTTTCGTGACGACGAGGGGCTGCAACGCAAGAACGGGACGAATCTGAAACTGGCGGCAGACGCCGCGAACCATGTCCATGTTTGCTTGGTAAATCGCCACGGACTGGTCCAAGTTCGCTTCGCTCGCATCGTTCCGAACGCCGGCCATCGCCGAGCGCTCGGTCGCCAGCCAGCGGCCATGATCTTGGTAAAATTGCGACTTCGCCAGCAGTCCCTCGACGACGCCGACTCGCGCCATGTCCCAATGGTGGCGCTCGACGAGCATCTGCAGGCGACCGCTGATGTCGCTTTGCATGCGGCCCGCGCCGAAGTGGTAGCCGGAATTCGCGTCGTTGAATCCGTCGTAGAACACGACGATCGTCGGTCGCCGTCTCTCGGGCACGCGCCGGAGAATCTCCTGGAACTTGGCCAACTCCAGGCAGGACTGGAACATCCCCATGCCGAAATTGTGTCCTGCAGCCCGGATTCCCGCGGCGTTCAAAAGCTTGATGGCGTGATTGGCGATGGTCCGTTCGTCGGTGGTCTCCAGGTTCATCATCGTCGAGCCGCCGAAGAACCAGACCCGCTGTTCTGCGCTTTCCTCCGGCGCGGAACTGGGGCACGGCCGGTCGCCGAAAAACGACGTGAAGGTGCTCGTCGGCAGCTTGCGAGGACGCATGCCGTAGATGTAGTAATCGTGATACTCCAAGCCCTTGTAGTTATTCCATTCGCCGCGATCTTTCGCGAGCTGTTCGCTCTCGGGAAGGTCTTTGATCAGTTCCAGCCAGCGCCGCTGATCGTCAGGGGGCTTGGCTCGCCAGCGCGCCCATCCTTCGGCGCCGGCGGCCACGATCGCCAGCGAACCGACGCACAGCAACCACTTGGCGGCGCCTTTGCCAAACCTGGCGCCGGCGGCCGACAACTGCTGCCGACGAGCAGCCCGGTCCATGCGAACGAGGAGGAACGTGCCGATCACAAGCGCACAGACCGCCCCCGCCGCCGCACAAATCTGCATGGGACCGAAGCCCGGCGCGCTGCCGGACAGAAACTCGGGCAGCAGAGCAACGGCGAGCAGCAATCCGCCGATCAAGTAAGCGCCGACCGGCCACCGGATGTCGAGCCCGCTTTTGCGCATAGCCATCGCCCAAGGGTTGAAGCCATTCGTTCAGAACAGCGTGTAGATAAACGGCGCCGCCGCACTGCCCGCCATAAGAATCAGCGTGCCGAGCAAAGCGAGTGCAAGCACGACCGGCATCAGCCACCAGCTTTTATTCTGCCACAGAAAGGCGCCCAATTCGCGCCACGCGCCGCCGCCTTGCTCTTGGCGCGCCGCACGCTCCAGTTCGCTCGCTGGTTCATCGGTCATGGCGATACCCAAACAACGTCTCGAGAGATGAGTTCAAAACTGGCGAAAATAGCGGCGCACGTCAGGCGGCTCGTTGAGCGGGGACCAGTTCGTGCGCTCGCCGGCCCTGCGTCGCAGCACTAGCCGATCGCGCCCCAGCACGCGAGACATGAGTCCCAGCGGCGCGACGACCAGGTAATAGACGGCCGCCAGGGCGACGTGCGATACGGTCCAGCCGATCGGGAAGGCTGCGATCAGCCAGCCGACGTAGACCGGCCGCACCAGGTTCGGCCGCCACAGGCCGAGCGGGCCAATCGTCAGGCTCAGCGCCGCCAGCACGATCGCCGCGGCGGGCCGCTGGCGGAACAGGCCCTCCCAGGCGGCAAGACCGCCGAAAAACAAGACCCACAGCGCGGCGAATTGCCGCAACGTGCGAGTCGACGGATTCAGCGGCAGATCGGACCATCGCATAACGGTCATGCTACGCCAGAGCTAGTGATGCTTCAACGCTATTTCGAAAGTTGGTTGGCAGAGTTGGAGTTGCGCTTTTCAAGGCATAGCCGGGCAAATAAATCAGGCGTTGGTGAAGTGCAAAAGACCGTGGCCTGCCGCAGAGTAGAGAGGGGAAGGCCAGATACGGCTGAGGAGCTCTTTTACCTAGCCCAGGCATTTATGCCTGGGAATTCGTTCATGGCGCTCGTTTTTCCCGATTGGCGCCTCGCGGGCCGCGTTGCGGCCCGCGAG
>DATKRK010000174.1:0-21483 GCA_035532215.1 Pirellulales bacterium | reverse complement strand
ATCGAGCGGATGCTGACCGTCAGCGAGACGTGCCGCCTGCAAGGCCGCTCGATCTTCAGCTACCTGACAGCCGCTGTCGAAGCCCACTTCCGCGGTCAACCCGTCGCCTCGCTCCTCCCCGGCGCGTGAACGGTTACGACGAAGTCCAGCACGACATCGTTACCGTCGTAGACGTAGTATTCGATCCGGCTGTAGCTGCCCGAGCCGGTGGCATCGAGCGATTTGGAAATCCGATGATCGAATACGTCGTAAGTGTAGTGGACGTGCTCGGTGAGGACGCTAGAGTTGTTGTAGAAGTCGACGTCGGTCAGGCGGTCGCGGTAGTCAAAAGTATAAGTGGTCAGGTAATCGTTGGCCGGATTGTTCGAAATCCGCGTCCGCGAAATCCGATTGCCTTCGGCGTCATACGTGTAGTTGAACGTCCCGTCGCTGGTAAGCTGGTTGTTCGTGCCGGTTGAGTAGCCAGTGTTGGTCCGGTTGCCGTTGGAGTCGAAGCTGTACGTTTCGTTGGCCGGCTGCGTGGCGCCGGGGTTCGTCGTGTACGTGGCGCCGGTGACTTGGTTCGTGTTGTCGTAGCTGTACGTCGCCGTGCCATCGGTCGTCGTGGTCATGCTCGTGACCCGATCGGCCAGGTCATAGGCCCATGAATAGGCATCGATCGCCGTGCCGCCATTGGTCGTGTTGGCGATCTCGGTGAGGCGGTTCGCGCCGTCGTAAGAGAATGCCGAAGTCGCGATGTCGGGCGCCGGGCCGATGCCGAAGTAGTTCGAGCGGAAGATCGTCATCAACTGGCCGAGAGCACATTCCTAATCCCGTTTTGTCGCCGGTGCCTGCGCCCGGAGTCGCTCCGCTTCAGCGGCGTCCTCGGCGGCCTTCTGCTGATTGCCTGCCAGGGACCATGCTTTGGAACGCTGCAAGTACATATCCGGGCGATCGGGCGAGATTCGCAGCGATTCCGTCAAGTCCGCGATCGCTAACGCCGGCTGGTGCAGTTCGAGCCATTCCTCAGCGCGCATTTCATATATCTCGACAGAGAGCGGTTTGATTGAGATCGCTTTCGTGAAATCGGACACCGCCCGCTTGTGTTGTTGCTGAAAGCCAAAAAGCATTCCTCGCGTCGAATAGGCATCGGCCCATTCCGGCGCGAGTTGAATCGCTGCCGAACAATCTTCGAGTGCGCGATCGAAATCTTCCTGGGAATTCATCGCCATGCCTCTCGATCCTAGGGCTAAAGCACGGCCGCGCCGCCAGGCGGCGCTGTTCGGTTCCAGGTCGACCGCGCGGTTGTACGCTTGAATCGCTCGATCGAACTCCCCCAACCCCATAACCGCGGCGCCAAAACCCGCGGGAAACGAAGCGAAACTCGGATCTATCTTGATCGCCCGCTCGAAATCCCGAGCTGCCTCGGCATACTTGCCTTGAGAGTACCAGGCCCTGCCGCGGAGACCCAGTATCTCGGGTTCATCGCCCTTAACGCGAAGCGACTTGTTCAGTTGACTAATCGCATCGCCAGGCCTTCCAAGTTCCAGCAATGCGTGGCCGAGCATAGCCCGAGTAGCTGAAGAATCTGGCGTCTGACGAATCGCTTCATCCAGATCGTTGACGGCCGCATCATATTGGCGGAGCTTGAGGTAAGCTTCGCCGCGATACCGATGGGCGTATTTAACCCTTGGATCGAGCTTGATAGCTTCCGTCAAGTCGGCGATCGACGGCTCAAATTGATCCTGCCTCAAACGCATCTCTCCTCGTGCTCGATACGTCAATGCAAGATGGCGGTCGACTAATTCGGAGGGCTCGGCCACTTGCACAGTCAAGAAATGGTCGATCGCCTTATCGTACTCGCCTTTCGCTTGATAGATCAAGCCTCGCACCTCGACAAGGCCTGCGTCCTTCGGCCAGCGATCTAGGGCGGCATTGATGAAATCCATTGCTTCGGCATGTCGCCCCAACAGGTTGGCGGACACGGCGCGATCATGGTGAGCGTTCCTTAATTTGGGCTCTAATTCAATCGCCCGCGTGAAGTCGGCAATAGCTTCCTGATAGGATTCTTGTTTGAACTTGCACTCGGCGCGGACGAAAAAGGCGAGCGCGCACTGCGAATCACGACGAACCGCCTCTTCTGCGTCGGCGATCGCGAGGTCGAGCGAATCGGAACTCAACATCCATATCCAGGATCTGCTAGCGTAAGCAAACCCTGAGGGGGATGCCTCGATCACCTTTGTAAAAAACTCTTTCGCATTACAGTCGGCAACGACTTCGCCGGCCAAAAACCAACCCTCGTCCGCACGAACCCACTCGCCGCGAGCCTCGAGAATGAATGCCGCTTCAGATAACGGACACATGGCCGTCTTCCGAGAGTCGGCCGCCGGCGTCTGATAAATCGCAGCCTGGGGGTGCGTAATGACAACGCAGTGTCCCACCAAATCTCGCGCCTCGCCGGCCCACAAGGAAGTTTGAGCGATTAGCGCGCAAAAAGTCGACAGCAATAAACTAGACAATTGCCTGACTCGCAAGTCGCTGCCTCCTGACGGCAAGGGAAGATGCGCTGGCGACCGGATTCGCCTCGAAATGAGTCGGTCGCCGCGTTGCGCCAAAGCGTACACCGTTTGCATGACAGCGTGCAATAGCAGTTTTCGACGGGCGACGGGAACGCGCCGCGCTGGTGCCGGCTAACGCGGCGATCATCGCATCCGGGCGCGCTATTTGAAGTCAGTTCTAAAGAATGCACTTCACATTGCCAAAAGGCAACGTGCTTGGTGGTGCAACCCCCTGCATCCAACGTAACGAACGCAATTACACGCGAACCGCCTACTCATCACGGCGACTTTCGCGGCCATACTGCCCGTTGCTGCCTGCTTAGGCGGCGCTCAACAATAAGTTACCGAAATCGTATGCAGCGAACGTCTCGCTTTCACGGTAATTCCTGCGATTCTTGTGTCCTTGAATTCGGTACTTTATTGTTGAGCGCGCCCTGCGATTCCTCCGGCGTCGCATTGGTGCTTTCGTTCTTGGAGACAACCAAGGCATTGCTACATTGGAGGATGATGCCATAAATCCGGCCGACGTCTCATTTCGGACGCCATTTCTTCATTTCCTTTGCGGCCGCACTGGACTTGATATTACCATCGTTGATTTCTTTGGCTTTAAGCGCTGCTTTTTTGAGTTCTTCCTCTGTCAGCCCGTACTTATATTTCTGAACCACGATGCCTGCCTCCGCGGGAGATTGGATACCGGCTGCCTGGACGTCCACGACCCATGTCTTCATCTTAGTCTGTTGGTAATTCAATGGAGTGTTGAGCGAGCTTGGCCCCCATGAGGTGACAGCGTTGTCTATGTATTCCCACTCGCTCTCTACTGTCCCATTCCCGAGAACGTACATTTCATATCCTGGGTGGTTCGGATCTGGGATCACCTTCTTCATAACTGGAATGCTAGGGTCGAACGTTGGCAATGGAACCGCTGGTGGCGGCGGATTTCCAGGATATGCGGGGGGTGGCCCTAAAGGCGGGGCCAATCCCGAAGGGTCTGTGTTGACCGTGGTGTTATTGGCAGCGTATCGCGTCAGATTTGCGTCACGGGCAACGAATCCCGCCGGATCCTGGCTGATCCATCGCGCCACCGCAGGGTCATACCACCGGTGCCAGTTGTACTGTAATCCCACATCCGCGTCCCACATCTGGCCCGTATAGAGGTAAGGCGTCACGTTCGTCGGGCCGCTGGATAGTTGGCCGAACGAGTTGTAGACGAAGTGAGCTTGGAGCGTGCTGGAATCGTCGACCACATCGCGGGTCGTGCCGAGATTGTCGGCCAACAGCCAGAGTACATTGCCGGTAGACGCGTCCTCCTGAGCGAAGACTTGGTCGGTCGCGCCGGTATTGCCAGGTCCGTCCAGGTAGCGGGTCGCCAACGCCTCAGCTCGCGGCCCCGCGCCGTCGGGATCGACGAAGTCCAGCACCACGTCGGCGCCGTCGTAGACATAGTATTCCGCGCTGTCGTAGGCGCCCGAGCCGGTCGAGTCGACGGACTTGGAAGTCAGATGATCGAATACGTCGTAGGTGTAATGGACGTGCTCGGTCAGGACGCTGGAGTTGTTGTAGAAGTCGACGTCGGTCAGCCGGTCGCGGTAGTCAAAAGTATAAGTGGTCAGGTAATCGTTGGCCGGGGCGTTGGAAATCCGCGTCCGCGACGTGCGGTTGCCTTCGGCATCGTAGGCGTAGTTGAATGTGCCGTCGCTCGTAAGCTGGTTGTTCGTGCCGGTCGTGTAACCGGTGTTCGTTCGGTTGCCGTTGGAATCGTAGGAATACGACTCGTTGGCGGGCTGGCCGTTTCCGGTGTAACTGGTGCCGGTGACCTGGTTCGTGTTGTCATACGAATAGTTGGCCGTGCCGTCCGTGGTCGTGGACATGCTGGTGACGCGGTTCGCCGCGTCATAGGTCCACGAGTAGGCGTCGATCGCCGTGCCGCCGTTGTAGGTGTAGGCGATCTCGGTCAGCCGGTTGCCGGCGTCGTAGGAGAACGTTGAAGTCGCGATGTCGGGCTGCGGGCCGATGCCGAAAAAGTTGGTGCGGAAGATCGAAGTCAATTGGCCTAACGCGTTGTACGAGAGGTTCGCCCCCTTGGTGGCCACGGGGTTGCCTCCCGTTTGGCCTTGCTGCACGAGTTGCGTCAGCCGCTGATCGGCGTCGTATTGGTAGGTGTTCACAAAATCGGCCGTGCCGGCGATCGTGGCGGCAAGCTGGGTGCGGTCGTTGATGGCATCGTACTGGCTCGCCAGCACCACGTCGGGCACTCCCGGCGTGCCGTTGTTGTCGACGCTGGTCACGCGGCCAAGATCATCGTATTGGTACGCATAGGAACTATCGGGATCGCTGGCGCTCGTCACCTGGTTGGCGGCGTCGTAGCTGTACGAAATCGTGTAGATCGCGGTCCCGCCGCTCATCCACTGCTCCGAGGTCCGCCTGTGCAGATTATCGTAAGTGAAATCGCGAACCCGGCCATTGCGGTCGGTCTCGCTGAGAAGATCGCCCGAGGCATCGTAAGAGAACGACCGAGTATGCCCCAATTGGTCGCTGTCGGTCAAGACGCGATTCAGCGCATCGTAAGTCCAAGTCGTCGTGTTGCCGTCGGGGTCATCGAGCGTCAGGGCGTTGGACGCACCATCGTAGGTGTAGCTCGTAACTCCCGAGAGGGAATCTGTCGTGCTCGTGATCCGCCCGCGGGAATCGAAGGCGTTCGTGACCGTATGCCCGAGCGCGTCAGTCGTCACGAGCAAATTGCCATCATTGTCATGGGAAAACGTCGTCGAGTGGTTCAAGTTGTCGGTGACGCTTGTTTTTCGGCCATCGGCGTCGAAGGCGGTCGTGCTCGTATGCCCCATCGGATCGGTGACGGAAGTTTGCTCGCCGATGCTATCGTAGCCGAAGGAAGTGACGGGCGAGGTCAGCGGCCCGGCGCCGTCGGGGTCGGGCGCCGTGACGCTGGTCAGCCAATTATTGGAATTGTAGGCGTATTGCGTCACGCCTCCCGTGGCGTCCGTCACTGAAATCTTGCGGCCCAGGTTGTCGTAGGCGTAAGTCGTGACGGGCGAGGTCAACGGCCCCGCGCCGTCCGGGTCGGGCAGCGTGACGGTCGAGACGCGGCCCATATTGTCATAAGCCCAAGACGTAACCCGTCCGAGGGGGTCTGTCTGCGTCAGTTTGTCGCCGTTGTTGTCGTAAGTAAACGACCAAACCGGACTGGTCAGCGGGCCGGCGCCGTCCGGGTCAGGTAATGTCGTGCTCGTCAATTCTCCACGGCTGTTGTAGACATTCGTGGTCACGTTGCCCATTTCGTCGGTCGTCGTCAAGACGCGGCCGTCTTTGTCGTAGGTGTCCGAGACGACGCCGCCGGCGGCATTGGTGACGCTGGTCACTCGCCCCAGCGCATCGTAGGCGGTCGTGGTCGTGTGGCTGTTTTCATCTTCGACCGTCAGCCGCCGGTCGTCGGAGTCGTAGGTAACGTGCTCGGTCGTGCCGTCGGGGTTGGTGAGCGTAATCAGCCGCTCGTCGCTGTCATAGGCATAGTGGTAGATCGGCGCCGGCAGCGGTCCCGCGCCGTCGGGGTCGGGCAGGGTCATCGTTAGCGGGCGGCCATAGGTATCGTATGTCCAGGTCGTCGTATTGCCGAGGGCGTCTTGTTTCGAAAGTAGGTTCCCGTGCGCGTCGTAAGTCATTATGATCGTGTGGTTTAGCGAATCCACAAAGCTTGTCGGCTCGCTGAAACTATTGTACGTGTACGTGCCGAAAGTCGAAAGCGCACCGCTCGCCGAGGTCTCGTTCCCCAGCGAGTCGTAGGAATACGTCGTCACCGGCGCCGCCTGCACGCCGTCAGGGCTGGGCTGAGTAAGCGTCGTCACGAGGCCATTGGCATCGCGCTGGTACGTCGTGACGTTGCCGTAGGGGTCCGTGATCGACGTGGGATTGCCCAGCGAATCGGTCTGGTAACCGGTCGCGTTCCCCAGCGCGTCAGTGCTGGTCGGCGTCACGCTCGATTGCAACAGAATGTCGGCTGGGCTCGACGAATTCAATGAGCCTTCGCCATAGTTAGCTTCTGAAGAGTCTGCGGTATTCGCTCCGCCCGGCAATGATTCGCCGCTTTCTCGATGGAAAGCATCGTAAGAAAAGCCGTAAGCCGCCCCGGTCGGGTCGGTGATGCTGGTGAGATAGTTGCCCGTGTATCCGTAGGTCCAGACAGGCGCCCCGCCGCCAGGGTCGGGCTGTGTGATCGTCGTTAAAAGCGAACCGCTCTGAGCGAAACTAGTGACGTTGCCCGCATTGTCGGTGATCGAAGATAACAGGCCGTTTGTGTAGGCCAGCGAGACCGAACGGCCGAACTGATCGCTGATCGAGGTCAACAAGGCGCCGCTGTAGTTGTACGTGGTGGTTTCGGTGGTGCGTTCGACGCGGCTGGTGAGGTAGCCATTCGAGTCGAAGTTGAACGTCGTGCCGTATTTATCCGCCAATTGCCAGCCGCCGCCTGTCACGGCAGTCAGCGTCGAAAAGTCGTATGGGCCGTTGGGCGACGTATATGTATTGCCGCTTCCTTGAATGAAGTACCAGCCTTGGCCGTCGCCTGTCGTGAGCAATACGCCTGCCGGCACTCTACTGACGTTGTTTTGAAAAATGCGCAAGAGACCGGGAATATCCCAGCCCTTGCCAATCGGGCTCGACGAATTGTTCACGACGTTGACGAAACCGTTCATCGTCGCCGGCGCCGCCATGTTCGGGCTGGTGATCGTCATCGAGAACGGATACCGCCCTGTCGGCAGCGACGAAGTATCGACCTGATCGGCCAGGTGGACGACCGAACTCGTTCCGTTGAGCGACGAAAGCGTGAAATAGGTCGACGGCTGCGCCGTGCCGTTGAACGTCAGCGACGCCGTGACGGTTTCCATGACTGGGCTGGCGTTCGACATCGTGACCTGGGCCTCGATCACCGCATCGGGCTGGCCCGCCACGGAACTGTAACTGACCGAAAGGTTCGTTGCCGTTGCCGGGGCGCCTTGCGAATCGCCGAGAATCTGGCGGGACGCTTGCACGACGTCGACCGGGACTTTCGTCTGATCCTCGATCCCCAGAATGCTGTACTGGGTGTCGAGCGTCACCGTGGCGGTGTTGCTCGTCAGCACCCCGTCGCTAGCCGTATAGGTGAAAGAATCTTGGCCGATCCATCCCGCATTTGGCGTGTAAGTGAACGAGCCATCGGAGTTCAGCGTCAGCGTGCCGTGGCCGGGGTTCGTCACGAGCGACGCCGTGAGCGTGTCGCCGTCGATGTCCACGTCGTTTGCCAGGACGCCCGTGGCCGCGGTCGTGCTGAAAGACTGAGCATTCGGCAGGTTATAGGAATCGTTATTGGCCGCCGGGGCGTTGTCGGTCACGGAGATCGTGTCGGTTACGGTCGAACTGTTGGAAACGCCATCCGACGCCTGGTAACTAAAGGAATCGCTGCCCATGTAGTGCAGGTTGGGCGTGTACGAAAACGAGCCATCGGAGTTCAGCGTCATCGTGCCGTGACTGGGGCCGCTGATGAGGACCGCGCTAAGAGTATCGCCGTCGATGTCGGAATCGTTGGCCAAAACGCCGTTGGCGGCGGTGGTGGTCAGCGTCCTGTCGTGGAGGACCGAGTAGCTATCCGCCTCGGCCGCGGGAACTCCCGTGTTCGTGAGCGTAAGCGAGACCGTCGCGACGTTGCTGGTAGCCGTCCCATCGGAATCCTGATATGTGAATGAATCCGAGCCGAGGTAATCTGTGTTGGGGGTGTAGGCGAACGAACCGTCCGAATTCAAACTCAACGAACCGTGAGCGGGATTCGTCACGACGCTGGCCGTAAGCGTCAACCCGTTCGGATCGGTGTCGTTCGCCAGCACGCCGTTCGCCGCCGAGACGGTCATTGTTTGGTCGTGTGCGCCCGCGTAGCTGTCGTCTACGGCAGTCGGCGCCGAAGACCCGACGGTGATCGTCGCCGTTGCAACGTTGCTCGTGAAAAAGCCGTCCGTGTCTTGATAGGTGAAAGAATCCGCGCCGGAGTAACCAGTCGTGGGGGTGTAGGTAAAGGAGCCGTCCGAGTTCAGCGAAAGCGTACCGTGGCTAGGGTTACCGACAACGCTGGAATACATTGTCCAGCCTGAAGAATCAGTGTCGTTGGCCTGCACTCCATTTGCAGCATTGACAGAAAGTGCAGTGCTAACGGGAGTCGAGTAGCTATCGTTGCCTGCCGTGATTGATAACAAATCACGTATTTCTAGCGATTCAAAGTATCGAGAACGCGATGACAGACGAGATCGACGGCGATCTCGATCTAGGGGCTTACGGGAGAAGACGCGACGCAACAAGGAAGGCTTCATAACAATCCGCCTCTTCAAAGGTTTTGAATGTGCTGAAGTGCCGCCGTTCAACAGCAGAGTCGCCTTGCACGCAGCCTAAACCGCGCACCCCGCCATCGCGCATGGGCTAACATTGGGCCTTATCAAAAGACCGAAGCTGAATGCGGCCAATCAGCCGCTAACGACAATCTCAGACACCGAGCAGAATGCCCGACGATCCACGCAAGAACACTGACGCATACCAGCACCTCCCTTGCTTGACGCTCAGTAGATAGAGAACTGTCCCGGAAGAAGTGACCCCGTGAGGAGCTTCGTCTGTCCGATTTCAAGGATGAATGTAATGGTTTTGCGGACGTCGTCAACAACTTCGGAAAAGTTTTTCTTGGCCCCTCGGGCGCGCAGCTGCGGCTGCGCGGCGGCCGAGGCTGCCGCGGCCAGCCCGGCGAAAGGTTTGTCGGGCGCCGCCTCGGCCAGGATCGCTTCGATCGGCCTTTCGGCGGCCGGAGTCGTGCGCTGCCGCTGCCGCGCCAGCGTCGTTGCGGCGTGTTCTGGTCCGCCCAGAGTCGCTGCGGCCTGTTGCGCTGCCGGAATCGCTGCGCCTCGCGGCCGCAACAGTTCGCGGCGATAGGCTTGAACGCGAGCGAGCAGGCGCTGGACGAGCCGCGGCTTAAGCTGGCCGCGATCGCGCCAACGCTGCAATTGCCGTTCGACGGCGTCGAGATCGGCCAGCTCAACGGTTTTGGCGAGCGCGAGCCGATGGCCGCAACGGCGGCACTGGCTCTCGCCGGCGGTCAGCGGCCGCTCGCAGTTCGGGCAACGCGCGCCCTCAGTCTTGGCCGCACGCGGCTCGCCGAGCAGCGACCGGAAGATGAAGGCCAGAAACACCCACAGGCCATGCCCGACGAGCATGACGAAAGCGAGGAAGATCAACGCAGGAATCAGCCACTCCACGGCGGGCCTCCATGCACGCTTTTCCAAGCGCGCCTACAATGAGGATGCGGTATGCGGTCGCGCAGGCGACGGAAAAACGTCTCGTCCAACGACCGCTCAGCAAATATGGCTCGCCGAAGGCCATAATATAACGCTGGCGGGGTGATTTCCGGGCCAGTTTTCCTAATTCTCCGCGTCGTTCTGCCACGGGAGCTTGCAGTCTTGATTTGGCTGTGCGTCTGAGGCGGCGCCGACTCGCGTTCTAACCCCTTCAACGACAAAGCCGTGCGTCATCCGGGACGGCGTTCGGTTCAGCTCGTAGATTTCTCACAAACCGCGCCGTCGGCTATCATGCACGCGGGTGAGAACGTCTTCTGATTCGAGGGCAGCATGCCCCAATTACTGCTCCAAGAAGGTCGACAATTCGGCGTGCCCGTTTGGCGGTTTGCCGTTTCCCGGGGCGAAGCCGTCTACGTTCATGCGCCGCGCAATTTAGGAGACCGACCCGACCAGCCGGCATTGACCCATGCCGAAGCGACCGCCGCGGAAAGGACATTCTGGAAGCCGTGGGGGACCGTCGAGCTCCGCACCTTTGACGAAGAGTATGCGCTCTACTTGCCGTGCAGCCAAAGCGACTTCAGGCAGTTATGCATTCTCACAGACAATTGGGGCGGGTGCATCGAAGTGATCGCCCCCTGCGAGTTGCGACTCGAAGACGCAGATGCCTGGACGCGGATCTGGTCAACGAGCCGGCCGCTGCGCTACCTGCGGCAGACCGACTTATGCCGCGAGTTGGAGACACCCTGGGCTTATGTGCTGGGCATCTATAACTACGATCCCTGCCTCTCCGTGTTTGTCGCCGAATCACAGGGCATGGTCGATGAATTGGCCGAACGATGTCGAGGAGTTCAAGATTGTTATATAGTCTCGCCGCAGGAAGCGTCGGCATCGGAAGAGATCAACTGGCGAAAAATCTATCGCCAGTTCGAAGAGCAGCCGCCGTTAACGCTGGTTGAGCAGCAGGAAATGAAGGAGCGCCGCGCTAAGCTCGCTGAAGAATGGGAGAATGGTGAGCGGCAATAGCGGCGCTTCCCAAGCCCCGCGGTGCACAACAGCGGCCGACTACGTCGTCACCGCCATATTATCGCGGTGGACGACCTCTTGATACGGGCAGTGGCCCAGGGCGGCGGCGATGGCCTCGGTTTTAAGTCCCTTGATTTTCAGCACTTCGGCGCAGCCGTAGTTGGTCAGGCCGCGGGCGAATTCGGTCCCGTGTACGTCGCGCAGCGCCACCACGTCGCCTTTGCGGAACTCGCCGACGGCGTCCACGATGCCGATCGCCAACAGACTGCGGCCTTGCTTTTCGACCGCTTTGCGGGCGCCGTGGTCGAGCACCAGGTGGCCGCGCGGTTGCGCCGTGAAGCCGATCCAGCGCTTCCACGAGGGGATCGCTTGCCCTTGAGCCACGACCAACGTGCCGACTTGCTCGCCCGCGAGAATCCGTTCGAGCGTACCCGGCTCGCGGCCGTTGGCGATGATCACGTTCTCGCCGGCCAGCGTGGCGATCCGCGCCGCGACCAGTTTGCTGGCCATGCCGCCTTTGCTCATGCCGGTCAGCCGATCGCGCACCAGGGCGAAGACCGACTCGTCGAGCTTGGTGATCGTCGAAATCAACTCGGCGCCTTCCGCGCGAGGATCGCCGTTGTAAAGCCCGTCGACGTCGGAAAGCAGAATCAACAGCGGCGCGCGGATCAGGTTCGTGACCATCGCCGCCAGGCGGTCGTTGTCGCCGAACGTGGTTTGCAGCTCTTCGACGCTGACCGTGTCGTTTTCGTTGATGATCGGCACGGCGCCAAACTCCAACAGCGTGAGAATCGTGTTCCGCACGTTGAGATACCGCGTGCGGTCGTCGAGATCGTCGGCCGTGAGCAGAATCTGCGCGGCGTGCCGGCCGTGGGCCCGCAGCGCGCGGTCGTAGGTCTGCACCAGGCAGCTTTGTCCGACGGCGGCGACGGCCTGCAGATGGGCCAGGTCGCGCGGCCGCGCGGTCAGGCCCAGCAGCCCCATGCCGGCGCCGACCGCCCCCGAACTGACCAGCGCCGCCTTGCGGCCCGAGGCCAGGATCTTGTGCAGTTCCTCAGCCAACGCGGCGATGCGTTCTTCGTTCAACCGGCCGTCGGGACGGGTCAAAACGCGAGTGCCGACTTTGACGACGATCGTATCGGCCGTCGCAGCGATTTCCTGGCGCAATAAGTCGGTCATACGACGAGTTCGGTTCTCAGCGGCAAGCCGGAGGCGTCTTTCAGTGGCGAGCCGGAGGTTCTCAGTGGCGAGCCGGAGGCGTCAGCCTCCGTGTCGCGGCGGCAAGGCGAGCCTGCGCCCGGACGTCACCGGGGGGCTAACGCCCCCCGCTCGCCATTGGCGCGCTGGAAAACATCCGCCCTAACCGCTGCCCTAAGATACCTTTAGCGGGCGGAGTCTCACAAGCGGCGCGGCGAGTTGTTAAGATCGCGTTCGCCCCTTACAATGCATTGCGGTGACGCGCACGGGTAATTCGCCGGCTTAAAAGGGCCGGCTGAGTCGACCGCCGGCTTTTTAGAGAGAGAAGCCTCGGCTCGCAACCCGCCCGCGACGCAGCGCACCTCCTACCATCCTCGGCATGCAGGCCCATCGAGCCCAATGAGCGAACTCCATCACGAGTGCGGGGTGGCCGCGATCTATCACCTTCCCGGGCGCGGCGTCAGCCCGCTGTGCCCCGAACAGGGGCCGGAAGAAGCGTCACGGCTGATGCCCCGGATGCTGCTCGACATTCAGAATCGCGGGCAGCTCTCGGCCGGATTCACCACTTTCGACCCGCTGCGCAACCAGCTCATCGACACCTACAAGGAGTTGGGCGGCGTCAGCGAGGTGTTCCGCCTCAGCCATCGCGGCAAGGCCGAAAGCCTGATGAAGGAATACGCCGGCCGGGCGGCGATCGGCCACGTGCGCTACGCCACCTGCGGCGCCGAGGATCGCAGTTACGCCCAACCGTTCGAGCGGCACCATCTGCAAAAACAAAAGTGGTTCAGCTTCGCCTTCAACGGCCAGTTGGCCAACTACATGGAGCTGCGCCAAGAGTTGCTGGCCGACGGCGACAACCACCTGGCCCGCGAGAACGACACCGAAATCATCATGCACGAGATCAGCCGCGAGTTGTCGGGCGACCGCCGGCCGAAGCTGATCGACATGTGGAAAAGCGTCTCGCGCAATTTCGACGGGGCCTACAGCCTGGTGTTTTTGAATTCGCTGGGCGACATGCTCGTGGCCCGCGATCCGCTGGGCATCAAGCCCTTGTGCTATGCCTTCGAGTCGCCGTTGTTCGCCGCGGCCAGCGAAAGCGTGGCCCTGCTGAATCTGGGCTTCGCCGCCGAGAGCATCAAGTCGCTGCTGCCCGGCCAGGCGATCACGATCAGCGACGGGCAGTTCTCGGTCGAGCGGTTCGCCAACAGCCCGCGGCAGGCGCATTGCTTCTTCGAGTGGATCTACTTCGCCAACGTGGCCAGCACGATGGACGGCCGCAGCGTGTATCTTTCGCGCAAGGCGCTCGGCGAAGAACTGGCCCGTCAGGAAACCGTGCCGATCGACGAAGACACGATCGTCGTGCCGGTGCCCGACACCAGCAAAGCCGCCGCCGACGCGATGGCCTTCCGGCTGGGCATTCCTTCGCTCGAAGGCTTGATTCGCAATCGCTATATCGGCCGCACGTTCATCGAGGGCTCGAACAGCCGCAAGCGCAAAGTCGAGAGCAAATACACGCCGCTGCGCGAAGTGCTGGAAGACAAACGGGTGCTGCTGGTCGAAGACTCGATCGTGCGTTCGACCACCATGAAAGTGCTCTTGAGCCGCATCCGCGACGCCGGCCGGGCCCGCGAGATTCACGTCCGCGTGGCCTGCCCGCCAATCGTCGCGCCGTGCTTTTACGGCATCGACATGTCGACGATCAACGAGCTGTTCGCCCCCAAGTTTCTCGAAGACGGCCGGCTGACCGAAGCCTCGCAGGCTCGGATGGCCGCGCAGCTCGGCGCCGATTCGCTCCGCTATCTGCCGGTCGAGTCGATCGCCCGGGCCATCGGTTTCGACTCCGACCAGCTTTGCCAGGCCTGCATCACCGGCGACTACCCAACGCCCTGCGGTCAGGAACTCTACCAGATCGCCCTGCACAACGCCCGCGCCGACATCAACTCGCGGACCTACGAGAGCGAGTTGCCCGTGGCTAAATGACGGCCGAGCCTCTTCCCACCCGCGATCAGCTTGCCGAACAGTACCTGGGCGCGCTGCCTTACCCGCCCTATCCGGTGCAGGAAGAGGCGCTGTTGGCGTGGTTCACGGCGCCGCAAGGGGTGCTGGTTTGCGCGCCGACCGGCACCGGCAAGACGCTGATCGCCGAGGCGGCGCTGTTCGAGGCGCTGCACTCCAACACCGTGGCCTATTACACCACGCCGCTGATCGCGCTGACGGAACAGAAATTCGCCGAAATGCAGGCCGCCGCCGTGCGCTGGGGCTTCAAGGCCGAAGACGTGGGGCTGGTGACGGGCAATCGGCGCGTCAATCCGCGGGCCCGGATTCTGGTCGTGGTGGCCGAGATTCTCTTGAATCGCCTGCTGCACGAAGCAGCGTTCGATTTTTCGCCGGTCAGCGCCGTGGTGATGGACGAGTTTCACAGCTTCGCCGACGCGCAGCGGGGCATCGTCTGGGAACTGTCGCTCGGCATGCTGCCCAAGCACGTCCGGCTGTTGTTGCTCTCGGCCACGGTCGGCAACTCGAAAGAGTTCATCAATTGGCTCGACCGCTGCCACGGCCGCAAGCTGGAACTGATCGAAGGGACCGAGCGGCGCGTGCCGCTGGTCTATCAATGGGTGGGCGATGAACTGCTCAACGAGCAGCTCACGCAGATGGCCCAGGGCGACGCCGCCAGCCGCCGCACGCCGGCGTTGGTGTTTTGCTTCAATCGCGAAGAGTGCTGGAACATCGCCGAGCAGCTCAAGGGCTGCCATCTGCTGGGCGAGCCCGAGCGCTCGCAGGTGATCGCCGAGGTCAACCGGCTCGATTGGTCGCAAGGCGTCGGGCCGAAGCTCAAGCAACTGTTGCACCGCGGCGTCGGCGTTCACCATGCGGGGCTGTTGCCCAAGTATCGCCGGGTGGTCGAGGACCTGTTTCAGCGCAAGCTGTTGGCCGTGGCGCTATGCACCGAAACGCTGGCGGCGGGCATCAATCTGCCGGCCCGCAGCGTGGTGCTCAGCTCGCTCGTCAAAGGGCCGCGCGGCGAGCAAAAGCTGCTCGACGCCAGCACGGCCCATCAGATTTTCGGCCGCGCCGGCCGCCCGCAATACGACGAGCGGGGCTATGTCTACGCGATGGCGCACGAGGACGACGTCAAAATTCTGCGCTGGAAGCAGAAGTACGACGCGATCCCGGAAGACACGAAAGACCCCGGGCTGCTGAAGGCGAAAAAGGCGCTCAAGAAAAAACGCCCCACGCGGCGCGAGACCGAAACCTATTGGAACGAGGCGCAGTTCGAAAAGCTCAAAGGCGCCCCGCCGGGCAAGCTCTATAGCAAAGGGCCTTTGCCCTGGCGGCTGTTGGCCTACCTATTAAAAATCTCGCCCGAGGTCGGGCGGATACGCAAGCTGATCGGCAAGCGGCTGATGGACGAACCGCGGATCAAAGCGGGCGAAGCGGCCCTCGACCGGATGCTGCTCTCGCTGTGGGCCGGCGGCTACGTGAAGCTCGATCCCGAGCCGCCGCCCAAGGGCGAAAAGCCGGAACCGCCAGCCGCAGCGCCGGCGCCGGCAGCGCCCACGGGTCTGTTGCTTGGCGCTCGATTGCCGTCCGTTGCTGCTCCGCAGTCCGCGCTTCGCGCTCCGCGTTCTGAATCCTCTGAGAAGGCCGCCCCGCCGCCTCCGCCGCGTTATTCGCCCGACACGGCGACGCCCACCGCGGAACTCGACAAGCTGCTGCCGTTTCGCAGCATCAATCCGCTGTATGGCGCGTTTCTGATCGAACAGATCGGCATCGCGGATCGCAACGAGCGGCTGCAAGCTCTGGAAAGCGTGCTGGGCTTGCCGCGGCCCTTATTGAAATACGTGCGCGTTCCGTTCGATTTGCCTCTCGGACCGCTGGCGACCACGCGTCTCGACTCCGAATTGATCCAACGCGGGCTGATCGCGGCGCCGCGCGCGCCCGACGCCGGCGAAGACGAGGAAGAAGGCGACCGCTACGACGACGAGCCGCAGCGGCCGGTCGTGCTGGCCGAGAAACTGCGATTGTTGTTCGACGCCTTGTTCCCCGAAGTCTCCGACGTCGAAACGCAGCCGGTCTGGTGCGCCGGCGAATTGCTCGAATTTGCCGGCAATTTCAACAACTACGTCAAAGCCCGCGATCTGGTCAAGCAGGAAGGCATCGTCTTCCGCCACCTGCTGCGGCTGATTCTGCTCTGCGAAGAGTTTTCCGCCGTCACGCCGGCCGGCATGATGGCGACCGAGTGGCAGGAAGAGCTGCGCGAGCTGGCCGAACGGCTCACGGCCAGTTGCCGCGCCGTCGATCCGACGAGCACCGAAGAAGCCATCCAGCACGCCCACGACGCGGACCTCGTCGAAGGCGAGACGGCGCCCGCGGAGAACAAGGTGATCCACGTTTGACCGGCTTCCTCGCCTCGGAGGCCAGTCCTGGTTGGATTGGTCTACTTCGGGCGCTAAGAACCGCGCGCGTCCAAGCTCGCGGAACGCGTCAGCTTCAGGCGGTCCTCCAAGACTGCCATCAGCCGGCCGATTTCGGCCTCCAGCGTCTGGCAGGCGCGTTCGGCGGCGTCCAACTCGGCGTCGTGGCCGATTTGTTCCAACGCCGCCGCGGCTTGGACCGTCGAGTGGGCGCCGAAGTTGGAGGCCAGGCCGCGGATGCTATGCGCCGTGCGTTCCAGGGCCTTGGCGTCGTTGCGTTCGATCGCCGCACGGGCCTCGCAGAGCAACTCGGGCGAATCGTCCAGGAAGAACTGCACGAGATCGTCCAGCAGCCGCTCGTCGCCGCACAACCGCTTGAGCGCGGCTCGGTAATCGACCGCGGCCGGTTCGCCCGAGGCCTCGTGCGTCGTTGCGGAATCGCAAGCCATTGAGGGCGCCGGGCGCGTATGATCCGACTCGACGGCTTCGAACAGCCGCTCGGCGTCGATCGGCTTGCCAAGCGCCGCATGGAAGTGTTCCGGAAGCAACTGTTTCGAAGCGCCATCGATGCGATGCGCCGTCAGGGCTACGATGAGGACCGGTCGTTCCGAAGCGCGGCGGCGGATTTCCGCCGCGGCTTGCCGGCCGTCCATGACCGGCATCTCCAGGTCCAAGATGACCACGTCGAAACTTTCCGGATGTCGCTCGAAAGCCTTCACGGCCTCGGCGCCGTCGGAGACGATCGACACGGCATGCCCGCGGCGCCGCAGCAGTGAACCAATGATCTGCTGGTTGGGTTTGACGTCCTCGGCCAGCAGGATTCGCCTCGGCGCTGGCGAGTTTGGGCTTTGTGCAGCCGCAGTGGGGGCAAAGAGTTGCTTGAGACTTTCGCTTTCGACCGACCGTTCGAAGGCGGCCGTGAAGCGGGCCGCGATCGGAGCGTCGGCCTGGGCCGCAATCCAGACGGCGCCGTTCATGGCCTTCGCCAAGCCCGCCGCTACCGCCAACTCCAGTCCATGACGGCGGTTCAGCATGTCTTCCGAGCAGGCGATCCACTGCCCGTCTTCCCCGTCTTCCGCGGCCGGACATGACCGATCTGCCGCTACGAAGGCGAAGGTCAGGCGCGCGTCGTGCGAGGCCGGCGAGCCGGCGGTCACTTGCAGGCTGATTCGCTGAATGCGGTAAACTTCCGCCAGGTAGGCGACCAACTCGGTCAGCACCTGCCGCAGCCGGGCGCCGTCGCCTCGGAGCGCGTCTTGCGCCTCGGGTTGCACTTCGATCTCGAGAGCCGGCGTCGGGCGCTGAGAGAGCGCGGACTGCCGGAACTGATCCAAAACGCCTCTCAAGCTGAACGGCTCGTCTCGCAACGCCAGCGAGCCGGCCTGCAGGCGGCTGAAATCGACTGCAAAGTCCATCAGCCGCAGGATCGAGTCGGTGGCCTGTCGCAAGGTAGCAAGATACTGCCGTTGTTCCTCCGACAGCGACGACAGCGACAACAACTCCGCCATGCCGACGACGACCGTCAGCGGAGAGCGGATCTCGTGATTTAAATGATCGATGAACGTCCGCGGCACGACGCCCGCCTTCAGATGAGTCTTCTGCGAATCAGCCTTTCCCTTCATGGCCGCCAATCGATTCGAAATCGCCTACCCATTCAGAGCTTCCGCCATCGTCAGCACCATCTCGGCGATTTCCACCAGCTTTTTGTTCTTGCTGCTGGCCAGCTTTTGCAGCTTGCGGAACGCGTCTTGCTCGTCGAGGTTCAGGTGCTTCATCAGCAGGCCCTTGGCGCGCTCGATCAGTTTGCGGTCGGCCAGGGCCTGACGCAAATCATCGGCTTCATGCTTCAAGGCCCGAAACTCTTCCTGCCGGCGCATAGCCAGCACGATGGCGGGCTCCAGTTGGAGTTGCGTGATCGGCTTGAGCAGATAGGCGAAGACGTGATTCTCTTCGGCGCGTTCGATTAGCGCCCGGTCGCAATGCCCCGAGAGCAGGATGATCGGCGTAGCCGAATTGCGATAGATCAACCCCGCGGCGTCCAGGCCGTCCATGTCGGGCATTCGAATATCGGTCATCACCAGATCGGCGCCGAGGGCCAGAAACTGCTCGACCAGTTCGCGCCCGGTCGCCGCCTCAAAGGCCATTTCGTGGCCCAAGGCCCGGAGCATTTTGGCCAGCACTTCGCGGACGTCGGGGTCGTCGTCGGCGACCGCCACTCGCAAGCGGGTCCGCGTTTCGACTTCGCCGACGGCATCAGATTTCGGTCGCATGTTCGTGATTGCGGGCTTGCGTAAATCCTGTCGACTGCGCGAGCGAGCCGGACCGATGGCCGCGGACGGGGCGCAACGTAGATGGGCTACAGTTCCGTTTACCATAGCAATGTCCTGACCTGCGTGCAGCAGTGCAACCAAGGTTGCCCTGACTCAACTCTCGAAAAGACGAGCACCTCACTAGCAAATGCCATGCCGCCAAGACGTCCGCCGAAGCCATTCGCAAGTCGAGCCGTGCGGCCGGATTCGCCCGGCTTGTCGATGACGCCGAAAGCGTCACGCTGATCGCTCTCGAACCAAGCACGGCCGCTTCGTCGGCGCTCCGGCTTCGCTCAACCGGCCGTTGCATGCGAAGCCACTTGCGTTGGTGCATCCTCGTCGTCCTCTACCTCGGCGCTGTCCACGCTCACGACCTGATCGATGCTGATTTTCAGCAGACGGATTTTGTTGCGCAAGCTGCCTCGGGTAATGCCCAGAATCTTCGCCGCCTGCGACTGGTTTCCGGCGGTGTGGCTGAGCACGCGGGTAAACAGGAATTTTTCCAGCCTGGCCACGGCTTCCGCATAGACTTCCTCGCCGCCCGTATCCAGGGCCTCTTCGACGAACGACTCCAGGGCCTGCAGCCCGGACTGCCGGTTTCGCGCCGAAGCGGCAGGCTTTCGCGAGCAGCGGATTTCCTCGGGCAGAAACTCGGGCAGCAGCACCTGCCCGGTGGCGTGCAGCAGCGCTTGTTTGACGACGCTTTGCAACTCGCGCACGTTTCCCGGCCAGGGATACTTCAATAACAACTCGAGCGTTTCGGGCGTGATGCCTTCCACGTCTTTGCCCAGCGTTTTGGCGAATCGCGCCAGGAAATGTTCCAACAAGATGACCACGTCGTCGCCGCGATCGGCGAGCGGCGGCAGCTTGATGGTGTAGCCGTTCAGCCGGTAGTACAAGTCGGCGCGGAAGTCTCCGTCGGCGACCATCTTTTCCAGGTCGCAATGCGTGGCGGCCAGCACGCGGACGTCGGTGGCGATCGTTTCGCTGCCGCCGACGCGCTCGAACTTCTGTTCTTGCAGCAACCGCAGCACTTTGCTCTGCACCAGCGGAGTCATGTCGCCGACTTCGTCGAGGAACAGCGTTCCGCCGGAACATTGCTCGAAGCGCCCGATGCGCTTGCTGTCGGCGCCGGTGAAGGCGCCCTTTTCGTGACCGAACAGCTCGCTTTCCAACAGCGTCTCGGGGATGGCGGCGATGTTCACCGCCAGGTAACGTCCCGCGGCGCGCGTGCTGTGATGGTAAATGGCGCGAGCCACGAGTTCCTTGCCGGCGCCGCTCTCGCCGCGAATCAACACAGTCACGTCGTGCGGCGCGACGCGCCCGATGGCCTTGTAAACCTCTTGCATGGCCGGACAGCGGCCGACGAAGATGTCCGACGCGTCGGACGTTTCCTGCGCGGCGTTGGGCACGCGCACCGGCACGTGCATGTAGCGGCGGATCTCCAACGCCCGCTCCACCAGCTCGCGGACCTTGCCGAAATCGAGCGGCTTGAGCAGATAATCGTAGGCGCCGAGCTTCATGGCCTCGATGGCCGTGTCGCTCGTCCCGCCGGCCGTGATGAAAATCACGGGGGCCTTCGAATCCAATCGCGAGATTTGCTCGAAGGTTTCCAACCCCGACTGGTCGGGCAGCATGATGTCGAGAATCACGACGTCCGGTTTGCTCTCGGCGAAGGTCGCCAGCCCTTCGGCGCCCGTGTTCGCCACCAGAACGCCGACCTCGGTATCTTTGAAAACTTGCCTGCAGACATGGAGCACCGACCGATCGTCATCGATGACAAGAACGGATGGCACAGTGTTTCTCCAAGGATTTTCGAAGGTCGCCCATGCGGAGACGGCGGGCTTCCGGCATAGGCGCAAACGTGCCGGCGCGCCCGACTTGGATTTGAGATGCAGCGCCCCAGAAAGCCCTAAGACGACGAAAGCCCTCACTCTGAAACAATTCAGAACAAGGGCTGTCGTAGCCGCAACCAAACCGATCCCAACTGAAATGTAAGTGGGTTGCGACCGACTGTCAATCAACGAGTGAGCCGTTTCGCACGCTCGACGCGCCCAACCCGCTCACAGCATTCGTTTTACTGCGGCGCCTACCAATCTTCGGAAAAACCGCGACGCCGGCCGTGGCTGCGAATTTCCACGACTTCCAGCGGGGCAGCCGCCAGCGAGCGTTTCAGATGCTGCCGAGGCGTCCAGTCCTTCCGAATCTTGGCGGCGCGGCTTTGAATTTCTTCCGGAGACGGAACGTTGAGAAACGTTTTCAGATTCATCGATGGCTTTCGAGCGCGGGGCACGTGTCTCTCCTACAAGTTGGCAACTTCTGAAGTGGGGTCGCTTGGGGGCAATTTGCCTTTTGGACGCTTTCCAAGGCCCCCCAAGGCATTTGCCGTGCCAAACCCGAGGTCAGCCGCTTTCTGCTATACCCGGATTATTCATCCGCCCAGCTATTACTTGACAAAGCGCTCCATACAAACCCGAAGCGCCAGCGAGGTCAGTGCGTTGCTCCGCCTCGCTGGCGCTTCGGGTTGGTGTGGGCTGATGAATAATCCGGGCTAAGCCCAATACCGTTGAAATAGGCGCAAGTCACAGTCCTTGAGTACCTTGGGGTTTGGAAAAGAACCCACCAAGGCAGCAAGGAGGCTGTGACCGTGAGCGCACAAGGAATGTGTTTGTTGCCGGCCGATGAGGCG
>DATKRK010000173.1:0-3473 GCA_035532215.1 Pirellulales bacterium | reverse complement strand
CGCCAGCCAATAGAACGTGTCGGCGAAAACGCTCGGCCCCATCGCCGCTCACTCCGGCCGCTTTGGCGTTCCGTACAGATAGTGGTCGTGCTGCGCGGCCAGATCATGGGGCAGAGAATCCAAGGCGCCTGGCGGCAGCGCTGCGGCGCGAGCCACGATGCGCTCAGCCAACGAGGGCTGCGGTGGCTGCACGACAATCCGGCCGGTTTCGACTTCGGCCACGAGATCGGCGCCCGGCGCAAGGCCGGCGGCACGGCACAGTTCGGCGGGCAGCGTCACCGCACCGCTGGCGTCAGCTTTGATCGGCGTGGACACGGCAACACACGACGGGGAAAGGGCGCGATACAAGAATTTTATCCGCCACTACCTGACAATGAAAGAGGAGGATTCTACCACTTGCTAGACGACCCGCCCTTCGACCGCTAAAATCGCGCCGGCGTGTCGAAAACAGCCTGCTGTCCGAACTAGCGTCCGCAAGGGAGTTTACCCATCGTGAGTGCCGAAGCGCGAATCCAAGAACTGGGACTGGAATTGCCGCCTCCGCCGAAACCCGCCGGGGTGTACAAACCGGTGGTGATCGTCGGCAAGTTGTGCTACGTGTCAGGGCACGGCCCCTTGCGAACCGATGGTTCGATGATCTGCGGGCGCGTCGGCGCCGATCTCGACCAGAAGGACGGCTACAACGCCGCCCGGCAAACGGGACTGGCCATTCTGGCGTCGCTGCGCTCGAACCTCGGCAGCCTGGACCGGGTCAAGCGGGTGATCAAGACCTTGGGCATGGTCAACTCCACGCCCGATTTCCAGCAGCACCCGGCCGTCATCAACGGTTTCAGCGAGCTGTTCGCCGAGGTGTTCGGCAAAGATGACGGCGTCGGCGCTCGCAGTGCGGTCGGCATGGGCTCGCTGCCGGGCAATATCGCGACCGAAGTGGAAGTGATCCTCGAAATCGAGTGATCTTGCCGGCGGCGGCGGTTTGTGTTAGCAACCCGTCCGTGAAGGAGCAGCCGCCTCAAGGATTGGTCGATCTATTGGCTCGGCTCGGACTGGCCCGAGAGGAGCAGGTGCGCGCCGTGGGCGGCCGAGTGCGGCGGTTGGTTCGCGACTTGCCGGCCTTCGAGTCGGTTTGGGTCGATGCGATGGCTCAAGCACGGATTCTGACGCCTTATCAGGCCGTCGAGATCAACGCGGGCCGCGGATCGGGCTTGCTGGTCGGACGCTCGGCGATCCACGAGCCGCTGCGGTCGCCGGGCTATGCTCGCGTCTATCGGGCTTGGGATCTCGAGAGCCGACGGTGGGTTCGGTTGACGCTTTTCGAAGTCGCGGCCCATGATGCGGCCGAACTTTACCGCCGGCTCAAGACTTTGGTCCGCCTGAGCGCGAAGCTGCCGCCGGAGTGCCGCTTGTTGCCAGTCGTCGCGCACGGCGCCGAGGGCGATACGATGTGGACCGTGGCACGCGACGTTCGCGGCCAAACGGCCGCCGAGTGGATGACGCGCCACGGCCGTTTTCCCCCTGCGGCGGTCGCCGATATCGCCCGGCAAATGCTCGCAGCGCTGGTCGTCTGCGAGCAAGGCGGCATCGTCCACGGCGGTCTGAACGCCGGACAACTTTGGCTCGACGCTCAGGGCCAGGTTTGGCTGCCCGAACCGGGGCTGCGGCCCGCCGTTCGTCCCGAAGAGGGTTTCGGGCATGCCGAATTGCCGCCGGAAGCGTTCGATGGTCTCGCCCCAGAACGCGTGGCGACGGGCGGGCCGGCCGACCGCGCGGGCGATCTTTACGCCTGCGGTTGTCTCTGGTGGCAGTTGCAGGCCGGGCGGCCGGCCATTCCCGGCGCAACGGGATTAGCCAAGGTCCGCGCCGCGCAGACGGCCAAAATCGCCGACATCCGGTCGATTGCACCGGACGTCGACGCGGCTTTGGCCGAGGCCATCGCCCAATCTACTTGTCGAGAGCCGCAAGGACGGCCGGGCTCGTTCCAAGCCATCCTTGAGCATCTCGGCGCCGGGTCTCGCAGGGGGCGTCGCGAACTTGTCCAGGCGGTGCGTCGTTTCGGCTATTCGTTCCGGCTTTCCTCGCCGATCGCGGCGGTTTCCGCCCAGCGGTCTCGATTCGGCGCCCGAGCGGTCGTGGCAGCCGGCCTGTTGGCAGCCTTGGCCGTCGGCGTGTGGCCGCTGACGGCTGCTTGGTTGAACCGCGCCAACCGCCCGGCCGCAGAGCCTGCCGGAATTTCTCAACTCGCCGTGCTGCCAGGCGGCGCCGTCGAACCTGGACGAATTCAGCCGGACCGCGTCGAGCGGACGGATCGTACAACGAGCCCGAGGGCCGACGTGGTCCAAGCCTCGTGGACGCCGCCGGAAAACGTGCTCGAACTGGCATCCAATCAGCCGCAACGCCTGGCCGAATTGGCGCTGTCGGCCGGCCAGACGGTCCGCGGCCGCGGCGGTCGACGGCCGCGCGTGATCGTCCCGCCAGGCGGCCTGGAGATAGACGTCGAGGACGTGCGCTTCGAAAACGTCGATTTCATGGGCGGCCCTCCGGAAGCGACCAGTAAGAGCCGGCTGCCGACAATCATCCGTTTGCGGGCCCTGCGAGCCAGCTTTGTCGGCTGTTCGTTCCAATCGGCCGCCGGCGGCAATTCTCGCGCGCAACAGTTGCCGGCGGCCGTCGAATGGCTGGGCCGACCGGCGGCCGACGGCGCCGAGCTCGAGCTGCCGACCGGATCGCTATCGCTGGAGCGCTGCGTGTTTCACCGAGTGTCGTCCGCCGTTCGCTGCCGGGGCGACGCGGCGTTGAGCTTCGAACTGAGTCAGGTCTTGCACCTCGGCCCCGGCCCGCTGCTGGTGCTCGAAGCAGCGCCGCAAGCCGACGAGCCGGTAAGCCTGGTCATGTCGCATCTGACCTTGCGAGGGGCGGCAGGCTTGATGGAGTGCCGTTATGGCGAACTCGACGATGCCGTGGGCCGCATCGCCATCCAAGCCTCGAATTGCGCATTCGTGCCCGCCGAAGGCAAGGGCTTGTTTTTATTCCGAGGCGACTCGGCGCCAGGTCCGCTCGTAGAACAACTCGCCTGGTCGGGGCAGGGCTCGGTGCTCGCGCGCGACGCGCCGCTGGCTCTGTGGGAGGCCGCGCAGGGCCGAGTGCTGGCGGCGGCCGAGGAGTCGATTCAAGTCGCCGGCCTGGTCCGCACCGACGTCGGTTTTGCCGGCGAGGCGGACGAAGGACCGGGCGCCTCGCGGATCGTCCGCTGGCAAGTTCCGCTTGCGTCGACCGACCCGCCCGGCATTGGCGAAGGCGCGCTCGAGTTGCCGAAGCTCGAGGGGCCTTGATGCCCCTAGCCCGGATTATTCAGTGCGCCGTGGAAAGGTGTTGGTTTCCCAGCGGGTGAAGGGCCCGCCCGGCAACTGGTCGCTCCAGCCGGAAGTAATCACCAGCGGCGGTGGAGGTAACGAAGCCGTCGAAGCCTTCGATGGAAA
>DATKRK010000172.1:0-17478 GCA_035532215.1 Pirellulales bacterium | reverse complement strand
TCGCTCAGCCCGCACAAGTCGGGCGACGTCGGCTGCACGATCTGCCACGACGGACAGGGCAGCGCCACGGCGTTCAAGTGGGCCTCGCACACGCCGAATTCGCCCGCCCAGAACGAAGAGTGGACCGGCAAGTACGGTTGGTTCAACAACCACCACTGGATTTTTCCGATGCCCTCCAAGCGGTTCGCCGAGAGCACCTGCTTGAAGTGCCATCACGACGTGGCCGAGTTGGAACCGAGCGAACGCTTCCCCGATCCGCCGGCGGCGAATTTGATGGCCGGATACACGACGATCGAAAAGTTCGGCTGCTTCGGCTGCCATGAGATCAACGGTTTCGACGGCCCCAACAAGCGCCGCGGCCCCGACCTGCGAACCGAACCGGCCTATTTCGCCGCCGCCCAGCAGTTGTTGACCGATCCAAACCTCAACGATCGCGAAAAACAACTTGCCCACGCGGTCGCGGCCCACCCAGAACGAACGGCGACTCGCAAACTGCTCGCCGAACTGATCGCGCAGTCGGTCGCGCCGGCGAAGACCGAAGAGGGCGAGCGAGACGACGAAGCAGCGGCCAAAGCCAGCGAGCCTCGCTTGTCAGCCGACTCGCTGGCCTTGGGCAAGATGCTCGGCGCCGACGACGAGACGCCGGGCCAGTATCGCAAAGTCGGCCCGAGCCTGCGGTCCGTGGCCAAGAAGGTCGATCTGCCGTTTTTGTATAGCTGGATCAACAATCCGACGAACTTCCGTCCCTCGACCAAGATGCCCCGGTTCTTCGGCCTTTGGGATCACCTGGAAACCGACGTCCGGAATGACCCGACCGCCCACCTGAGCGGCCACGCAGTTCCGACCGAAAGCAAGGGGCTGGCAGACGCCAAGAAGTTCGAGCCGGTCGAAGTGCGGTCGGTGGCCGAATACTTGCTGCATTACAGCCAACCGTTCGAGTACGCCGAGCCGCCGAAGAACATCACCGAGGGAGCTTCGGCGGAGCGCGGCAAACACCTGTTCCAGGTCCGCGGCTGTTTGGCCTGCCACCAGCACAAGGAATTCCCCGAGGCGAAGCAAACGCAAGGCCCGGAGCTGTCGCGGATCGGCGCCAAGCTCGATAGCGACAACGGCAAGCAGTGGCTCTATAGCTGGGTGCTCGAACCCAATCGCTATCACGCCCGGACCGTGATGCCGAATTTGTACCTGACGTCGATCGTCGACGAGAAAGACCCGAAAAAGGTTTCCGACCCGGCGGCCGACATCACGGCCTACCTGCTCGCTTCGCAGGAAGCATGGAAGCCGGAGGAAGTGCCGGAGCTGGATGCCGATGCCGTGAAAGCCCTCGATGAATTGACCGAGACTTACCTGCTCGGCTCGTTCAGCAAGGGCCGGGCCAAGGTCTATCTCCGCGAAGGCATTCCCAACGACGCCGAGCCCGAGTTGAAGGTCGACGAGAAGCTGCTGCTCAAAGGCGAAGACAACTCGCCCGAAGCGATGCAACGCAAGAAGCTATTGTATGTCGGCCGGCAAACGATTGGCCGGCTGGGCTGCTCGGGCTGCCACGACATTCCGGGCTTCGAGGACGCCAAGCCGATCGGCACCGGCTTGGCCGATTGGGGCCGCAAAGACACCTCGAGGCTTGCCTTCGAGCAGATTCTGGAATACCTCCGCGAGAAGCCGCCCTCGGGCGAGCACGGCCACGGCGCGCACGCGGCCGAAGGCGAAGGCGAGCACCACGCGCTCGATCCCGATGAGATGGACCAGGACACCGGCTTCTTCGTCGAGGCGCTCTTGAACCACGAGCGCGAGGGCTTCATCTGGCAGAAGCTGCGCGAGCCGCGCAGTTACGACTTCAAGATGACGGAGAACAAGTCGTACACCGACCGGCTCCGCATGCCGAAGTTCAACCTCACGCAACAAGACATCGAAAACGTGATGACGTTCGTGCTGGGCCTGGTGGCCGAGCCGCCGGCGGCCAAATACGTCTATCACTCCACGCCGCGCCGCAAGGCGATCGTCGAGGGCGAGCAACTGTTGGCCAAGTACAACTGCGTCGGCTGCCACACGGTGAAGATGGAAACCTGGGAGTTCGAGTACAAGCCCGACGAATTCGAGGCGCCGCCGGCGATTCCCGATTATGCCTTCCTGAAGCCGCACTTTACGCCTGCGGAATTGGCAGCCTCGAAAGATGTCGACCAGCGCGGCATGGGTCATGCAGTCATTTCCGGCATGCCGAACCCCGAAGTGCAAGAGGACGACGACGGCAACCCGCTGTATCTGTTCTCGCTCTGGGAGCCCGCGGCGATCAACGGCGAGACCTGGGCGGTGGGCGGCGTCGAGGTGCCGGTGCCCGAGGCGCATCGGCTGAAGGTGCGTCCCTATCAAGGCGGCGACTTCTCGCGCTATCTGCACCCGGTAGCGGTCGAGATGGGCAAGAAGAACAATCCGAACGTGAAGCCGAGCGACGTTTGGGGCTGGGCGCCGCCGCCCTTGATTCGCGAAGGCCAGAAGGTGCAAACCGGCTGGTTGCGCGATTTCCTGCTCGATCCGTTCCCGCTGCGTCCGGCGGTGGTGCTGCGGATGCCGCGGTTCAACATGTCGCCGGAAGAGGCCGACAAGTTGGTGCGTTATTTTGCGGCGGTCGACAACGCGGACTACCCCTATGAATACCACCTGCCCGGCGGCGGCGATTCGCTTTCGAGCGACGAGGCCAAGACGTTCGGCACGGCGTTGGAGTTGGTGACCGACGGCAAGAATTACTGCGTCAAGTGCCACATGCTGGGCGATTACAAGCCCAAGGGCCTGGCGGCCGACATGGCGCCGAACCTGGACCGGATCTATCAGCGGCTGCGGCCCGACTACTTGAAGGAATGGCTGGCGCATCCGCAGGTCAAGCTGCCGTACACCGGCATGCCGGTGAACTTCCCGCCGCAAAACGACCCGAACGAATCGATTCGCACGAAGTATATCGCCGGCACGAGCGAGGACGCCTTGCAGGACGTGGTCGAGTTGTTGTTGAATTTCGACAGTTACATGAAACGTCAGACTTCGATCAAGTCGATGGTCAAGGAGCCGCCGCCGGCGGAGGCCGAAAAGGCGGCCCTCGACGAAACCGCCAAACCGCAACCCAGGGCGAGCGGAGGCTAGCTGGGCCAAGGCGAGCGGGGGGCGTTAGCCCCCCGGTTCAGGTCTCCGCACGCAGGCGATTTTCCCGATAAGATGAACCGAAACCATACAAATAACGCTCTTCAGGAGATTCTCGACATGTTGCGATCCACGACGCGAATTCTGGCGGCCGCCCTGTTGGCGGTCGGATATGCGACGACGGCGGGAGCGGCCGAGTGGGGCAACTTGAAAGGCCAATTCGTCTACGGCGGCAAGGCCCCGGAGCTCGTAAAGATCCCCGTGGAAAAGGAGCCGCTGTGCCTCAAGCACGACGTGTTCAATGAGGAACTGATCGTCAACGACGAGGACCACGGCATCAAGGACGTGGTGATCTACGTCAGTACGAGGAAGGTGAAAGTCCATCCCGACTACGAGAAGACCGCCAAGGACACGGTCGTGATCGACAACAAGCACTGCCGCTTCGAGCCGCACGTCCTGGCGATGCGGCTTTCGCAGACGCTGGAACTGCACAATTCCGACCCCTTCAGTCACAATAGCAACTTGGCGCCGCTGGGCGACGTGCCGACCAATCCGCTTATTTCCGAAGGCAGCATGGTCACTTACAACTTCCACAAGATCCAAAAGGCGCCCGTGCCAGTGAGCTGCAACATCCACGGCTGGATGAAGGGCCACATCGTCGTCCGCGACAATCCCTATACCGCGGTCAGCGACGAGCACGGCAAGTTCGAGTTGAAGGATCTGCCCGCTGGCGAACTGGAGTTCCAGGTCTGGCAGGAGAAAGTGGGCTATCTATCGGCGAAGCCGGCCTGGAAGAAGGGCAAGTTCGAAATGAAGATCAAAAAGGGCGACAACGACCTGGGCGTGATCAAGGTTTCGCCGTCGTTGTTCGAGAAAAAGAAATAGCGGCATACGAACCGCAGGCGATTGAGGATCGAGAGTATGAACGCAAAGTCGCAATGGGCGCAGCCCTCGTTGTTCTACACAATTCACACGCTAGCACTTTGAAAGTTCAAGATGGCGTCGATGCTCCATTTTTTACGTAGCCCAGGCATTTATGCCTGGGATCCGTAAGCCGTTTAAACCCCCGGCGCCCGATTGGCGCCTCGCTGCCGCCGCCGGCGGCAGCGAGGCGCCAATCGGGAGAAACGGGTGCGCGATAAACGAATTCCCAGGCATGAATGCCTGGGCCTGACCGTAACTAGTAACTTTCGACTCGAAACTGACGACAATTGCGGATATGCCTATGAACCCTAAATGGCAAGTGCCGGATCTCGTGGCGGCCATGTTGCTGCTGGCCACGCTGGCCGGCTGCGGACGCAGCGTGGCGATGGTCGCCGAGCCGGAGCCGAATCCGCAACTGGTCGACGAAATCCGCAAAGGCGGCGGCGAGGCGGCCGAGGAGGAACAGACCGCCGAGGCGGCGCCCTCGGCCGAACCGGCCGGCTGGGGCAACCTGAAAGGCCGCTTCGTGTACGAAGGCGGCGCGCCGGCCCGCGAAGCGATCGACACCAGCAAGGACCCGGTCTGCACGCAGCACCCGGTGTTCAACGAGTCGATCGTGGTCGGCGACGACGGCGGCCTGAAAGACGTGGTGATCTACCTGGCCAGCAAAAAGGTCCCGGTGAATCCCGAGTACGAAGCCACGGCCGACGCCACGGTGGTGTTGGACAACAAGCACTGCCGCTTCGAGCCGCACGTGTTGGTCATGCGGACCTCGCAAACGATCGAGTTGCACAACTCCGACCCGGCGAGCCACAACAGCGCGATCTCGCCCTTGGGCGACGCGCCGTTCAACCCCCTGATCGCCTCGGGCCAGAAGGCCGATCATCATTTCAACAAACAGCAAAACGCACCGATCCCGGTCACCTGCAACATTCATCCCTGGATGCGGGGCTATGTCCTGCCTCGCGATAACCCGTATGCGGCCGTCACGGGCGATGACGGCTCGTTCGAGATCAAGGACCTGCCGGCCGGCACGTGGGAGTTTCAGGTCTGGCAAGAGGCGGCGAGGTTTCTGGCCGCGAAGCCCGAGTGGAAGAAAGGCAAGTTCAAGCTGGAAATCAAGCCCGGCGACAACGACCTGGGCGTGATCCAAGTCCCTGCCAGCTTGTTCAAGAAGTAAGAAGTCATCTGACGCGAAATGTCGAACATGGACTCACGATTTTTGACTGCGGCAACGTTCCTGCGGCGGCGAGCGGCCTGGGGCCTGTGGGCCGCGCTCGGCTTGGCGATTTCCAGCGGCTGTTCGACGAGCGTCGAGCCGCCGCAGTTTCGCACGAACATCCAAGACATCCTGGATGCGATGGATTCGCACAGCCCTGACGAGTTCCGCGTCACCGGCCGCGAGGCGGACGAAGACGACAAGGCGACGAAAGAGGCGAACATCAAGAAGCTGGAGTTGCTCTCCACGCTGACGTATGCGGCCTTCGGCTCGCCCGACGAACCGTACGTGTTCCCCGAAGCACAGTGGAACGCCGAGGAGAAGAAGGGGCTCGATCTGAAAAAGATCACGATGGCGGCGGGACCTACGCAAGGTTTCGCCAAGCCCAAGCGAGAGGGCCTGAAGAAAAAGCAGCTCGGCTTGTTTCGCCAGCACTGCGCCCACTGCCACGGCGTGACGGGCGACGGGGCCGGACCGACGGCCGCCTTCTTGAACCCGCAGCCGCGCGACTATCGCCGCGGCATCTTCAAGTTCAAGAGCACCGAGTTCGTGGCCAAGCCGACCGCGGCCGATCTGAAGCGGACTTTGGTCGACGGCATTCCGGGCACGGCCATGCCGTCGTTCGCCTTGCTGCCGGGCGACGAGATCGAGGCGTTGGTCGAGTACGTCAAGTATCTCAGCATTCGGGGCGAGACCGAGCGCAACATGGCCTTCGACTTGCTGATCCAGGACGAAGAGATCGAGCCGACGCGCTCGGCCGTGCTGGAGACTTACTTGCAGCCGATCATCGATAGCTGGGCCGAGGCCGAAGAGGCCGTGATTCGTCCGTCCGAGCGTCCCGAAACGAGCACGCCCGAGGAATTGGCCGCCTCGATCGAAGAGGGCCGCAAGCTGTTCTTCAACAAGGACGCGCAGTGTACGAAGTGTCACGGCCCGACCGGTTTGGGCGACGGCAACGACGGCAGTCCCGCGGACAAGCGGCTGTTCGACGTCTGGAACGAGAAGAAGCAAGCCGGCGACATGGCCCGTTGGCTGCTGCCCAAGCAAGAGCTGCGGCCGCGCAACTTACGGCTGGGCATCTATCGCGGCGGGCGCAGGCCGTTGGACATTTACCGCCGCATCCATGCGGGCATTTCCGGCACGCCGATGCCTGGGGCCGGTCCGGCGCCCGGCAAGAAAGAGACGTTCACGCCGGAGCAAATTTGGCGCCTGGTCGATTACGTGCGTTCGCTGCCTTACGAATCGGCCAGCGAGCCGGCGGAAGGCGAAACGCACGTGGCGGCGCACACGCCGAGCAACTAAACGCCGCGCACTAAAACGCTGCGTAACTGAACATTTTTCGAGCTGATTCGTAGCTGCGAGGACGACGGTGGGAAAAGTTTGGAGCCTCCTGTTTTTGCTGGTACCCGTGCTCGGCATCGGACTGTTCGTCTGGGCGCCGTCGAACGGCTATTGGCTGCCGCGCGACATTTCCAAGCACGGCTGGCAGATCGATCACCTGTTCAATTTCATTCTGGTGCTGACCGGGCTGGTGTTCGCCGCCACCGAGGTGGTGCTGTTCTGGTTTTTGTGGCGCTACGACGCCAAGACGAACCGCGCGCCGGTCAAGTACACCCACGGCAGCCACAACCTGGAAGTCGTGTGGACGATTTTGCCGGCGGCCACGCTGTTGTTCATCGCGATCTACCAGATGAACGCTTGGGCCGACGTCAAGATGCGCAAGCCCAAGGACATGGCGCCCACGGTCGAGGTCACCGCGCGGCAGTTCGAGTGGCGGCTGCGCTACCCGGGGCCCGACGGCAAGCTGGGCACGCCCGACGACATCCATCACGTGAACGACTTGCACATTCCGGTCGACGAAGAAATCCTCGTGCAACTGGAAAGCATGGACGTGCTGCACGACTTTTTCCTGCCGAACCTGCGGATCAAGCAGGACGCGGTGCCGGGCATGAGCATTCCGGTCTGGTTCCGAGCCACCGACGTGGGCACGTACGACCTGGTTTGCGCCGAACTGTGCGGCTGGGGCCACTACAAAATGAAGGGCCGCTTGACGATCGAAAGTCGGGCGAGCTTTGATCAATGGCTGGAGAAAATGGGGGCCGAAGAACAGGCCACCCAGGAACCGGCCGCAGCAGAGTCGGAAGACTCGGAATAAGAGAGCCTGTAGCTCCGGGCGCCCCCGCCCGGAGAGAATAGCCCCGGCGGGCGAGGGCCCCCCGCTCCTCCTAAGAAAATATTCTGTGGAGGGCCGGGCGCCCTCGCCCGGCGAATGCCGGACGGGCGAGGGCGCCCGCTCCTCCATGGAACAGAGCCGGATGACCCCGGAATATAAAAATCGACGAGGTTTGATGTCATGAGTTCTACGACGTTCGGCGCCCACGCGCACGAAGCCGAGCAGGCGCACGGGCATGGCCATTCGGCGGGCTTTCTGCGCACTTACGTGTTCTCGCTCGATCACAAAGTAATCGGCATCCAGTTTTTGTTCTCCACGTTGTTGTGGTTTATCGTCGGCGGTTTGCTGGCGCTGGCCGTGCGTTGGCAACTGGCCTGGCCCTGGTCGACCATGCCGATCGTCGGTCCGCGACTGTTCGCCGGCGAAGGCGGGCAGATCTCGCCCGAGTTCTACACGATGTTGTTCACGATGCACGCCTCGGTGATGATCTTTTTCGTGATCATCCCGATCCTGGCCGGTGCGTTCGGCAACTTTTTGATCCCGCTGATGATCGGCGCCGACGACATGGCGTTTCCGACGCTGAACATGCTCAGTTACTGGTTCATGTGGCCGGCGTTCATTTGCATGCTCCTCAGCTTTTTCGTGCCTGGGGGCGCAGGCGGCGCCGGCTGGACCGCCTATCCGCCGCTGTCGGCGGTCCATTCGGCGGCGCCCGCGAGCGGCTCCGGACAGACCGTTTGGCTGTGTGGAGTGATCTTCGTGGGCATCTCGTCGATGTTGGGCTCGGTCAACTACATGACCACGATCATCCAGATGCGGGCCCCCGGCATGACGATGTTTCGCCTGCCGATGACGATTTGGGGCATGTTCATCACCGCCGTGCTGCAAGCCTTCGCCCTGCCGGTGTTGACCGCAGCGCTGTTCATGCAACTGCTCGATCGGGTGGTCGGCACAGGGTTCTTCATCCCGGAAGGTTTGATCGTCAATAACGTCTCGGCCGGCGCCGGCGGCGGCCAGCCGCTGCTGTGGCAACATCTGTTCTGGTTCTACTCTCACCCGGCCGTGTACATCATGATCCTGCCGGCGATGGGCATGGTCTCCGACATGATCAGTTGTTTCGCCCGCAAGCCGCTGTTCGGCTACAAGCCGATGGTGTATTCGATCTCCGGCATCGCCGGTCTGGGCTTCATCGTCTGGGGTCACCACATGTTCATGTCGGGCATGAACCCGGCCCTGGGCATGACCTTCATGGTCTCGACGATGATGATCGCGTTGCCCAGCGCGGTGAAGACCTTCAACTGGCTCGGCACGATCTGGGGCGGGAAGATTCAGTTCACGGCGCCGATGTTGTTCGCCTTGGGATTCGTGTCGATGTTCATCATCGGCGGCTTGTCCGGCATTTTCATGGCAGCCACGCCGGTCGATATTTTCATTCACGACACGTACTTCATCGTGGCCCACATCCACTATGTGTTGTTTGGCGGCACCGCCTTCGGCGTGTTCGGCGGCATCTACTTCTGGTTCCCGAAGATGTTCGGCCGGATGATGAACGACTTCTGGGGCAAGGTTCACTTCTTCTTTTCGTTCATCTTCTTCAACGGCACGTTTTACGCGATGCACATCCTGGGCGCCGGCGGCTTTCCGCGGCGCTTGGCCGATCCTTATCACTACGACACGTTCGCCCATCTGCAAGGGATGAACCAGTTCATCACGATCTGTGCGCTGGGCATGGGCGCGGCACAGATCATTTTCGCGGCCAACTTCGTGTACAGCCTGTTCCTAGGACCCAAGTGCGGCCGCAACCCTTGGCACGCCAATTCGCTGGAATGGTTCGCCCCCAGCCCGCCGGGCCACGGCAACTTCGACCAGCAGCCGATCGTCTATCGCGGGCCGTACGAATACGGCTCGCCCGAGGTCGATACCGATTACTACCCGCAAACGCAGCCGCCCCCGGCGGGCAGCGAGGGCAAGACCGACCACGGGGGCCATCACTAATGTCCGACCGGCCGCATTGGAGCCACGGGCGCCCTCGCCCGTCGGTGTTGGAGGGACGGGCGCCCTCGCCCGTCGGTGTTGGAGTGACGGGCGCCCTCGCCCGTCAGTGTTGGAGCCACGGGCGCCCTCGCCCGTCAGTGTTGGAGTGACGGGCGCCCTCGCCCGTCGACGCTGGAAACGCGGGCGCCTGGTGCGGAGCGCAGCGATGCCCAAAAACCTGGTCGAGAGATTTACGAAACATAACGCATAGGACTGCCAGTCAAGCTCGCTGGGGCATCGCTTCGCTCTGCCGCCAGCCACCCTGAGTGTTCAGGGCAGGACAAGGACTAAGTTTTGAAGGATTCGCCGAATCAACCGCCGAATGAAAGCCCTTGGCCGCACCGCCTGGCGGTGGCGCTGGCCGCGGCGATCTTTCCGCTGATTTGGGTCGGCGGCCTGGTGACGACTTACGACGCCGGCATGGCCGTGCCCGACTGGCCGACGACTTACGGCTACAACATGTTTTTGTATCCTTGGCAAACCTGGTTGTTCGGCCCCTGGGACCTGTTCATCGAACATGGCCATCGGCTGTTCGCGGCGCTCGTCGGACTGTTGACGATCGCGTTGTCCGTGGCGCTCTATCGAAGCGAGAAGCGGCCCTGGGTTCGCCACTTGGGACTGGCGGCCGTGGCCTTGGTGATTTTTCAAGGCGTGCTCGGCGGGATGCGGGTGCGGCTCGACGCGCGAGTGCTGGCCCAGATTCACGGCTGCGTCGGCCCGGCGTTTTTTGCGTTGGCCGCGGCGTTGGCCGTGTTCACTTCGCGGCGTTGGAGGGCGGCCGAGCCCGGCTCGGGCGTCGTCGATCGCCGCGTCTTTCGTTTGGCCCTGGTCACGACGCTGTTGGCTTATGCTCAATTGGTGCTCGGTTCGCAAGTGCGGCACGTCTCGCTCGAAGCCGATGCGACCGTGTTTCGGGCCGCGGTGTTTTTGCACTTGTTCGGTGCCGCGCTGGTCGCGTTTCACGCCTTGTTGCTGGCTGCTCGGGCCGGTTCGCGCCGCAGCGGCGACGCCTGGGTCGTCGCCCCCGTGCAGTTCCTGGCCGCCTTGGTGTTGGCGCAAGTCGCGCTGGGCTGCGGCGCCTGGGTGGTGAATTACGGCTGGCCGGCTTGGCTGGCAGACTATCCCTGGGCGGCCGCTTACGTGGTGGCTCGCCAAAGCGCCGTGCAAGCGGTGGTGACGACCGGGCACGTCGCGATCGGCTCGTTGATTTTGGCGACCTCATTGACGGTCGCCTTGCGGTCGTGGAGGTTGTCCGCCCGGCCCTTTCGCGGCGCCAGCCTGTCAACGCTGACGTGGGAGGCCGCACGATGAGCATGCCGGCCGTCTCCTATGCCGACTCGCGATTGCTCTCCTGGCAGCGCGTCTGCGATTACGTCGAACTGACCAAGCCGAAGATTGCAGCTCTCGAACTGGTGACGGTCGCCGTCGCGGCCGTCGTCGCCAGTTCGGGCACGCTCGATCCGTGGCGCCTGTTCCATGCACTGCTCGGCACGGCGCTCGTGGCCGCCGGCGCCAGCGCCTGGAATCAACTGCTGGAACGCGAAACCGACGCCTTGATGGAGCGTACGGCCGATCGCCCGCTGCCCGCCGGGCGGTTGAGCGTTCGCGAAGTGCTGGGCTTCGGCTCGGCAGCCTCGTTGGCGGGCGTGCTGTACCTGGCGTTGTTGGTCAACCCGCTCACCTCGGCGTTGGGCGCGGCGACCTGGGTGCTGTACGTCTGCATCTACACGCCGCTCAAGTCGCGGTCGCACGCCAACACGATGGTCGGCGCCGTGGCCGGGGCGATGCCGATTTTGATGGGCTGGGCCGCCGTCGGGCGATCGCTCGATCTGGGCGCCGCGACCTTGTTTCTGATCGTATTCCTCTGGCAGTTCCCGCACTTCATGGCCATTGCCTGGATCTACCGCCGGCAGTATGCCGAGGCCGGATTGCAAATGCTGCCGGTCGTCGATCCCTCGGGGTTGCGCGCCGGAGGACAGGCCGTGCTGGCCGCGCTGGCGCTGCTGCCGGTGAGCTTGCTGCCGAGCATGGTCAGCTTCGCGGGCAGCGTGTATTTCGCCTGGGCCTTGCTGCTCGGCGCCGCGCAACTGGCATGTGCGGCGATGTTCCTGTTTCGGCTCAGCGACGGCTCGGCTCGGATGTTGCTGCGGGCCTCGCTGGTTTACTTGCCGTCGCTGCTGACGTGGCTGATGTTGGGGCCGCTTAGTTCGTTGGGTTGATTCATTCGCTTTCCGTTTTTATAGGCAGACTGTTCGCATGGCTACTGTGGCTCACGGCCATCACGATTCGCACGCAGACCACGGGCATCCGCCCAAGCTCGTTTACCAGCCCGCGTTGCCGCTTTCCAACGGCAAGCTGTTCATGTGGCTGTTCCTGTCGACGGAGATCATGTTCTTCGCCGCGTTGATCGGCGTATTCATCGTGATCCGCTTCGGCGCCATCGTCTGGCCGTTGACGCACGCGGTCCATCTGAGCGAGCCGATCGGCGCCATCAACACGTTCGTGCTGCTCATGTCCAGCGTGACCGTCGTGTTGGCCCTGGAACACGCCCGGAACAACAATTCGCAGATGGCGAAGTACTTCCTGACCGGCACGTTCGTGCTGGGCAGCATCTTTCTGGGCATCAAGGCCTATGAATACAACGCCAAGTTCCAGCACGGCATTTACCCTTGGTCTCCACGCAGCAGGATCTACGAACGGCCCGACGTCTACTTCGGCTCGGCCGTGCGGGCCCGCGTGAACGAGTTGTTGGCCGAACTCAAAGCGGCCCCCGCAGGCGAAGGCGCCGAGAAAAGCGCCGAGCAAGCCGCCGCGGACGCCGAACGCGAAAAACTGCTCAACGACTTGTTGGCCGAAGCCAGTTCGACGAAAGAAGCCGATCTGGCCCTGCTGGCTTCGAAGATCATGCCCATGCCGCTTTCGGAGACCCACGCCCACCACGGCGGGCTGAACGAAGAACATCCTTGGCTCAAAATGCCGGTGGTCATTCCGGGCGGCAACATGTGGGCCAGCACCTATTTCCTGTTGACCGGCTTTCACGCCATCCACGTGATCATCGGCCTGATCGTGTTCGGCATCCTGCTGACGATGACCTTCAACGCCTCGAACGCAGTGATCATCGAAAACATCGGGCTGTACTGGCACTTCGTCGATCTGGTCTGGATTTTCCTGTTCCCGTTGTTGTATTTGTTCTAGCAATCCACCGCTGGCGGTTCGGACGACGAACGGCGGCGGACCTTTTGGAGCGGTTCGAATGTCGCACGCCCCTTCAACGCACGAGCAGCATGGCGGCCATGAGCATGGCGCCCACGATCACGGCGGCATGGCGAAATACGTTTACGTGTTCTTCGCCTTGTGCTTCCTGACGACGCTCTCGTTTTTGACCTATTCCGACTATTGGCCGCAGAGCCTGGCGCGCCACGAGGTCAAACGGATGTTCATGATGGCGGTGTCATGCACCAAGGCGATGCTGGTGATTTTGTTCTTCATGCACGTCAAGTACGAAGCCAACTGGAAGTACGTGCTGACGATTCCGGCCTCGATGATGTCGATCTTCTTGATGTTGGCGCTGGTGCCCGACGTCGGCGCCCGCGTACACGGCATGTTCGGCTACGGCGGCAGTTATTCGCCCGAACGGTTGGAATACGTCGGCAAGCAAGCCGACGTCGACGCAATGAAGCAGGCCACCATGACCGTGATCGGCGAGCACGGCGCCGAGCATGAGGGCGGCGCCCACGAGCCGGGTTCGGTCGAAGAGGGCAAAGCCGTGCAAAAGGGCCAGGCCGAAGTGGAAAAAGAGATCAAGTAGGGATCTCTGGTTCCCTCTCCCTTTGGGAGAGGGTTAGGGTGAGGGCCAATTTTTTTTGCATCTGAGACGCGCAGGGAAGCACGAAAACAGTTCGCCCTCACCCCGGCCCTCTCCCAAAGGGAGAGGGAGTTGATGATGCGCTGTCCCGAGTTGCCCTGAGAACGACCATGAACGCCTCGGCCGCCATTTCGGTATCGCGGCTGGTCCATCGTTACGGCGAGCGGCTGGCGTTGGCCGGGCTCGATTTGGAAGTCGAGCGGGGCGAGATCTTCGCCTTGCTCGGTCCCAACGGCGGCGGCAAGACCACGCTGTTCCGCCTGCTCTCGACCTTGATTCCGCTGCAGGAGGGCCGCATCGAAGTGCTCGGCTACGATGCGGTGCGGCAAACTCGCGAGCTGCGCGAGCGGATCGGCGTCGTGTTTCAGGCCCCCAGCCTCGACAAAAAACTGACCGTGGACGAGAACCTGCGGCATCAGGGCCATTTGTACGGCATGTCGGGAGCCGCGCTCGGGCGGCGGCAGGACGAGATGCTCTCGCGGCTGGGCCTGTCCGACCGGCGCCGCGAGCGGGTCGAAACCCTGTCCGGAGGCATGCGTCGCCGCGTAGAATTGGCCAAGGGCATGCTGCACGCGCCGCAATTATTGCTCTTGGACGAGCCGAGCACCGGCCTCGACCCCGGCGCCCGCAGCGATCTGTGGGACTATCTGCGAAAGGTGCGGGCCGAAGACGGCGTGACGGTGGTGTTGACGACGCATTTGTTGGAAGAGGCCGACAAGGCCGATCGCGTGGCGATCTTGAGCGCCGGCAAGCTCGTGGCGCTCGGCACGCCCGACGCGCTACGGGCCAGCGTCGGCGGCGACTCGCTGTCGATCGAGACCGAGAATCCCGCGGCGCTTGCCGAAGCGATTCGCGCACGGTTCGATTATCCGGCCGCGGTGGTCGACGGCAGCGTGCGGTTGGAACGGCCCGACGCCCCGCAACTGGTCGCCCGGCTGGTCGAAGCCTTCCCAGGCGAGATTCAAACGATCACGCTCGGCAAGCCGACTCTGGAGGACGTGTTCATCGACCGCACCGGCCACCGCTTCTGGCACGAGCGCGAGGAGTTTGCGCATGGCTAGCGCCGTCGCCGAACGCACGCACACGCAGTTCGAGCCGCTGCCGCCGCGCCCCTGGCTGGCCGTGGCGACGCTCGCCACGCGCGAATGGGTGCGCTTCATCCGGCAGCGCAACCGCGTGTTCGGCGCGATCGGGCAGCCGCTGTTGTTCTGGCTGTTGTTCGGCGCGGGCCTCGGCCCTTCGTTCCGGCTGCCCGGCGGCAGCGGCGAAGTGAGCTACCGCGAATATTTTTTCCCCGGCACGCTGGTGCTGATCCTGCTGTTCACGGCGATCTTCGCCACGATCTCGATCATCGAAGACCGCCGCGAGGGGTTTTTGCAATCGGTGCTGGTGGCGCCGGCGCCGCGCTGGTCGCTGGTGCTGGGCAAGCTCTTGGGCGGCACGCTGATTGCGCTCGTGCAAGGGCTGCTGTTTTTGCTTCTGGGCCTCTCGATCGGGCTGTCGTTCAGCCTGGTTTCGCTGGTCGCGATCGCGGCGTTTTCGTTTGTCATCGCGCTAGCGCTGACCGGGCTGGGGTTCGTGATCGCCTGGCGCCTCGATTCGACGCAGGGCTTTCACGCGATCATGAGCGTGTTTTTGATGCCGATGTGGCTCTTGTCCGGGGCTTTTTTTCCGGCCGATGCGCGCGGCTCGACGGGCGCGGCCCTGCTGGCCTGGGTGATCCGCGTCAACCCGTTGACCTACGGCGTGGCCGGGCTGAGGCGTATGTTGTACTGGAACGCCGGCGACGCGGCATTGCCGGCCGACTTGCCGTCGCTGGCGACCTGCTGGGTCGTGATGCTGGCCTTTGCCGCGGTCACGTTCGCGCTGTCGTGGCGGATGGCCGGCCAGCGGACCAGCGGAGACTTGCTGTGAGGCGTGCGGCATTTTTCGAAAGAACATGACATTACGCGTAAGGCGAATTTTCAGACAGCGCCCGACCGGGGCGAGGAGAGATTGGCGATGAGTGTTGCAGTCCGAGCGTGGCTCAGCGTGGCGCTGCTGCTGGCGGGCGCCTACGGTTCGTATTCGTTCTGGCGAGCCTACCAGGCGCACGCGGCCGACAGCGCTCCGCTCAAGAACGAGGCGGGCGAGGCGGTCGCGAAAGTGACGAACTCGACGCCGCTGCCGCCGGTCCCGCTGGAAGATTTCACCTTTACCGACGAAAACGGCGAGCCGTTCGAAATGAAGCGCCTCAAGGGCAAGGTCTGGGCGGCGAGCTATTTCTTCGCCACCTGCCCCGGCTTCTGCTTGCAGATGAATTTCGGCATCGCGGGCATCGCCGAAGATCTTGAAGACGAAGACATCACCTTCGTCAGCTTCACGGTCGACCCGGAAACCGACGCGCCGGCAGACCTGAAGGCCTACGCCAAGAAACTCGGCGCCGAGGGGAAACGCTGGAAGTTCCTCACCGGTTCGGCCGAAGAGATCCAAAAGCTCGGCCAGAAGTGGCTGAAGATGCCGGCGACCAAAGAGCACAACGACAAGCTGGTGCTGGTCGGCGCCGACGGCCGCGTGGAGGGCTGGTACTCGACGCGCGAGACGAACAAGGTCAAGCAGTTCGAACGCAAGGTCCGCGCGCTGCTGGATGCTGGCGATGAGGGCGGCAGCGATAAAGAGAAATCGGCGCAGAAGGTTGACGGAGGAGGCGCCTCTTGAGCTTCGCGACGTCTGCGATCCTTTTGGCCTTCAGCGTGGGCGATCTGCCGGCCGTCAACGCCCTGTTGAACGCCGCGGCGACGGTGCTGCTCGTCATCGGCTACGCGCTCATCAAGCAGCGTCGCGAAACGGCCCACAAGAACACGATGCTGGCGGCGTTCAGCGTTTCAGTGGCCTTTTTGGCGTGCTATCTGACTTACCATCTGTCGCCCGGCAATGCGATGAAAAAATTCACCGGGCCGCCGCCGATCTCATACGCTTATTACGCCATCTTGAGCAGCCACATTTTCCTGGCCGCGGCGGTGCCGTTTCTAGCGCTAGCGACAATCTACCTGGGGTTTCGCGACCGGCGAGCCAAGCATCGCCGGCTGGCCCGCTGGACGTTTCCGATCTGGCTTTACGTTTCCGTCACCGGAGTGGTGATTTACCTGATGCTATATCATCTCTACCCGTGACCGGCGGGATAAACTAAAATGGACGAAGTGGGCGCCCGGCCCTCCATGATTGAAACCATGCAGACGTCACAACCAAGACAGTATCGGCAATGGCGATTCGCGCAAACGATGGCGGCCCTGGCGGCCTGTGTCGTGCTGCTGACCTGGGCGGCTGCCGCCGAGGCCTGCCCGATGTGCAAGACGGCGCTGGGCAGCGGGGCCGATGCGCACATCAACGCCTGGGGCGCGAGCATCGTGTTCATGCTCTCGATGCCGTTTTTGCTGGTCGGCTCCTTCAGCCTCTACATGTACGTTTTGGTGCGCCGCGCCCGCGCCGAGCAACTCGCCCAGCAAGCCGTTTCGGTGCCCGAGTCCGCCCGCGAAGCGGCGCTCGTGGAATAGGCGGCTCGTTCGCGAGATGCGTGGGGCTGCGCAAAATCGTGATTCCGTAAAGAGATCGTTTGTCCTGTTTTTGTTCGGCCACGACGGGGCAGCTTTCGTTCAATGACTCAACCCGGAAAACTTTTATCTAGCCCAGGCGTTTACGCCTGGGAATTCGCGGGGCACACACGATCCGCCCCACGATCGGGGGTAAAATCTTCCCCGCAGATCCCAGGCATAAATGCCTGGGCTAAGTAAAAGAGCGCCCGCGGCTGTGGCGGCGCGGAACAAAATCGACGTAGACTTGGCCCCGCATCGGGCCCCAACATCGTAAATTTTGCGCAGCCCCAGCGTGCTGACCGGAAGCACGACTACCATCGCCGCCGTCTCGGAGTATGATTGGCGCTTCGGGCAAATACTGCCTTGAGCTGGAACAATGTTGACTTGTTGACCGACCGGGTCTGAGCCTTGCCGACGCCTCCGCTGCCTGGGGCATCGCTTCGCTCTGCCGCCAGCCACCCTCACCTATCAACTCAGACTTGAAGAGGCACTAGGCGTAACGGCGTTTCAGCTCGCCGCCGTGATGGGCAGGCGGATGACAAACTTTGCGCCGCGCCCCGGCTCG